>NZ_CAXSKS010000002.1:23661-356145 GCF_964238105.1 Coprococcus sp. HPP0074 | reverse complement strand
AACCGCCGTATACGGAACCGTATGTACGGTGGTGTGGGAGGACGGTAAATAAAATAATTATTTACCTCCTACCCGATGTGTGGAGAGTATAGAAAAAATATAAGGGAAAAGAAAATGACGAAAACAGGCAGCTGTGTTATAATTTACCAAAAGAAGCAGAAAGAAGGAAGAAAACGAGATGCGGATTTTGATTGCAGAGGATGAAAGAGATTTAAATAAGATTCTGGCGCAGCGGCTGATGGCACAGCATTATAGTGTGGATTCCTGTATGGATGGGGAGGCAGCTCTTGATTATCTTGCAGGGGCAGAGTATGATGTCGTAATTCTTGATATTATGATGCCAAAAAAGGATGGGCTATCGGTACTTCGGGAAATTCGCCAGAAAAATAAACATGTCCCGGTGCTTCTTTTGACGGCAAAAGACAGTGTTGAGGACCGGGTGCGGGGATTGGATGCAGGTGCCAATGATTATCTCGTGAAGCCATTTGCATTTGAGGAATTACTTGCAAGGATCCGGGTACTTTTGAGGCGGCCTGAGAAATCAGAGGATTCGTGTTATAGAGAAGGCGATTTGGAAGTTCATGTAGATACGCATCAAGTATTTCGGGATGGGAAGGAAATCCAGCTGTCCGGCAAGGAGTTTGCCTTGCTGCGCTATATGATTCAGAACAAAGGAATTGTATTGTCGCGGGAAAAATTGGAGCAGCACTTGTGGAATTATGATTATGCGGGCGGTTCTAATGTGATTGATGTATACATTCGCTATCTGCGAAAAAAGATTGACGAACCGTTCAAGGAAAAATTGATCCATACAGTTCGTGGCGCCGGATATGTGCTGAAGGAGAAAGTATGAAGCGATGGACATTAAAAGCAAGACTGACATTGTTCTACACAACATTCCTGCTTTTGATTACCTGCACCACACTTGGAATTTTATTCTCTATGAGTGGCAGAAAAGTGCTGGCTTCTGTGAAAAATCAGCTGGAGAACTCTGTGCAAAAGAGTGTTGAGGAGATTGAAATAGAAGATGGCAGGCTGGAAGTAGACAATGATTTTTATTCTGTAGAAAAGGGGATTTATCTGTCTCTGTACGATGAAAGCGGGTATTTTCTATATGGAAAAGTTCCGTATGGAATCGAGAATGCCTATGCGCTTGAAGATGGAACTATGCGTGAGATCAAAGAGAATAAGCAGAAATGGTATTTGTATGATGTGTTGTATCGGCTGGAAAACGGGCAGAATGTTTATGTGAGGGGGATGGCGTCCATCAATGATGCAGAAGAAAGCTTTCAGATTACGATGCGGTTTGCAGTGATCCTGCTCCCGCTTTTCACATTGGCAGCAGCATTTTTGGGTTATCAGTTTACGAAAAGGGCATTGCTCCCAGTAAAAAAAATGACAGACACGGTCCGGCAGATCCAATCGGATGCAGATCTGTCCAAACGAGTAGGGCTGACAGAGGAGCAAAAAGAAAGTAAAGATGAAATCTACCATTTGGCACAGACCTTTGACGGGATGCTGGAACAGCTGGAAATGGTATTTCAAAGAGAAAAGCGGTTTACTTCCGATGTTTCTCATGAACTGCGCACTCCGGTGAGTGTAATGCTGGCACAGTGTGATGCATGTCTTTCCGAGGAAACATTGACGGACAGACAGAGAGAGCAGATTGAGCTGATTGCAAAAAAGGCGAGAGAGATGGCGGGGCTGATTTCCAGCCTGCTTTTGTTATCCCGGGCAGATGAAGGAAGGCAGAAGTTGAATAAAGAGAGGGTAAATCTCAGTGAACTGACACAGATCATTGCGGAAGAACAGCAGATGATCGCAGAGGAAAAAGAAATTACGGTCAGAACTGAGATTACTCCGGATATTTATGCACAAGTGGATGAAAGTTTCTATATCCGGATGGTTGTCAATCTCGTATCCAATGCTGTTTTTTATGGAAGAGAAGGTGGGATTGTAAAAATTTCTTTGCAGGTAAAGGAAGAAAATGTAGTCGGAATCGTGGAAGATAATGGAATTGGGATTTCTGTGCATGACATGGAACATATCTGGGAACGCTTTTACCGTGCAGACACTTCGCGCACAGATGGAAGCCATTTTGGGCTTGGACTTTCTATGGTAAAATGGATTGCCGAAGCGCACGGTGGCAGAGTGTCTGTTGAGAGCAGAGAAGGGGAAGGAAGCAGATTTACATTTTATATTCCTTTTTAAGTATTTTCTAATGTTCTTTTAATGTTTCTACTGTATGATTCAGATACAAAGTAAGAAACAAGAAAGAAAAAAAGAAGAAAAGGAGAAAACAGATATGATGAAAAAATATATGGCAGCAGGAATCGTAGCAATCAGTGTATTAGGAGCAACCACGGGATGTGGGTTCACAGGTGGAAAGGACATTGGAAAAGATGCAGCACTGGAAGCGGCACTTCAAGATGCGGGTGTGACGAAGGAGGAAGCGACAAGACTAAAAACATCGAAAGACAGAGATGACGGAAGAATGATCTATGAAATTCAATTCGATGCAAATGGAACAGAATACGATTATGAAATCGCAGCGGAAGACGGGACAATCTTAACTGCTGATACAGAAAGTGTCGCTTCCAATACGGCAGCACAAGATAAGGATACGCAGGGGAACGAATCTGCACAGGCAGCACAAAATGGACAGCAGAATAATACGCAAAATAATCAGTCACAAAGCGCAGGAGCAAATGTGGCGGTCAGCCAGGAACAGGCAATGCAAACGGCATTAGAAAGAGTTCCGGGGGCGACAGAGTCTGATATCCGGATGGAACTTGACAACGATGATGGACAGTATAAATATGAAGGGGACATCATCTACAATCAGAGAGAATACGAATTTGAGATTGACGCTAACACAGGAGTTATATTAGAGTGGAGTGAAGAGAGAAGATAACGAAAACAAATCAGGTAAACAGAAGAAAAAGGAGAAACTATGTCAGAATTTTATAAATTTTTTTCCCATAAGCAATGTGAGTATTTCCCATGTCATAAGACAGACGATCCGGACAATTTTAACTGTCTGTTTTGTTTCTGCCCACTGTACTTAAAAGGAGCAGAGTGTGGTGGAAATTTCAGATACACAGAAAAAGGTGTGAAAGATTGTAGCCAGTGCATGTTTCCGCATGAACGGAAAAATTATACTAAGATGATGGAAAAACTGCGGCAGAAGTAAAGGAAAAAATCTCCGAAAAGTTCCAGCCAGAGACTGTTGGAGCATTTACATTTTTAAATAATGTAGCCTCTATCCGGGTACTGGAGAAAAATGGATTTGAGAGGAAAGAAGTATTTGAGGAAGAAGGAAGAATGTCGGCATATTTTCAAAAGAAAATATAATGGTTTTTTATTTCAATGGATATGAAAATAGGATAATAGATAAATACTAATAAAAGTATATATATAAAATCTTAAAAGAGTTTGAAATCTTGTTTGATGAAAAAAATAGAAAATCTACTTTGAACAATGAAAGACCAGTCAGGTAAATCGGATTCTGACTGGTCTTTTTCTGAAAAGCAGATAGATAAAATTAATCAGAATACTTTTCTTTGTAAAATGAGTATTTATTAAAAAATTTCATTTTGATTTTTGGCAACTGCCTTAACGGAAATTCCATTGATCTCCACATGGTCATCGATACCAATCACGATGCAGCGGCGCCCATCAATAATTCTTGTTTCGACCAGGTCGGAACGTTCCGGGTTGACATTGATCACAACATCTGGGGTGCGGATCTCAAACTTTCTTGTATTGACAATGTTAGTTGCAAGAAAAGATGGCTGTTCGGACGAGGAAGATGAAGTTGCCTGTTCAAAGTTCCGGTCAAAGTCTTCCAAATGTTCTTCGGTCACACCACTGTGGGCAAAAAGTTTTTTTACTTCTGTTTTGTCAAGGGTAACCGGTTCCGGGGAATCTTTCTTTTCTTCAAGCATTTCATAGAGATTCTCGTGGATATTTTTGACCACTTCATAGTCACGTTCTTCTCCGAGTGTTTCTTCGATCAGTGTCTGGAAAGTTTCTTTCTGTCCTCCGGCAGATAATGGAAGAATGGCACCGAGTAGATTTTCTACAAGAGAAGCACGGAGTTCTTCGGCATTTTTGGCGTAATAAAGAATGCTGTGCAGGTCGGTGCTCCGGTCATTAAAGGCAGGAAATAGAAATCCGACATCCGGCATTTCTACGATCCAGTCGCGGACGCGTTCGCCAAAGGTGTTATCTTCTGCATGGTAACTAAGCCCTGGTTTAGACAGTTTTACCGGACAGATGCTGCAGAGCAGATATTCATATACTTCATCGGAGGCATCGAACATTTCGCTCCCATCACTGGATTTTCCCGGAATGTCATAGGCGGCGTGAATGACAAGGATCAGGTAGTTCTCGCCATAGTTGTAAGATTCGATGATCCGGTCGTAGAATGTATCCAGAAGCGCATCATCGGTCAGTTGGCTGGCACGAAGTTTCAGGAGAAAATCCTGAGTTCCTCCCGCATTTTCCGCAGAGAGAGGGAATTCCATGTTGAGCAGATTTTTTCCAATCGTGCCGGACAGTGTCTTACGAAATAGTTCAAAATATTTGAAGATTTCTTCTTCAGGAAGAGAGAGAAATGCTTCTTTTAATTGTGTTTTTTTATTTTTTTCGCCGTCGACATAGCAGCCACAGATGCGGGTGATCGCGCAGTTGTCCGGCGTAAATTGCTTTTTGATTTCGGATACTTCTTTTTTATTCATAATCTAACCACCTTATCTATCTAAATTTTTTTGAACAAACTAAGAGCGTGCCAGAGGATCTGTGCACGCTCTTCATTATAACAAGTCCAAAAGAAAATAGAAAGAAAATTCTTTTGTTCTTTAAAATTTTCTGTGACTATTCTACTCCGTTAAAGCAGTAAGTACATACTTTACAAGGAGACAGCCCGATGGATGCAATCAGATCATCCAGTCTGTGATAGCGGAGTGTAGTAAAGTTTTGTTCTTTGCGGATCGCTTCCAGCATGTCGGCATAGCGCTGACTGTTTGGATCTGCATATTCGCTTAAATATTTCTGTGCATCATCGCCTTCTTTCTCTTGGATCACACGTCTTGTGATCAGATCCAGTTCGGATTTGGAGCGAGAGAAATTTAAATATTTACAGCCGAATAAGAGTGGCGGGCAGGCAGGGCGTACATGGACTTCTTTTGCCCCACTATTGTAAAGAAATTCTGTTGTCTCACGAAGTTGAGTTCCGCGCACAATGGAGTCATCGATCAGAAGGAGACTCTTGTCTTCGATCAGAGACTGTACCGGGATCAGTTTCATGCGGGCAATCAGATTTCGCTGTTCTTGATTTTGCGGCATAAAAGAACGCGGCCAAGTCGGTGTATATTTGATAAACGGACGGGCAAATGGAATACCGGATTCATTGGCATAGCCGATGGCATGGGCAATTCCGGAATCTGGAACTCCGGCGACAACATCTGGTCTGACATCGTCAAGTGCATCACGTTTTGCAAGCATTCCACCGCATTTGTAACGCATTTCTTCTACATTGACGCCTTCGTAGGAAGAGGTCGGGTATCCATAGTAAACCCAAAGGAAAGAACAGATCTTCATATCTTCTTTTGGTTCACTGACAGTCTCGACACTATCCGGTGTGATGTAAACGATCTCAGCAGGTCCTAATTCTTTGTAGTCGCTGTAGCCGAGATTGATATATGCGAAACTTTCAAAGGAGACACAGTAGGCATCTTTCTTATGTCCTACGACAAGCGGAGTACGCCCGCGTCTGTCTCTTGCGGCATACAAACCGTCTTTTGTCATCAGAAGCAGTGTCATAGAGCCGTCTACGATTTCCTGTACATACTGGATTCCTTCTACAAGAGAATCTTTCTGACAGATCAGGGAAGCGATCAATTCAGTTGCGTTGATCTGTCCGCCGCTCATCTCCTGGAAATGTGTATGTCCATGGGCATACACTTTGTCTAAAAGTTCGTCCATATTATTAATTTTGCCGACCGTTGTGATCGCGAAGCTTCCGAGATGAGACTGGATTAGAAGCGGCTGCGGTTCGAAATCAGAGATACAGCCAATTCCTAAATTTCCCTGTAATTCTTCTACATCTCGTTCAAATTTTGTACGGAATGGTGAGTTCTCGATATTGTGAATGGCTCTGCTGAAACCGCTTGGACCAAAAGTAGCCATTCCTCCCCGTCGTGTTCCTAAATGTGAGTGGTAGTCAACACCGTAGAATAAATCAAGCGTACAGTTTGATTTTGCGGCAACACCAAAAAATCCTCCCATGTGTTCGTCTCCTTTTCTATGTGTAAATTTGAAATATGTTTCATTGACAGAATAAGTTTAGCACGATTCAGAAAGGAAAGCAAAGGGGGATGCTGGGAAATGGATAATTATTTTTAAAGAGAAATAATAAGCAGAGATTATAAATCAGTTGCAGATAGGGACGGTTGTGATCTGATCAGAATAGAATATTTTGAGAAGTCAGTAAGGGAGAAGTGCAGACAACAGTTGTAACTGCAAGAAAAATCCAATATAATAGAATGGGCAAAATAATAAGTATGTGTAATAAGTATGAGGAAAATGGAGTGGCAAAAGATGAAATTATTTCATATATCAGATTTACATATCGGAAAAATTCTGCATGAGGTCAATCTTCTGGAGGAACAGAAAATTGTCCTGGCACAAGTACTTGCGCTTGTGGATCTTCATATGCCGGATGGAATCCTGATCGCGGGAGATATCTATGATAAGGCAGTGCCGTCGGCAGAGGCGGTAAAAGTATTTGACACTTTTTTAAGTGAACTGGCTGACCGGGGGATTTCCGTCTTTTTGATCAGCGGAAATCACGATTCGTCTGAGCGGATCCATTTTGCAAGCCGGATTTTACAGAAAGAAAATATTTTTATCAAGGGGATTTTTGACGGGAAACTGGAGCCGGTAGAACTCAACAAGGATGGGCAGAAAGTTTCTGTTTATTTACTTCCTTATATAAAGCCATTTGATGTGCGTCCGTATTATCCGGAGGAAGAGATTGACAGTTATGACCGGGCGGTGCGAACAGTTCTTTCTCATGTAGATGTCAACCCGGAGGCTGTGAATGTTCTTGTCGCTCATCAGTTTATTACCGGGGCAGTTTCTTCTGAGTCGGAGACTGTGATGGTTGGAGGGCTTGACAATATCGGTGCCGATGCATTTGATCTGTTTGACTATGTGGCTCTTGGACATCTTCACCGGGCACAAAAAGTAAAACGGGAGACTATCCGGTACTGCGGGACATTATTCCCGTACTCATTTGATAAAAATGAGGGCGAAAAATCAGTGACAATGCTCACAATCGAACAAGGAAAAGAGATTGTGGTGGATACACTTGCAATCCATCCACGCCATGGACTTTGTACAGTATCTGGATCATTGCAGGAGGTTCTTGGTGGAGAAGGGTGCGAAGAGTATGTGAAGGTAGTACTGACTGACGGGGAAGATCAGGTGGATGTAGTACCAAGACTTCGAGTGAAATATCCGAACCTGCTGACAGTAGAATTTGAAGGAAGGATGCGTGCCGCTTTAGAAGGGATCAAAAATGCAGAGCAGATTGCAGACCGCTCGCCGATGGAGTTGTTTGCGGAGTTTTTTGAAGAGCGAAGCGGGGAGAAGCTGGCGGAAGAAGACCAGATGCTTGTGGAGCAGATGATGAGAGAACTTTTAGAGGGAGGAGAAAGCTGATAATGAGACCGATCACACTGACGATGAATGCATTTGGAACTTATCTGGAAGAGACGACGATTCCGTTTGAGCAGTTTGGGACGAGCGGACTTGTTCTGATCACGGGAGATACCGGTGCGGGGAAGACAACGATTTTTGATGCCATTTCCTATGCGCTTTATGGGGAGACCAGCAGCGGAAATAAAAGGCGGAAGCCAGAGATGCTGCGAAGTGATTATGCAGATGCGAAAAACAAAACGTATGTGAGCCTGACATTTGAACACCAGAATGAGCAATATACGATCACGCGCTCTCCTGCATATTTTCGGGATGGATATGCGACAAAGACTGCTGCCACGGTGGAGATGCTACTTCCAGATGGAACTCGGTTAAAGACGGCAAAAGATATCGATGGGGAGACAAAGGGAGGAACTATCCTATTTCCTGGGAAGATACGGGAATTGCTTGGAATCTCACTAGAACAGTTCAGACAAATTGCCATGCTTGCACAGGGAGATTTTTTGAAATTGCTGCATGCAGAGACAAAAGAGCGGGAAAAGATTTTCCGGACTATTTTTAATACACAGATTTTCTTTGATCTTCAGGAAAAGATTTCTGCAACTTATCTTGATAGGAAACGGAGATACGAAAGCCTCCGACAAGGGGCAGAGGAGCAATTAGGAGAAATACGGCTTCCGGAGGAAGAAACTTGTGAGAAGAAGCAGCCAGAGGCAGAAGAATGTTGGGAGCGCTTAAAAAGGAATGTGAAGGAAAGAAGACTGGAAGTGCTAGACGAGATTATTCGTGATCTGAAAGTAGTCAATGCCACTGATGTAGCAGAATTAAAAAAACTTCGTGCTGCGGAAGAACGTATGAGAGAGCATCTGACAAAACTGCAGGATTATGACAGAGAAAAAGGACGCCAGAGGAGAAATCAAGAAGACTGTGAGAAGTTTTTTCAGGAGAGGGAGCGTCTGGCCGTGCAGGTACAGTCTGCACAGGAAGCTTATCAGCAAGCGGCAGGTATCGATCAGACACCGTGGATCGCAGAGAAAGATCAGATTCAGAAGCAGCTAGAGATCCATGGAAAATTAGAAATGATTAGAAGCAACTGTAAAAAAAGCGAGGCAGACTGGAAGAACAAGGAAGCACAGATCCAGCAGGAAAAACTATCAGCGGAAAAGATGGCAGAAGAAAAGAAGAAGATTATAGAACAGTTGAAATTGTGGGAAACACTTCCAATCCGTCAGGAACAAAACAGACAGCGCAGAGAGCAGTGGAAGGCGCAGGAAGAAATTTTAAAACGCCTTCGATACATGCAGGAAGAAATCTACAAGAAGGAGACAGAGTTAGGAAAAGTTCGCAAACGATTGCTAGGAGAACTTTGCAGGAAAGATGAGGCAAATCAGAAGTACAATGAATTGGATACGAAGAGCAGGGCGCATATGGCGGGAATTTTTGCAGCAGAATTGATAGATGGAAGTCCTTGCCCTGTTTGTGGTTCTATTTCTCATCCATCTCCGGCAGGAAGGGTGAGTGGTGTGCCGACTGCGGAGGAAGTGAAGCGGGCGCAGAAAGAACTTGAGCGGGCAAAGGAAGCCTGCGATCATACACAAGAACAGATTCAGAGAACAGAGGCGGCGGTGGAAACCGAGAAAAATCATCTGAGACAGCGTTTGAGTGAATTGTCAAAAGCATCGTGGGAGACGAAAAGATTTGAAGAGATTGCGGAATATCTAGAGCAGCTTACTGAAAAAATCACAAACCGGATAGAAGAGTTAACGAAGGAACATGAGGAATTAGAGAAGCAAAAAGAAAAACAAGAGGCATGGAACGCACAGCTGGAAATGATTGAAGCAAGGCAAAAAGGACAGGAAGAGAGACAAAAACAGCTGCAGGAAGACAGAGAGCGGCTGCTTGGAAAGTATTTGTCTGATAAAAGCACACTGGAAGTGATGGAAAAGCAGGTGACATCCGCGAAAGAGCAGTTGGAGTCCCAGCTTACTGCGTGTATCAAAACGCTGGAGAAAATCCGAAGAGATACCGAAGCTACACAGAAGCAGTATTTGGCATCGAAAGAATTGGCGGATAAGACAGAAGGACAACTTCGGGTGGCGAAAGAAGAAGGAGATCGTCTGCAAAATCTCTTGAAGGAACAGGAGAAAGAGCTCTTCCGGTTGGAAATCTTATCCGGAACAGAACAGGAAGGGGAGAGAGCAGAGAAGGAAGCTTTTATGAAGGAAGCTTGTGCACAGTTCCACGAAGCGTATGAGGTTTACTTACTTCGGTCCGATAAAAATGCGGAGTGTGTCCGAAAACTGGAAAAGCGGGAAAAAGAGCTGGGACAGGCGGAGGAAGCGTTTGTCCAGATTCGTCGGATCCATGCAGCGGCAAATGGAAATTACAAATTTGAGACGTACATTCAAGGGGTATATTTTGACCAGATCATTGCGCAGGCAAATAAGCGACTGACCATGATGATGCATCAGCAGTTTGAGTTGAAACGCGGGGAAAAAACTGTGGGAAACAGAGGGTTGGATCTGTTTGTTTATGATTACCGAACTGCGAAAAACCGAGATGTGCGGACACTGTCCGGCGGAGAGTCATTTGTAGCATCTCTGGCGATGGCGTTGGGACTGTCTGATATTGTGCAGCAGCATAATGGAGGGGTGAAGCTGGAGACTATGTTTATTGATGAAGGGTTCGGTTCTCTGGATGCGGATACACTGGAGCAGGCAATTCGCACTTTGAATCAAATGTCAAAAGGAAAGTGCCTGATCGGTATTATTTCCCATGTGGAAGAACTTAGAAAGCGTATTGATAAAAAAATTTATATTCATAAAACAAACCAGGGAAGTCAGGCGGAATTGGTAGTGTAGGAGGAAACATGCAGAAAGAAACAGAACAGAAAAAAAGAAAACAGATGGAAAAGTTTGATATGCTCGGAAAACATCCTGGGAGGGCGCTGATATTTTTTGCGGTGCCTATGATCCTGGGAAATCTGCTCCAGCAGTTTTACAATATGGCGGACTCTGTGATTGTCGGCAGATTTGTCGGGGAAGATGCACTTGCAGCCGTTGGCGCCTCGTACTCATTGACGACCGTGTTCATTATGATCGCCATTGGAGGCGGGGTAGGAGCCTCAGTCATTATTTCCCAATATCTCGGGGCGAAGGAATATACGAAGATGCAGACCGCAATTTCTACCGCACTTTTGACATTTCTTGCAATCAGTGTGATACTTGCAGGGTTTGGATTGTTTGCGAACAGGGCGATTTTGTCTTCGTTAAAGACGCCGGCAAACATTTTGGAAGATGCTGTGTTGTATCTGAATATTTATTTTATGGGGCTTCCATTTTTATTTATGTACAACGTACTTTCGTCAATCTTCAATGCGCTGGGAAAATCAAATATCCCGCTGTATTTGTTGATGTTTTCTACAGTACTGAACATTGCGTTGGATCTTGTGGCGGTAATTGTATTCCAGAAGGGAGTCGCGGGAGTGGCAGTGGCAACCGTGTTTGCCCAGGGAATTGCCTCGGTGCTTTCCTTTTGGATCCTGCTCCGCAGACTGAAAGAATATGAGGGGGAGGATACTCCGAAAAAATACGATATGAAAATTCTTGGAAATATGGTAAAAATAGCAATTCCTTCCATTATTCAGCAGTCAATCGTATCTATCGGAATGTTACTTGTGCAGTCAGTTGTGAATGGATTTGGATCATCCGTTGTGGCAGGATATTCCGCGGGGATGAGGATTGAGTCCATCTGCATTGTGCCGATGATTGCAATGGGAAATGCTATTTCTACTTTTACTGCCCAAAATATCGGCGCAGGACAGACCGATCATGTAAAGAAAGGATATCGGATAGCACACGGGATTGTATTTGCATTTGCAGTAGTAATCTGTGTGACATTACTTCTGCTGAAAAAGCAGATTATTTCCATGTTTGTGGGAGGCAATGAAAGCTCTCTTGCATTTCAGACAGGAAGTTCGTATCTGTCTTTTATCGCATATTTCTTTGTATGTATTGGGCTGAAAGCGCTGACGGATGGGGTGTTGCGAGGTTCAGGAGATGTGGTTGTATTTACACTTGCTAATCTCTGCAATCTTGCAGTCCGCGTGAGTATTGCCTTTATTTGTGCGCCGCTCTGGGGCGTTCAGGCAGTGTGGTATGCGGTTCCGCTTGGATGGATGACAAACTACATCATATCCTTTGCGAGATATCTGACTGGAAAATGGGAGAGAAAGAGGTTGATCTGACGTTAGACAAGAACAGAAAGGAAAAGTGGTTATGAGACAGGAAAAATTCAAGATGGAACGGCAAGGACTTGTGGAAGAAGGTCAGAAAGTGAAAGTGACGGAGAGGGTCAATGGAAGTCTGTACAGCTATGTAGTGGAGCCGGCGGTGGCAATGTCTGGTATTTACAGAAGCAATGCCAGGATTCAATCCAGAGAAGGGATTATCCGGGAAATTCAGCAAAATGACAGAGGATTTTATCTTCTCGTAGAATTTGAGGAATAGATGACAAGTGGAAAAACCTGTGCTATAATAAATTTTGTTGTAAAAATGTCGCTAGATATGTATTAGGAGGAAATCAAAATGGTAGCAAGAAAAGCAGCAAGAAAAATGAACAATAAGAACAATACAGAACAGAGAAAAGCGACTGCAAAAAAAGCAACGGAAGCTGCAGTACAGAGTGCAGAAGAAGTTGTGATGGCAACAGAGGAAGAGACAGTAGAGGAAAAAGCAGTTGAGACAGTAGAGAAAAAAGATGCCGTGGAAGAAAAGAAGACAGAAGAGAAGAAAGCAGTAAAAAAAGCAGCTCCGAAAAAGGAGATGAAGACTTCTGTAGTAGTAGAATACAAGGGAAAACAGGTAGAAGAAAAAGATATGATCGCGGCAGTGAAAAAAGCGTGGACAAAATCTGGACGTCGGATCGGTGAGATCAAGACAATGACACTTTATGTAAAACCAGAGGAAAATGCGGTGTACTACGTGATCAATGGAATCGATACAGGAGCAGTTCCTTTTTAGAATGTGGGACGTATCTGCAAAGTGATTTTAGCAGATATGTCCTTTTTAATAGAAAACAATGAAAGAAAAACTATAAAAATAGAAAAAATAGAAAATAAATTCGAAAAATCTGAAAAAAGTATTGACAAATCTGAAAAGTATGTTATTATATAGTCATAAACATAACAAATATAAATAAGAAACAGAAAGGAAATTGAAAGACCTGTCATTATTTTTATTTCTTATGTGGAACGGATATAACTTTAACGGACGGAGTTATATAATAGTAGAAGCAAAGATGTTTGCACAATCTAAGATAAGGAGGTACGGACCACCAGAAAGAGTAAGAAAATCTGACAAATGATAAAAAGTTGGATGTATACCCGAAAGAAGATCAGAAAGTCAGACACAAAAGAATGGAAGCTATGTATCAGTTAAGATTCAGATTTTTGGATGGTGTGCTGTATGAATAGAAGATTTGTATGACGCATTATCGAAAGAAAAGAAGGATTAAGACTACACAGTATTCAGAAAATGAGGTAAAATGAATGATTGAAGAATCAAAGTAAGAGTAGGTATTGATTAGCAAAGTGATTGATACCTACTCTTACTATGTAAAAATGAGAGCAGGAGAAGGAACGATGATAAAAGCAGTTATATTTGATATGGATGGCGTGTTGATCAATACGGAAAAATATCTTGTGAAATATTGGTGTCAGGCAGCGGAAGAATTGGGAATGCCGATGAAGAGAGAGCATGCATTGATGATTCGCAGTTTTTCGGGAAAATTTGCAGAGCCGTGGTTAAAAGGAATATATGGGGAGACATTTGATTACGTTGCTGTGAGGGAGAGAAGAAAAGAAATCATGGCGGAGCATTTGGCAAAGAATGGGGTGGAGATCAAGCCGGGAGTCAAAGAGACTTTGAACTATTTAAGGGAAAAAGGATACAAACTCGCAGTGGCAACTGCGACGGATCGAGAACGGGCAGAAGCATATCTGGATGAAATTGGAATTACAGAAATGTTTGACCGGATTGTCTGTGCCAATATGGTAGAGAACGGGAAGCCAATGCCGGATATTTATCTGTATGCCTGCGATCAGATTGGGGTGAAAGCAGAAGCATGTGTGGCTGTGGAAGATTCCCCTAATGGAGTGAAATCGGCGTATGGGGCAGGCTGCCGGGTAGTTATGATACCGGATCTGACACTTCCGGATGAAGAGACAAAAGGTTATCTTTGGAAACAAGTAGAAAAAATGAATGATTTGCAGCAGATTTTATAAAGACAAATCTACACATTTACTAAAATTTTACATCGATTTAACTTGTAATTGACAGTGTGAAATTAATTATGATACTCTTGAATTACAGAAGTCATAGAGAATCATAGAGAGTCAGTGACAGGGAGGCAGTGCCATGAAGAAAAGAACAAAAGCTGTTTTGACAATTTTCTTTTTGTCATTGCTTTTTTTTGTGGAAATAAATGTAGAGGCGAGAAGTGTCAGAAACATGTCGGCATATCCGGCAAAGCATGGTCAGTCTTTTGTACAGAGTGTGTGGATGGAGCAGAAGGAAGTCTTTGATGCCAGCTTGTACCGGGCGGTACTCTGTACCAAAGATATGAAACAGAAGAAAAGCAATGAAGGAAGTTTTTTACAACAATATATACCATTACAACAATGGCTCACAGGAGTTCTTTTATGGTCCATGTGCAGTGTCTGGGTGATTCCCGATATTATAGGGGTTCAGAAGAGAAAAGTCTGGTATCATCAGACGCGGATGGAGATCATACATTTGGGAGATGGAAAAATCAGGATTCCGATGAATAGATAGGAAAAGAGATTTGCAGGCATTTTAGAAATGTCTGGAGAAAAGAAATGAGATATATTCGGAGGAAACAAAAGAAATGAGAATGGAAGATATTTTAATGTTGCTTGGAGGTTTGGCGCTGTTTCTATACGGAATGCAGATGATGAGTAATGGGCTCGAGACGGCAGCGGGCAATAAGATGAAAAGTATTTTGGAGAAGCTGACATCCAATAGGATCAAAGGTGTCGTAGTTGGGGCTGTGATCACAGCCGTGATTCAGTCTTCATCTGCTACAACTGTTATGGTGGTGGGATTTGTCAATTCGGGTCTGATGACACTGAATCAGGCAGTCTGGGTGATTATGGGAGCCAATATCGGTACAACGATCACAGGACAGCTGATCGCACTTGACATCGGAGCAATCGCACCGCTGATCGCATTTGGAGGTGTCGCAGCGATTACATTTGTGAAGAATGAACGAGTACGCCATATCAGTGAGATTTTCGCCGGACTTGGAGTGTTGTTCATCGGTATGGGAATGATGGGAGATGCAATGCAGCCGCTCCAGCAGTCCGAGACATTTGTCAACTTTATGACAAAAGCAAGTAATCCGGTTGTAGGTATTTTAGTAGGAGCAATCTTTACGGCGGTCATCCAGTCTTCCTCTGCTTCGGTAGGAATTTTACAGGCATTGGCAGGGACAGGTGTGATTCCGCTGTCAAGTGCTGTTTATGTATTATTTGGACAGAATATCGGAACTTGTATTACAGCAGTTCTGGCATCTATCGGTACAAAGACAAATGCAAAGCGCGCGACCGTGATCCATTTGATGTTCAATATTTTTGGTTCGATCTTATTTACATTTATCAGTATGCTGACACCGTTTGTGTCATGGGTGGAGGCACTTTCGCCGGGCAACACGGTAGCTCAGATTGCAAATGTTCATACAATCTTTAATATTGTGACAACACTGATCTTACTTCCAGTTGGAACTTATATGGCAAAATTGGCAGTATTGATCCTTCCGGAGGGAAAAGAAGAGACAATAGAAGAACGAGGACTCAAACATATCAAAGTATTTGAAAACAGCTATTCAGTAGGAAATGAGGCTCTTGCGCTCTCAGAATTGGAGCAGGAAGTGGATCGGATGCGCGGAATGGTTGCTCAAAATATAGAGGAAAGTTACGATGCAGTCTTGACTGGAAATTTAGGAGCATGGGATTCTTTAAAAGAGAGAGAAGAGTATATTGATTATCTGAATGCAGAAATTTCAAAATACATTGTTCGCCAGATGTCCGGAGAAAAGTCGGTTGCAGGATCTAAGAGTATGAGTAGTTACTATATTATTGTAGGCAATATTGAGCGGATCGGAGATCATGCAATGAATATTTTAGGATATGCAAAGAATCTGAACGAATGGGGAATCCATCTGTCACAAGAAGCTTTGGAGGAAGTAAGACAGATGAAGAAAATTTGCGAGAAAGCGCTGGCAGATATCAGTATGCACAATGGAAGCAGAAAGGAATTTCTTGAGAAGGCTGCGCGGAATGAGCAAAAGATCGATGATCTTGAAGAAATGTACCTTAAGAAACAGATTGAGAGAATGAAGTCAGGATCCTGCAATGCAGAGGCGGGAATTCTGTTCTCGGAACTGTTGACAGACTTTGAAAGAATCGGCGATCATGTGTTGAATATTGCGGAACAGTATCAGAATATGGTGCGATAGAGTGGAGTTGTGATCAATTAGGATGCGAGTGAGGAACATAACATTCAACCAATAAAAATATTAATAAGAATCAGGATAAATTGGGAAAAGACAGAACAGTTTATCCTGATTTTTTAATTTTTTAATCTTTCTAATATTTTTGTTCTATCATTGAACTTTACAGAAAAAAGGGTATAATAAAAGTAGATAGTAAGACAAGGAGGCAGGCTTATGAAGATTGATATGCATTGTCACGTAAAAGAAGGTTCTGTGGATAGTAAGGTAAGTCTGGAAGAATATATTACCCTGTTGAAAGAGAAAGGTTTTGACGGGATGTTGATCACGGATCACAACACATACAAGGGGTACCGATACTGGAAGGAACATATCAAAGGGAAAAAACATACAGATTTTGTTGTCCTGAAAGGAATTGAATATGATACAAGTGATGCGGGACATATTATTGTAATCATGCCGGAAGGAGTTAAGATGCGGATGCTGGAGATGAGAGGACTTCCGGCAGCAGTCTTGATTGATTTTGTACATCGAAATGGTGGAATTTTGGGACCGGCACACCCGTGCGGAGGAAAATATTTGAGTTTTACGAATACGAAACGATATTTTAAGAATCCGGAACTGATCAAGCGGTTTGATTTTATGGAAGCGTTTAATGCGTGCGAATCGGTGGAGTCAAATGAGGGAGCACTGCGGCTTTCGCAGAAGTATCAGAAGCCGGGAATCGGAGGCAGTGATGCCCACAAGCCAGAATGTGTCGGAAAAGGAGCGACCATTCTTCCGGAGAGGGTTACTTGTGAGACAGAGCTGATTTCTTTGATCCGTAAGAAAGGTCCTTTAGAAGCAGGTGGAACACTCTATAATAAGACGACAAAAGAAAAGATGGGAAAGGCTGGAAAACTTCTCACGTATTCTTTTTGGATTTATAACAAAGGCGGAGGGCTTTTGAAATATTATAAAAGAAAAGTAAAAGGAAAAGAGGAGAATCCGATCGATCCGATCGATCCGATCGAGCTCCATTATTTGAATAAATAAAGCTTTTGTTCGGAAAGTCAGATCAATCGTTTGCAAGGAGGGACGATGAAGTTTTTTAATCAAATGATCATCACAGGGATGCTGACCAAAATTGCAGTTACAGACTGGAAAGAACAGAAGATTTTCAATCAGGATGTCACAATATTGTTCTGTTATTGTCTCATGCAGTTATTCTTTTGCCTGGATCAAGGTGAATGGGGAAGACTTCTTTTTTATGTGATTTCCGGAGTGTGTTCTGCCAGTGGGGTGCTTGTGCTGATTACGATTTTAAGTCCAGGAGCCTTTGGAGGAGGAGATATCAAATTAATGGCAGCAGTGGGAAGTTTGCTGGGGCCTGTAAAAAGCCTGTATTCCCTGACTGCTGCCATTATTCTATGTGGGATCTATATTCTTGCCGGGATGGCAAATGGTAAGATCAAACGAAATTCAGTTGTTGCATTTGGACCATTTCTCTGTGCTGGAATCTTATACCATCTGTGGAGCATGCCCATCTGATCTTATCAGATGGACTGTCATTTCAACTACACCTATCTAGAAAATTTCCATATTTTTGAAAAATTAAAATAACAGTCCGATATGGTATACGAGGAAGCTCATAACCCATGCGACAGCAAACTGGAAGAAAATGATCAGTGCTGTCAGTTTTTTGCTCTCTACTTCCCGGTTGATCGTTGCGATGGTAGCAGTACACGGGATATAAAGAAGGCAAAATACCATCAGTGCATAGGCATTTGCTGCCCCGAATCCAAGAGCGCCGAGTGTTGCAACCATGGTACTCATACCATCTGTAGTTGTAATGTTTTGTACCCCAAATAAAACGCTGCAGCTTGATACAACGACTTCTTTTGCTGCAATTCCTGCAATCAGGGCAACGACAATCTGCCAGTATCCGAGTCCGACTGGTGCAAAGAGAGGAACAGCTGCTTTCCCGATGATAGATCCAAAGCTGTTTGAAATATCTGTTACATATCCGGAAGGACCAAAGTTTAATAATCCCCATAAGATAACGGAAGCAACAAAGATGACTGTTCCGGCTTTCGTGAGGTAGTCCTTTACTTTCTCCCAAACATAGATTGCGATTGTTCTGGCATTTGGAGACTTATATTCCGGAAGTTCGATTAAAAGTGCATGTTCGGCTTTGCTTCCATCTAATTTGGATAAGACAAAAGCAGTAGTGATCGCAACGATGATTCCGAGCAGATACATAGAGTAAGATACAAGCATCGCATGTTTTGGAAAGAACATCTGCGAAAACAATACATAGATTGGAAGTCTTGCACTGCACGACATAAACGGTGTGATCAAAATAGTTTTCAACCGGTCTTTGCGGTGTTCCAGTGCACGGGAGGCCATGACAGCAGGAACAGAACATCCAAATCCGAGCAGAAGCGGAATGAAAGCACGTCCGGAAAGTCCGAGATGTCCCATAATATCATCCATGACGAAGGCGACACGAGCCATGTAGCCGCTGTCTTCCAAAAAGGCAAGCGCGAGAAACAGGATGAAAATGTTTGGCAGGAAAGTCAGAATTCCGCCGACACCGGAGATGATACCATCTACAACTAGGGAAATCATCATGTCGCCTACATGTAGGGAGGTAAGTCCGCTTGTCACTGCTGCCGAGAAGGATTCCAGAAAGATTTCAAAATATCCTTTGAGCCAGTCGCCGACGGTAAAGGTCAGCAGAAAGACAAGTGCCATAATTCCGAGAAAGAGCGGAAGTCCCCAGATCCTGTGTGTGAGAAAGTGGTCTAATTTCTCGGTAAAAGCTTCTTTTTCTGATTTGTTGACCAATATCTCCTGAATGATCTCCTCGATAAAATCGTATTTTTGATTGATGATCTCCTGTTCATAGCTGCGGTCGATGATCTTCTCAAGATCTGGAAGAGGAAAGGCCGCTGTGACAGATTCATCTTTCTCAAGGAGTTTGATTGCATGCCATCGAGGGTTTTCAAGCGTTGGGTAGGAGCAGGCGAGTGCATCCATGATCACATCAATCTTATCTTCAAGCGCATCTGAATAGACCATCGCATATTCTGTATGATGATTGTGTTCATGCCGGCTCTGTTTGTCGTGATGATGATGAATCAGAGGATTCTGGATCGCATGGTCTGCATGATGGGATACTGCGTGCATCAGAACAGAGAGCCCGCTTTTTTTTCGTGCAGAAACCGGAATGGCAGGAATGCCGAGCATTTCCGGAAGTCTGTGCAGATCAATTTCCATTCCACGTTCTTCGACGATGTCCATCATGTTCAGCGCAAGAATGACCGGTTTCCCAAGCTCGATCAGCTGAAGCGTCAAATACAGGTTGCGCTCGAGACACGAGGCATCTACTACGTCCACAATGACGTCAATCTCATCGCTCATGATGCATTCGCGTGAAACTTTTTCTTCCATTGTATAGGAAGTTAGACTGTAAATTCCCGGGAGATCTACCAGTTTGAACTGTTCTCCCTCATAAGTTGTATAGCCTTCTTTTTTCTCGACCGTGACGCCAGGCCAGTTTGCCACCTTGAGGTTCGCCCCGGTAAAGGCATTAAAAAGTGTGGTTTTCCCACAGTTTGGGTTGCCGATGAATCCGACATTGATCGTTTTACTCATGGGAAGCTGCCTCCTTTACTGTGATATGGTCTGCAATCCGCTTTCCGACAGCAAATCTTGTGCCGCGGAACTTTACAGTCATGGAGCCACGTTTTTGATTATTTAAAATAGTGATGCGGGTTCCGGGGGTCAGACCAAGTGCTTCCAGCCGACGTTCCAGTGGAAGTTCGAGATCCATCGCCTCTACAATGTAAGTCGTGTTATCTTTTCCTTGTTTTAACTGCATAGGATCATGTTTCTCCTTTTGTAATTGTGTTAATGATAATGATTATTCATTATCATTATAATAAAGAACCGGGGAAAGTACAAGAATTTCTGAATGGAAATTGCAAAAAGATATTTACAGAGAAGAAGTTCCTCTATATAATGAAATTTATCTTTAAGGCAGAATGATGTTGAACATGTGATATGGTAAGTAGCAGAAGGAAAAGAAAGGGTGAGAGTATGTCGGTTTATTTTATCTTGCTATATTTTTTTGTATATGGATTTCTTGGGTGGTGTACGGAAGTTGCATTTGCAGGTGTCAAGGAAGGAAAGTTTGTCAACAGAGGATTTCTAAATGGTCCGATCTGTCCGATTTATGGAGTAGGGGTGGCTGTTGTTGTGTCCTGTCTGGATGGGCTCAAAGACAATCTGATCCTGCTATATATTTCCTCCGTTGTACTTGTGACAGCATTGGAGTGGTTTACTGGATTTATTTTGGATAAACTGTTTCATAATAAGTGGTGGGATTATTCTTCCATGCCACTCAATCTGAATGGATATGTGTGTCTTTTGTTTTCTTTGATCTGGGGTGTGGCATGTGTACTGATCGTGAAGATTTTACATCCGTTGATCCATAAAGCACTGGACTTTTTGCCGGAATTTGTGGGCTGGACATGCATTGTGTTGTTTGGGGTAACTTTGTTTGTAGATTTATATGTGACAGTGACAGATATTTTGAAGATGAATCGAAAGCTGGCCAAGATGAATGAAATTGCCACAGAACTTCATCGGATCTCAGATGAGATTGGGGAAAATATTTACGAAGATGTCACAGAGGCATTGGAACTGAAAGAAGAGATGGCAGACCGTCTGAAAGAGCGGGCAGCAGAGTTCCATGAGAGAAGAAAGGATCTTTCAGAAGATATGCGGGAGCAGATCATTGGACTGCGGAAACATTATCGGGAGCTGATTTTGAGAAATCCGGCGCATATGAAGCGAATCATCCGGGCATTTCCGAAGCTGGAGTCTAGAAAGTACAAAGATGCATTGGAAGACCTTCGTGAGTACATTCGGAAAAATGGAAAGAAGAAATAGAATAGAAAGAGAAAGAAGGATTTTGCAGATCTTCATTGAGAAGATTTTGCAAAATCCTTTTTTGAATGAATAGGAACGGTGTTTTGCTGCGATGCTAAGAGAAATTCTGCCTTTTTAATTTTTTCATGGTAGAAATGTAAAGAGGAACGAGGATGATATTTGCTGCGATCCATGCTGCCGGATTCGCAAAACAGATGGCAGTGTAACCGAAAGCGGATGACAAGAATGCAACGATTGTCCGGGCAAGCATTTCAAAAAGCCCAGCTCCCATAGCAATCACACTGTGTCCAAGTCCCTGCAGCGTATTTCTGAAAATCAGCAGGGAAGCAAGCGGAAAGAAAGTACAGCTGTTAAAGAACAGAAGCTTCTGGATGCATTCTGTGATATACGGAGTCATATCACTTTGCTTCATAAAGAGCAGAGACATCGGCAGACAGACAAGATTGATCAGAATCATCAGCACGATAGAGCAGACGACAGAGAAAATTATAGAAATTTTCACGCCATTTTGAATTCGGTCAATTTTGCCGGCTCCGAGGTTTTGGCCGGAGTAGGTCGCAAGTGTTGCGCCAAGAGCTTCAAACGGCTGTGTAAAGATCATCAAGATCTTCATAGCAGCATTGACTGCCACAACGGCATCGGCGCCGAGCAGGTTTACTGCACTCTGGAGGACAACACTTCCGATTGCTGTGATGGAAAACTGCAGTCCCATTGGGATTCCGATGATCGTGGACTGACGGATGGAATGGAGGTCAATTTCCCATTCTTCTTTCTGGAATGTGAGGATGTCGTACTTCTTTTTCAGATAGACGATGCAGAGAATACCGGATAATGCCTGAGAAATCACGGTTGCGATCGCGGTTCCAGAAACGCCCATATGAAAGATACAGACAAAAATCAAATCCAGAATGACATTCATAAATGCGGAAACCAACAAAAAGTACAGTGGAATTTTGCTGTCGCCCAGTGCACGAGAAATATTTGCAGGTACATTATAAAGAAGCGTGGCAGGAATCCCGAGAAAAATGATAAAGATATAAGTGTAAGCATCCTTATAAATACTGTCCGGTGTCTGCATCAAGCGTAAAAGTGCTCCTGTAGAGCAGGCGATGACGATAGTCAGCCCAATGCCGAGCACGATAGAAATTTGCACTGCGGCAGCGATCTTTCTGCGCATGTCCGATAATTTATTTGCACCATAGCGTTGTGCAACGGGGATGCAGAGACCGCTGCTTAACCCGAGCACAAATCCGATAATGAGAAAGTTTAACGAACCTGTGGAACCTACTGCGGCAAAGGCATCCTTTCCGACAAAACGGCCGACGATAATACTGTCTGCCATATTATAGAGCTGTTGAAATACATTCCCGATGAAAATCGGAAATGCAAAAATTAAAATACGTTGAAAAATATTTCCGGTTGTCAGATCTTTTTCCATAAAAATTTCCTTTCTGAATGATATGATTGGTATTGCAAGTGATAGAATAGAACAAAGTTTTCATTTTGTACATGTAAAATAACGCATAGTTCTTGTAAAATAGCGATATTTTAGATATCCTTGGAAATAGAAAATCACATGGAGAAAAATTGAAAGGAGCATGATATACATGTATTTTTGCCTGAAAACAGATCAGATTCCGAAGATATCATACATGAACAAAACCGATATGCAGGAAGGCTGGATACATTTTCTGCGGACAGCAGAGGAATATATTTTGTATTTTGTCAGACGTGGGACGATGTATTTAAAAGAGGGAGACAGAAAGTATGTAATCCGAGAAGGGGAATATATTTTATTGCAGCCCGGTATGACTCATGTTGGTTACAGAGAATCAGAATGTTCCTATTACTATATTCATTTTGGGGCAGAAACGTTACAGGAACTTTCCTGTACGGAAGAAGGAAAAATCAGAGAAGTATTATCAGAAAACCGCAAGTTGTTCTATCAATGCGATCCGCTTGGATATGAATTTTATGAAAAATCAAAATTGATTTTTCCGAAGACAATGCGAATAGACAGTCCGGGGATCCGGCAGAAGATTCAGAGGCTGATCGAGGAGGCAATCGATGCATTTGTCTATCGGAAAGAACATTTTAAGTTAATTTGTTCCTGCAAATTGATTGAGGTACTTACTGAAGTGGGCGCATACTATTCGCATACGGTATTCAATGAAAGAGAAGATGACCCGCTTCAAGTGCAGCACAGAGAGAAAGTTCAGTTGATCCTAAATTTTCTATATGGCGCTTATGGACAGAAGATTACCGGGAAGCGGATTTCGAATTTGTGCAGTATGAGTTTTGACTATCTAAATCGAATGTTTAAAAAGCAGACGGGAATTACAATTTTTGAGTATCTGAATCGGATACGGATCAACAAAGCAAAGGAGCTTCTGCTCACAGGAACGATGAAATCCAGTGAGATTGCGGCGGCAGTCGGATATTGTGATGAATATCATTTTAGTAAAGCATTTAAAAAGGCTGCCGGAGTATCTCCGCGGAAATACCTGGAGGGAAATCATGTCTTGACATCCGAAAAGAAAGAAGGTATATTGTATTAAAACAATAATACAAACAAAGTAAGAGTGACAGAGAGTGCATGGGAGACTAGAGAGAAAGGGTGGAAAAGAAAGTATGTTGCGGATCGAACATTTTTCAAAAAGATATAAAGGTGGAAAAAAGGCGGTGGATGATCTGAATCTTTTTGTGGAAGCAGGAGATATTTATGGGTTCATCGGACATAACGGAGCCGGGAAAAGTACCACGATCAAATCGGTGGCAGGTGTGCTGGAGTTTGAGGAGGGAACGATCACGATTGACGGGATAGACATCAAAGAGAATCCGGTTGCTTGCAAAAAGTGTATGGCATACATTCCGGACAATCCGGATCTTTACGAACATCTGACAGGAATTCAGTATCTGAACTTTATCGGGGATATTTTTGAGGTGGAAGCGTCTGTGAGAAAAGAGCGGATTCAGAGGTATGGGGATCAGTTTGCATTGACGGGTGCGCTCGGAGACCCGGTGGCATCCTATTCTCATGGAATGAAGCAGAAACTGGCAATTATCTCGGCGTTGATTCATGAGCCAAAGTTAATGATTTTGGATGAACCATTTGTTGGGCTGGATCCGAAGGCAACGCTGCTTTTGAAAAACACGATGCACGAGATGTGTCAAAGAGGAGCGGCTATTTTTTTCTCCACCCATGTACTGGATGTGGCGGAGAAACTCTGCAACAAGGTTGCGATCATCAAAGATGGAAAACTGGTTGTTTCTGGAGAGATGGAGTCGATCCTGAAAGATGCATCTCTCGAACATCTCTTTATGGAGGTGACGGAGCATGAGAAGTAAATGTCTTCTGTTAGTGAAAATACAGATTCAGAATCTAGGTCTAAAAAAGAAGTGGGGAGTAAAACAGATCTTTCTGGCAGCTATATATGTGATGCTTCTTGTGATGTTGGCGTCTTATTCTTTTGGGTTGGCATTTGGTCTTGGATTCCTTGGAATGGAAGAACTGGTTCCCGGATGTGCGGTCATACTGCCGGGGATCGTGACATTCTTTTTCTCGATGCTGAAGACGAACGGGATATTGTTTGCTTATAAGGATTATGAGATGCTGATGTCCCTTCCAGTGCCGACACGGACAGTGATCGCGAGCCGTTTTCTCCTCATGTATCTGTTTCATCTGGGGATGACAGCATTTGTGCTTGTACCGATGGGGATTGGCTATTTTCTTTGGGCAGAGAGCTCTGTCATGGCAGTTCTGATATGGATTACCGGAATCTTTTTGATTCCTCTGATTCCGACAACGGCAGCGACACTTGTAGGAGCCGGAATTATATTTATTTCAGCGAGATTTCGCCGTGCAAATGCAGTGTCCACAGTTCTTACAGTATTGCTTACTATGTCAGTACTGATTGCCTCTTTTGGAAGTACAGCTGTGATTCCAGAGGAAGGATTTACACCAGAA
This sequence comes from Coprococcus sp. HPP0074, assembly GCF_964238105.1. NCBI lineage: Bacteria > Bacillati > Bacillota > Clostridia > Lachnospirales > Lachnospiraceae > Coprococcus > Coprococcus sp. HPP0074. The sequence goes on along the minus strand of NZ_CAXSKS010000002.1, from coordinate 330,986 downwards.
CAGATTGGGATGATCGGTAAAGCACTGAGAGACAGTATCTATCAAATGTATCCCCCGGCGAATTGGTTCTTCAGAGGCGTGACAGGGGCGGGGCTGATGGATTTCTTTCTGTTTGTTGCTTTGTCAGTGGGAGTGTATCTGATTTTTGTTGTGCTTGTATCAAAAAATTACAAAAAAATAAATACCGCATTGATGACACATCGGACAAAGGGGAATTATCAAGTAGAGAAAATTACAGCAAAACATCCGGTGACGGCGATCTGCCAAAAGGAGATAAGGCGGTTTTTTGGTTCTACCATTTACTGTGTGAATATGGGAATCGGTGTGCTCATGAGTCTGATGTTGGCAGTGGCGTCATTCTTTGTGTCAGATGCAGATCTAAAGCGGATGCTCGGAGTGCAGATTCCAGAACAGATGTTGAAGGGAATCCTCCCACTGATTCTTGGGGCATTGATCATGATGACATGTACGACAAGTGTTTCCCTGTCCCTGGAAGGGAAAAATCTGTGGATTCTCAAATCACTTCCAATTACGAAGGAAGAAATCTATAAAGGAAAAATGTTGTTCAATTTGTTGCTTCAGATTCCGACAACACTGATTAGTTCTACACTTCTCGCAGTGCGGTTTCGTGTTACGGGAATGACACTTATCACACTGTTTGTCTATCCGGTGGCGGCAGCTTTTGCGGGGACCGTGTGGGGATTGTTTATCAATTTGAAGCTGCCGGTTTATAACTGGACAAATGAGACAACCGTAGTCAAGCAGAGTGCAGCTTCCTTTTTTGCCTTGATTTTTGGAATCATTGTGAGCATTCTGTTTATGGGACTCATATTTTTTGTGGGAGATGTTTCGGTGGGAGTTCTTGGAGTGGCAGAAGCAGGGGTGCTGTTCCTGATTGCAGCGGGACTTTGGAGTTATTGCAGGAGAGTGGAATTTTAACACTCTCCTTTTTGCTTGACATTTAGTTTTTAGGGAAATAAGATAGAGGAAAGGCAATGAATGGAAAGGATAGAAGGAAACATGTTATATACCGTGCCGCATTATTATAGAAAGTTTCAGTGTATCGCATCTGCGTGTACAGACACCTGCTGTGCCGGATGGCAGATTATGATCGATGACAAGTCACTTAGAAAATATAAAAAGATACCAGGCGTATTTGGAAACCGTATGAAAAATTCTGTGGACTGGAAGGAAGGCGCTTTTTTACAATATAAGGGAAGGTGCGCTTTTTTAAATGAGGAAAATCTGTGTGATCTGTACGCGGAGAAGGGAGAGAAGATGCTTTGCCGGACTTGCAGAATGTATCCCCGTCATATCGAGGAATATGAGGGGATCCGAGAAATCTCTCTTTCCCTCTCATGTGTGGAAGCAGCAAAGATTATACTTGGCGGCAAAGAACCGGTTCGTTTTTTGAACAAAGAAGATGACAGAGAAGAAACGTATGAATCCTTTGACTTTTTCTTATTTACAAAACTGATGGATGTTCGGGAGGCGATGATCGGTATTCTCCAAGATCGGAAGGAGTCAATGGAAGTTCGGATCGGGAAGGTGCTGGCGATCGCCCATGATGTACAGCGAAGAATCCGGGGAGAAGCTCTTTTTGAGATCGATCAGCTGCTTGAGCGTTATCAAAAGGAGAAGAATCGTGAGAGATTCAGAGAAAAATTAGAGAAAATTAGACCAAAAAGCAGATCACGTTATGAGATAATGAGTCAGATGTTCCAAGTCTTTGGAAAACTGGAAGTGTTAAAGGCGGATTGGAAGCCCTATATAGAATCTGTGGAGCAGAAGCTGTTTGGACAAGGTGAGGCATTTTATCAGGAAGCATTTGCGCGGTTTGAAAGAGAAGTTTGCAAAGAAGAGCGCTGGGAAATTTATCTGGAACAGCTGATGGTATATTTTCTCTTCACATATTTCTGCGGAGCTGTTTATGATGAGATGGTATACGAGAAGGCGAAATTTGCAGTCGCCAGCACACTGTTGATTCAGGAGATGGTGTTTGCCTCCTTCCTTTCACATGGGAAATTTCCACAGGTGGAAGAGGTGGCAGAGATTGCACACAGGTATGCCAAGGAAGTGGAGCACTCAGATACGAATTTAAAACGGTTGGAAGAACTTTTTCAGAAAGAAAAATCGTTCCATCTGTTATCGCTTCTGGCGATAGTATAGATTGAGAAGTAAAGCAGAATAAAAAAGGGGTTAGAAGTAAATGGCGACATTGACAAAGGAGATGAAGATTTTTTCCTATCAGACAAGTCCGGTTGTGGGTTGGGAAGGCGAGTACGGTGGATTTTCTCTGGAACTTTTTGGAAATGGAAATCTGAGATATTGTACTTATAAATTGTTTGATGATATTCAGCTGATGCAGATGTTTAAGGTGGATCGAGATACTGTATACGGAATTTATGAACTGATCCAGGAGACGAAAGAAGAAATTGGGGAGATACCGAGGAATCTTGATAATGGTTCTCATGAAGGATGGATCAATGAGTTTCATTTTATTGGGCAGGAAAAGATCGTGGCTCGAAATATTAAGACATCACTGCCGAAACTTACGATGTTCACAAAGCGTTCTTATTACGAAAAATATAGGGAGAACATGGCAAATGAGAACAGTGTGTTGCGGATCTTTCATGAAATTTGCCGTCTGTTGCGTACCCAGGGGGTGCGTCTGTCTCTGGGACAGTGCAAAATTGATCAAGATTTTAAGCTGAAGGTGACATGGTAAGAAAGTGAAAAGCAGGACATACAAAGGAGGAGAGGCGTATGAAACGGATTCGCAGAATACTGGTAGGGATGCTTCTGATCATTGTCTGTGCAGGGGGATTTGTTGCCGGGAAGGGATATCGGATGTATCAGGAGGCGCTGGAAGAGAAGAGTCTTGTGCAGATCCGGAAGGAAACAGTGGAAGATGAAAATTTCGTATCGGCAGAGCAGCTCCCGGATATTTACAAGAAAGCAGTTGTGTCAGTGGAAGATAAACGGTTTTACAGACATAAAGGAATTGATCCTATTGGAATTGCGCGGGCATTCTATCACAATATCCGTGCGAGAAAGCTTTTGGAGGGAGGAAGCACGATTACTCAGCAGGTGGCAAAAAATTTCTATTTTGACATGGATCAAACAGTTGAGCGGAAGATTGCCGAGATATTTATGGCAATTGCGATGGAAAAAGAATTTACAAAAGAGGAGATTTTAGAACTATATGTAAATCATATTTATTTTGGGGATGGATATGACTGTGTAAGAGAGGCAAGTCTTGGATATTTTCAAAAAGAACCCGGACAGATGAATGACTATGAGAGTACGTTGCTGGCGGGAATCCCAAATGCACCATCGGTCTATGCGCCGACTAAAAATCCGGAACTCGCCAAACAGAGACAGCAGCAAGTGTTAGAGACGATGGTAAAAAATGAGATGCTCACGGAGGAAGAGCAAAAGGAGATTCTGACGCAGGCAGAATAGAGAAAAGAGTTTGCAGAAAAGGGATTGACAATTAAATACTACAAATGTAATATAAAAGAAAGGAAAGCGGAGCGCTTTCTTATCTTTTTACGGCAAAATATTACAAGTGTAAGAATAATAACCGTATAGGGTCAAAGGAGCTGGTAGCGGTGGTTTGTTCTGAAAAGACGGAGGCAAAAGAAAGGGGAGATAGGAATGGAGACAGGACAAGGAAAAGAGAGAAAGAAGCGGTGTGTGTGCAAGTGTGTTTTACTGTTTTTGACAATACTTCTGCTGTCTGCCTGCGTGCAGGGATGTGATCGCACAGATGAGAAGGCAAAAGTAGAAGTGTCCGGGGAGATTCCGAAATCAGAGCAGGAGATCCTGCTTGCGGAAGCGGAAACAGCGGCAAAAGATTATCAGAAGATTTATAAGGAAAAGCCGGAGATTTCTTTGAAAGAGATGGTAGAAAAAATGGGGAAACGGGGGTATATTATAATAGATGAAAATAATCAGACCAATTTGCAGAATCCGAAGAAGCTAAGAAAGTTCTGCGAAGAGATAGCATCCGGCAGAGAGGGAACCGTACGGTTTTACCGGGCGCTGGAAAGAAACGGAATCCGGCAGACCGATCTGACTTTTGATGGAACAAACCTGATCATAACGAATGTTGTCCTAAGCAGAGAGAAAGAAGATCAGTTTATCTCGTATATGGAGCGTTATGCAGCAAAGGAGTGGAAGGTAACCGAGAAAGGATATTTAATCTATAAGAAATATCGTCCGGCAGGTTATGATGGAGAGGATGCAGTCGATGCAGTTCGGATGGAACCGATTCCGGATGAGTTAAGAGAATTGTGTAAACGTTATGTTCCACAAAGTGGGTACTACAACGGAGGATTATTTTTTGAGGAGTGGAATGAGAAGAATTATGACAGACTGGATTTTCGGTCGTTGTTTGAAGAGTTTTACCGGATACAGAATGGAAATTATCCGGCAGATGACGTATATCCGGAGGGGATTCCGGCGCAGGAATTTGAGTCGGTAGTGCAGAGTTACCTTTCGGTTCCGGTAGAAATTCTTGGGGGAAGGCAGGAGTATCAGAAAGAAAAGAACTGTTATAAACGGGAAGAAATGTTGTATCGAAGATATAATATTACAAATGTGCCGGTGCCGGAGGTGACGGCTTATAAGGAAAATCCAGATGGAACATTGACCATAACGGTGGAGGCGGTCTGGAAAGAACGGATGACAGATTGTGCGTTCGTACATGAAGTGACCGTAAGGCAACGAGGGGAGAGAAGTTTCCAGTATATTGGAAATAGGATTATTCAGTCGGAGGAGAATATGCTTCCAACTTATATGGAAGAGGCTGAGAAAAAGTAGAAGGGAGTATTCATGTCAGAGAAGAGAACACAAAATAAGGGTACAAAAAAACAACAAGAGATACAGAATTACAGAAGGAAAGAGAAAAGCTTCAATTGGGTGTGGCTCGGGGTTTCTGTACTTTTGGTTATTGGAGTGATCGCAACCGGGGTGATGTTGAATGTTGCAGACATCCGACAGACTCCGAAGATGGTTATGAAAGAATATTTTGAATTACTTTCCAAAGGAAAGTATGAAGAGATGTATGCGTTTGTCAGTGACACAAGCGGAATAGAAAAGAAAGCTTTCCTTGAGAAAAACAAAAATATTTATGAAGGGATCCAGATGAGTGGACTTCAAGTGAAGTTTGACAAGGAGAAGAAAAAGAAGGACAAAGAGAAGACAGCCGTAGTATCTTATCAGACGAAGATGGAAACTGTGGCAGGAGAAAAAGCATTTTACAATGAAGCAAGTCTGGTCAAAGAAAAAGGCGGTGACTGGAAACTTGTATGGGAACCGTCATTGATTTTCCCGGAATTGAGGGAAGATGACAGAATTGTCGTGTCCACGGTTTCGGCACGCAGGGGAAATATATTGGATCGGAATGGAAATGGGCTTGCAGTCAATGGAACTGTACTTCAAGTCGGTGTGGTCCCGGGAAAGATGGATGAGGATAAGACGGGAGCAATTGAAAAAATTGCAGCAGAAATGGATATGACAGAGGAAGAGATAGAAACAAAGCTCAGCGCTGCGTGGGTGACAGATGACGTGTTTGTGCCATTAAAGTCGATGGCAAAAGGGAATGAAGAAAAAGAACAGCGTCTGCTGGAAATCAAAGGAGTTATGATCTCTGAGACGGAAGGAAGAGTCTATCCTCTTGGAGCAGCAGGAGGACATCTGACTGGCTATGTGCAGCCGATCAGTGCAGAGGAACTGGAAGAAAAACAGTCGGAAGGGTATCATGAAAATAGTGTGATTGGAAAATCAGGTTTGGAACTTGCCTATGAGAAAACACTAAAGGGTTCCGATGGCTATGAAATCTACACAGCAGATCAGAATGGCAAGACAAAGATTCTTTTAGCTGCGAAGGAAAAAGAAGATGGACAAGATGTGACGGTGACTATCGATGCTGCAATCCAACAGAAAGCGTACGAACAGTTTCAAGGAGATGCTGCGATGGCTGTTTCCATAAATCCAAAAACCGGGGAAGTGATGGCACTTGTGAGTACGCCGGCATATGACCCGAATGAGTTTGTCTATGGAATTTCCGATCGGAGATGGACAGAATTAAATGAAGATCCAAACCGACCGCTTTTGAACCGATTCTATGCGGCTCTTGTGCCAGGATCTACGTTTAAACCGATCACGGCAGCAATTGGCATGGATGCAGGGAAGCTTGATCCAAATGAAAACAAAGGATATGTGGGACTAAGCTGGCAGAAAGATGCAAGTTGGGGAGAATATATGGTTACAACACTGACCGATTATGGAAGCGAGGTCAACTTGCAGAATGCGCTTGTCTATTCGGATAATATTTACTTTGCACGTGCAGCGCTTGATATTGGGGCGGATACGATGATCGAGGGCATGCGCCAGGCAGGATTTGAAGAAGAACTGCCATTTGACATCGGTGCACAAGTATCTACATTTGGAACAGACAGTAAGATTTCTTCTGAAATTCAGCTGGCAGATACAGGATATGGGCAGGGAGAATTACTTGTCAATCCAATTCATCTTGCGTCCATTTACTCTGCATTTGTCAATGAGGGAAATATGATTCTTCCGGTACTACAGATGGAGGAAGGACAGCAAGCAGAGTATTGGAAAAAAGATGTATTTACGAAGGAGACGGCAAAACAGATTCAGAGTGATCTTGTGCAGGTTATTGAGAATCCGACTGGAACTGGAGCAGGCGGAAGAATCGAGGGAGTTTCCTTGCTTGGAAAGACCGGAACAGCCGAGACAAAAGGAAGTCAGGAGGATGCAGGAGCTCTTGAATATGGATGGTTTGCATGTGAAACGACAGAGGGGGAAGAGCGGCCGCTGTCTGTAATCGGAATGGTAGAAGATGTACAGAAAAAAGGTGGAAGTAATTATGTTGTGTCAAAAGTCAATGCCATCATGGAGTCGTATTATGCAAATTGATCAAAAAGAGCATGATTTTTTGTGAATTTCCATAATTTTATAAAAAATATTGACAGATACTGTCGACAGTTTTATAATAAAAACAGCGTTAAATAAGAAAAAGAAGGAGGTAAAACTATGAACGCAAAGAGAACAATAAATTCAATGGATTGTACAACAATATACAGCAACCGTTTGGAACGTTTACCTCAGGAGAATCTTTTTTAGAGTAAAGTAAGAATAGAAAGATAGTGCTTTCTTTTTGTGCAAAAGCTGTGGTATGCGTGCCACAGCTTTCTTTTTTCAGGAATTTCCTGGAAAAGAAGCGTTTCTGGGTGGATATCTTTGGAGAGATATCTGTTCTGGGAGAATCTTGCAGAAAACATAGAAGAAGCACATCTTATAGAGGAAGTTTGATCCGCAATAGGGAAAATCAGGATGTGCACCAGGCATGTCCTTTTTTTGTGGGAAATTTCATCTTTTAATCAAAATTTTCAGTAGATTCCTGGCGGAGCACAGAAGTGTGGCGCTTTGGAAGAGAAAAAGATTCTTAGGAGCGAAAAAGGTCTGTTGTATAAGAGAGGAAAGGAGAACGGGGAAACTTATGAAAAAAATATCAAAATATCTGTTGGAAAAGTGGTATGTGTATGCGTTTGCAATCGGCTGCTTGGTCATCAAGGTCAGTCTTGACATGCTGTCTCCACAGATTACAAAGCGTATGATTGATGATGTGATTGGAAAGGGACAGAAGGAAATTTTTCCAATGCTACTTTTTGGGGTCTTTTTCATCGGAGTAGGAAGATGTGTTTTTGGATATCTTCAAGAATTTACTTTTGACCGGGTGGGATCGGAGATCGCGATGGATATTAGAAGAAGGCTGTTTGATCATATCCAGTCGTTGTCCATGCGGTATTTTAACAATACAAATACTGGAGAACTGATGTCGAGGGTCAAAGATGATGTAGATAAAATATGGGGATCACTGACTTATATCAGCATGTTGCTCGTAGAAGTCATCTTTCATACCAGTGTGATTTTGGTTTGTATGTATCGCCTTGACAGAGGTTTGTTTCTTATTCCGGTGATCGCAATGCCAATGGTAGCGCTGTTTGCAATTATGATGGAAAAGAAGCTTGGAAATGTGTATGAGGAGATTAGTGAAGAAAATGCTGCTCTGAATACGGTGGCGGAAGAAAATCTTGCCGGAGTGCGTACCGTCAAAGCATTTGCAAGGGAGAAATTTGAGATCAGAAAATTTTTATCTCACAACAAGCGTTATTACGAACTGAATATGAAGCAGTCTAAAGTGCTGGTTCGATACCAGCCATTATTTCAGGCAATCACAAAGCTGCTTCCAGTTATTGTTATTATTTTTGGCGGACACCGTGTGATAGAGGGAAAAATCACACTGGGAACGCTCGGGGCATTTGTGGAATATTCAATGAACATCGTCTGGCCGATGGAGATGCTAGGATGGCTGTTCAATGACTTTGCGGCGGCAGTTGCATCCAATGAAAAGCTGAAGAAGATTTACCGACAATATCCGGAAATTACAGAGCCTAAGAGCCCGGAAAGACTGGAGAATGTAAAGGGGAATATCACATTTGAACATGTTTCTTTGGAACTTGACGGACATTCCATTTTGCGAGACATATCCTTTGATCTGCCGGCAGGAAAGACGCTCGGGATTATGGGAGAAACCGGTGCGGGAAAGACTTCTGTCATCCATGTACTTCAGCGGTTTTATGATGTCACGGAAGGAAAGGTCCTTTTGGATGGGAAGGATATTCGAAAACTCCCACTTCATCAGTTGAGAAGAAGCATTGCGCTTGTTATGCAGGATGTCTTCTTGTTTTCAGATACGGTGGAAGAAAATGTACGGTTTGGAAAGCGGGGAGAAGTTTTGCGGGAAGAAGTGGTTGCCTCTCTTGATTGTGCGGAGGCAAAAAATTTCGTAGAGCGTATGGAAAGCAGGTATGACACGCTGATCGGTGAGCGCGGGGTAGGGCTTTCCGGTGGTCAGAAACAGAGAATCAGCATTGCCCGGGCGATTGCAAAACGTGCGCCGATCCTCGTATTAGATGATTCGACTTCTGCACTCGATATGGATACCGAGCGTCAAATCCAAGAGAACCTACGGAATGTGACAGATGTGACAAAGATTATCATCGGACACCGGGTTTCTTCAGTGCGAGATGCAGATGAAATTCTGATTTTACAAGATGGAAAAGTGGCAGAGCGGGGAACGCATGAAACATTATGGGAGAAAAAGGGAATTTATTATCAGACCTGTCAGATACAGGGGGAAGTTATTTAAAGGAAGGAGAGAAAAACGATGGCGGTAAATGCAACGAGAACAGATGAGCAGGTCCAGACAGTGTCAAAGAGAAAGACTCTGGCGCGGATGTTCTATTATCTGCTCGCATATAAAAAGCAGGTCGTGGCAGTGCTGACGATTATGCTTGTATCAGTTGTGATCACACTGATCAATCCGCTGATCATCCAACAGGCGATCGACGTTTATATTGCAGGAGAAGACTGGCATGGGTTAAAAAGGCTTGGCATTGTGGCAGTTCTTTTGAACCTGACACTTGTCCTGCTTGTGAAAATGCGTATGTATATTATGGCGAAGGTGTCAAATGAGGTGCTTCTCACAATTCGTGAAGAATTGTATACGCATATCCAGACACTGAGTTTTCAATTTTTTGACAGCAGACCGACCGGGAAGATTCTTGCAAGGATCATTGGGGATGTCAATTCTTTGAAGGAGGTGCTGTCAAACAGTGTCACGACACTGATTCCGGATTTTATCACAATCTTGTCGGTGGTCGGGATCATGTTTGTCAAAAACTGGAAGCTGGCAGCGGCAGCGCTCTCCAGTTTGCCGCTTATGATCCTCGGAGTTGCCTTTGTGCAGAGCAAATCTCATATACGGTGGCAGATCCACCGAAAAAAAGGATCGAATATGAATGCATTTGTCCATGAAGATATTTCAGGGATGTATGTTGTGCAGAGCTTCGGGGCGGAGCAGGAAACGAAACAGATTTTTGAAGAATTATTACAGGAGCATAAGGACTCCTTTGTAGATGCAGTGCGCTATGCAGATGCGTTTGGTCCAATTGTAGATTTCTGTTGGGGACTTGGAACAATGGTACTATACTTTTTCGGGGTCAATATGATTCTTGACAGAATGCTGCAGGTCGGAACGCTGATCGCATTTGGAACATACATTTCAATGTTCTGGCGACCGGTCATGAACCTCAGTAATTTCTATAATCAGCTTGTGACGAATATTGCAGGAGCAGAGCGTATTTTTGAGATTCTTGACACGAAGCCGGACCTGACTGACGGGGAGACAGCTTGCGAGATGCCGGAGATCACAGGTGCTGTCAGCTTTCGGCATGTAACCTTTTCCTATGAGAAAGAAAAGGAAGTATTAAAGGATGTCAGCTTTGAGATTGAGCCTGGTCAGACAGTGGCGCTGATCGGACCGACCGGAGCAGGAAAATCAACGATTGTCAATCTAATCTGCCGCTTTTATGATATTCAGCACGGGCAGGTCTGTATTGATGGCAGGGATGTAAAGAGTGTGACGATTGAAAGTCTTAGAAGTCAGATGGGAATTATGACACAAGATGTCTTCTTGTTTTCGGGAACGATTCGGGAAAATATCCGATATGGAAGGTTAGAAGCCAGTGAGGAAGAAATCATCCGGGCAGCAAAAGCAGTCCATGCCCATGAATTCATCATGAAGATGGAGAAGGGATATGATACAGAGTTAAAAGAGCGCGGCGCAGGACTTTCAGCGGGACAAAGACAGCTTCTCGCATTTGCAAGAACGATGCTGTCAGAACCTAAAATACTCATACTGGATGAGGCGACATCTAGTATTGACACGCATACAGAACTTCTTGTGCAGAAAGGAATTGAAGTGTTATTAAAAGGAAGAACCTCCTTCGTGATCGCACACCGGTTATCGACAATCCAGAATGCCGATCGCATTTTCAGGGTAGACAATGGCGGAATTTTGGAGTTAAATAGTTTTGAGGAAATTGAAAAGTGATGTCTGTTTCAAGGAAGTAAGACGGCGGACAGGAAAATGAGCATGTAAGGAGGAAAAAGATGAAGCATGATACATCGCAGATGATTAAAAGAGAGGAGCATCTCCCGGTCATTTTGATCGGAGAGGGGCTGCTTGTCGGGATGATTGGCGGTCTGATCGTCCTTGCCTACCGCATTGCATTGAAGTATGCCGGGAAGTGGATGGATGAGATCATCACCTTTGCGGGACAGTCTCCGGTGCGGATGGCAGGATGGCTGCTTGTCTTAATGGTGTTGGCAGTTCTTGTAGGATTGCTTGTCCGGTGGGAGCCGATGATCTCAGGGAGCGGGATCCCACAGCTGGAAGGAGAGATGGCGGGAAAATTATCGCAGAAATGGTGGCGTGTGCTGCCAGCAAAATTTGCAGGAGGATTTCTGTCACTGCTGGCGGGATTATCGCTTGGAAGGGAAGGCCCGTCGATCCAGCTTGGAGCAATGACGGGAAAAGGGATTTCAAAACTGTTAAAGCGGGATCGGACGGAAGAAAAGTTTCTGTTGACCTGTGGGGCGAGCGCCGGGCTGTCGGCGGCATTTCATGCGCCTCTTGCGGGGGTGATGTTCTCACTTGAAGAAGTGCATAAAAATTTCTCGGTATCTGTGCTGATTTCGGTGATGACCGCATCGATTACTGCAGATTATATTTCTTCTCAGTTTATCGGGATAGAACCGGTATTTCAGTTTGATATCGGAAATGTACTTCCACAGAATTATTATTGGATGATCGTTGTGCTTGGAGTGATTCTTGGATGCTTCGGTGCATTTTACAACTGGTTTACGCTGACGGTGCAGGCAATGTATAAAAAAGTCTCATGGTTAAATGAAGTGACACGACTGCTTATTCCATTTACGCTTGCCGGAATTTTTGCATTTACAGCGCCGGAATTACTTGGAAGCGGACATGAACTGATCGATCTGATGACAGATCATAAGCTATTGCTAGGGGGAGCAATCTTTTTGCTCGCAGCGAAATTTGTGTTCTCGGCAGTCTGTTTCGGTTCCGGGGCGCCGGGAGGGATTTTCTTTCCACTGCTTGTGCTTGGAGCATTGACTGGGGGAATCTTTGGAATGATCGGTGTCAATTACTTTGGAATGGACCCGGATTATATCAATAATTTTGTCTTACTTGCAATGGCAGGCTATTTCACCGCGATCGTGCGTGCGCCGCTGACCGGAATCATCCTGATCTTTGAGATGACTGGGTCAGTGAGCCAGATGCTGTCACTCTCGATCATCTCGATCGTGGCATATATTGTGGCGACGTTATTAAAGTCTGATCCGATCTACGAAAGCCTTCTGGAACGCCTGCTCGCGGGCAGAGGAGAACTGAAAGAAGAAGGAAGCAGGGAGAAAGTACTGATGCGGCAGTCTGTGATGTTTGGTTCAGCGGCAGCGGATCATGAGGTTGGAGAAATCCAGTGGCCGGATCACTGCCTGCTTGTGTCGATTCAAAGAAGCGGAAGAGAGATTATTCCGAGAGGAAACACAATGATCAGAGCAGGAGATGTTCTTGTGACGATGACAGAAGAACAATATGCGGGAGAGATGCATGATGAAGTTCGGGAGATCTGTGAAGAGTAGCAACAGCTTCAAAATAGTGTAGAAGAAACTTCCTTTTTATGTTATGATAAATTGATAGGTCTAAAAATAGATTTTGGAAGACCTTGCAGAGCAAACAAAAGAAGAGGAAGAAAACAATGGGAATCATAGAATTATTTTTGATCGCGGTAGGTCTTTCCATGGATGCGTTTGCAGTGTCAGTCTGCAAAGGATTGGCGATGAAGAAATGTACATGGACAAAGGCTGGCATTGTCGGACTTTATTTTGGTATATTTCAGGCGGGGATGCCGCTTTTGGGATATGCATTGGGTGTGCAGTTCAGCCATGTGATCACTTCGATCGATCACTGGATTGCATTTGTACTTCTTGGGATCATCGGTCTGAACATGATCAAAGAATCGCGGGAAGACGGCGAAGAGTGCGGGATGGAAGAAGATTCTCTTAAGGTGAAGGAGATGCTTGTGCTTGCGGTTGCGACCAGCATTGATGCACTCGCAGTTGGGATCACATTTGCATTCTTGCAGGTGGACATCATCCCGGCAGTTGCATTTATCGGAGTGACAACATTTTTACTGTCCGTAGGCGGGGTGAAGATTGGGAATGTATTTGGTGCAAAATATAAGTCCAAAGCGGAACTGGCAGGAGGATTGATCCTGATTTTAATGGGAATAAAGATTCTTCTGGAGCACCTGGGGATTTTCTAATACAGTAAAGTAAAAATAGGCAGAGCAGAGAAGATAAGAAATCTGTTATTGGGAGAAGATGCAGATTAGATTTTTAAAGAGGTGAATGATTATGAGATGGAACAAATTCAGATTAAAGACAACAACAGAGGCGGAAGACCTTGTCAGCAGTATGTTGATGGATCTGGGAATTGAAGGTGTGGAGATTGAGGATAAAGTGCCGCTTACACAGGCTGATAAAGAGCAGATGTTTGTAGACATCCTGCCGCAGATCGAGAGTGATGATGGAATTGCTTACCTCAGCTTCTATCTTGAGGAGGATGTGGATAAAGAGGAGATGCTTGCAAAGGTCAGAAATGAGTTTGAAGCGATGCGTGCCTATGCGAATGTAGGAGAAGGGACGATCGAAGAGTCTCAGACAGAAGATCTGGATTGGGTAAATAACTGGAAGCAGTATTTTCATCAGTTCTATGTCGATGACATTTTAATTATTCCATCCTGGGAAAAGGTAAAACCGGAAGATGAGGATAAGATGATCATTCATATCGATCCGGGAACAGCATTTGGAACAGGAATGCACGAGACGACACAGCTTTGTATTCGTCAGCTGAAGAAACATGTGACAAAGGAGACAAGAATTCTTGATGTAGGATGTGGAAGCGGAATTCTTGGCATGCTTGCCTTAAAATTTGGCGCAGCTTATTCTGTGGGAACAGATCTTGATCCGTGTGCAATCGATGCTACTTATGAAAACATGGAAGTCAATGGAATTACTAGAGACCAGTATGAAGTCATGATTGGCAATATTATTGATGATAAGGAAGTGCAGGATAAAGTCGGCTATGATAAGTATGACATTGTTGTGGCAAATATTCTTGCGGACGTTCTTGTGCCACTGACACCAGTGATCTTAAACCAGCTGAAAAAAGGTGGTGTCTATATTACAAGCGGAATCATCGATGACAAGGAAGATACTGTTGTAGAGGCAGTGAAGGCAGCGGGGCTGGAAGTGCTGGAAGTGACCTATCAAGGAGAGTGGGTATCTGTTACCGCAAGAAAAAATTTCTAAGAAAGAGGATAGAAGAACATGCAGCATTTTTTTGTAGTGCCAGATCAAGTGAGGGATGGATACATTGAGATTACCGGATCGGACGTCAATCATATGAAGAATGTACTTCGTATGAAGACGGGAGAGCAGTTGGAAATCAGTGATGGCAACAATAAGAAGTATCTCTGTGAGATCGAATCACTGGAGGCAGACAAGGTAACGGCTCGGATTTTGGAGGAACGGGAAGCGGAAAATGAACTTCCATCAAAACTTTATCTGTTTCAGGGGCTCCCAAAGAGCGATAAGATGGAGTTGATCATCCAGAAAGCGGTAGAACTTGGGGTATGGGAAGTGATTCCGGTTGCGACAAAGAGGGCAGTGGTAAAGCTGGATCAGAAAAAGGCGGCAAAGAAGAGAGAACGGTGGAGCGGGATCTCAGAGAGCGCTGCAAAACAGGCTGGGAGAAATGTGATCCCGGAAATAAAACAAGTGATGAACTTTCAGGAAGCGCTTTCTTATGCGAAAAGCCTTGATGTTCTTCTGATCCCATATGAATTGGCGGAGGGAATGCAGGCTACAAAAGAGCGGATCCAAGCGATACAGCCGGGGCAGTCGGTTGGGATTTTTATTGGTCCGGAAGGCGGATTTGAGCAAGAAGAGGTGAAGCTTGCCATGGAGGCAGGAGCATATCCGATCACGCTTGGAAGGCGGATCCTTCGCACAGAGACGGCGGGGATGACGATGTTGTCTGTGCTGATGTATCATCTGGAACAGGAATGACATAATCTGATAGTAAAAGAAAACAGGAGAAAACTATGGAAATATATCTGGACAATTCGGCGACAACAAAGTGTTATGAATGTGTGCGGGACATTGTTGGAAAAGTAATGTGTGAAGATTACGGAAATCCATCTTCTATGCACAGAAAAGGAGTCGAGGCAGAACAATATATCAAGGAAGCAAAGGAAATCATTGCAAAGGCGATGAAAGTGCAGGAAAAAGAAATCTTTTTTACTTCCGGAGGAACTGAGAGCGATAACCTTGCGCTGATCGGTGCTGCAAGGGCAAATCATCGGGCAGGGAGACATCTGATCACTTCGTCCATCGAGCATCCGGCAATTTTAAATACGATGCATTATCTTGAAGAAGAAGGATTTCGCGTGACGTATCTTCCTGTGGATGCAGAAGGAAAGGTGAAGCTTTCCGCACTGCAGGAAGCGCTCTGTGAGGAGACAATCCTCGTATCGATCATGTATGTGAATAATGAGATGGGAGCGGTTCAACCAATTGAGGAAGCAGCGCGTATCATTAAGGGGTACAACAATAAAATTTTATTTCATGTGGATGCAGTTCAAGGATTTGGAAAATATCGGATTTATCCAAAGCGGATCGGGGTTGATATGATGTCTGTGAGCGGACATAAAATCCACGGACCGAAAGGAATCGGAGCGCTTTATATCAACGAGAAGGTGAAGATCCATCCGATTATTTTCGGAGGAGAACAGCAGAAAAATATTCGTTCCGGCACGGAGAATGTTCCGGGGATTGCTGGACTTGGAAGAGCCGTCAAAGAGATTTATACGGATTTGGATGAAAAGACCGCAAAGATGCGTGCGCTGAAAAATCGGTTCATTGAAGGAATCCAGAAAATCGATGATGTAGTAATCCATGGAGTGACAGATGAGACGAGTGCGCCGCATATTATCAGTGTCGGTGTAGCTGGAATCCGAAGTGAAGTGCTGCTTCATACGTTGGAAGACAAAGGAATCTATGTGTCCTCTGGTTCTGCCTGTGCATCAAATCATCCGGCAATCAGCGGTGTGCTGAAAGGAATCGGTGTGAAGAAAGAATACCTCGATGCGACGCTTCGATTCAGTCTTTCCGAATTTACAACCGAAGAGGAAATTGACTATACACTGGAAACATTATATAATTGTGTACCGATGCTGAGAAGGTATACAAGACATTGATATAATATGCAAAAGAAAGGATAAGAAAAATGATATTTCATGCATTTTTGATAAAATACGGAGAAATCGGGATCAAAGGGAAAAACAGATATCTTTTTGAGGATGCCTTGATCCGTCAGATGCGTTATGCGCTGAAAGATGTGGATGGAACTTTTGATATCCACAAATCTCAGGGGAGAATCTATGTAGAATGTGAAGGAGAGTATGACTACGAGGAGACTGTCGCAAGTTTAAAGAGAGTTTTTGGAATCGTGGGAATCTGTCCGGTAGTCCATGTGGAAGACCAGGGATTTGAACAATTAAAAAAAGATGTTGTAGATTATATGGATCAGATGTATCCAGATAAAAATACAACATTTAAAGTAGAGGCAAGAAGAGGCAAGAAGAGTTATCCGAAGAATTCTATGGAGATCAACTGCGATCTTGGAGAGGCTATTTTAGAGGCATTTCCAGAAATCAAGGTAGATGTGCACAAGCCAGAGATCAAGCTTAATATCGAAATCCGCGAACAGATCTACATTTATTCAGAAATCATTCCGGGACCAGGTGGAATGCCGGTGGGAACAAACGGAAAGGCGATGCTTCTGCTCTCCGGTGGGATTGACAGCCCGGTAGCAGGTTATATGATTTCCAAGAGAGGAGTCGGGCTGGAGGCAACTTATTTCCATGCACCACCGTATACAAGTGAGCGTGCAAAACAGAAAGTAATCGATCTTGCGAAATTAGTGGCAAAGTATTCAGGACCGATTAAGCTGCACATTGTCAACTTTACAGACATTCAGCTGTATATTTATGATAAGTGTCCGCATGATGAGCTGACGATTATTATGCGTCGTTATATGATGAAGATTGCAGAACATTTTGCAAAAGAGAGCGGATGCCTTGGGTTGATCACAGGGGAGAGTATCGGACAGGTGGCGAGCCAGACGATGCAGAGTCTGGCAGCAACCAATGATGTATGTACACTGCCGGTATACCGTCCGGTGATTGGATTTGACAAGCAGGAAATCGTGGAGATTGCAGAGAAAATCGATACTTACGAGACGTCTATTCTTCCGTTTGAGGATTGTTGTACGATCTTTGTCGCAAAACATCCGGTGACAAAACCGAATATCAATGTGATCCGCAGATCAGAAGAAAATCTTGCAGAAAAGATTGATGAACTGTTTGAGGCAGCTGTGAACACTGTGGAGACGATTGTTGTAAAATAGTAAAAAAATAGATATGTTCCTGACCGGAGCCGGCCGGAACATATCTATATTTTCTTACAGACATTCCGGAGAATATCTGTATACTTCTTTATCAAAGTCGTAGGTGACTGTTGAAAACTTATACTAAGTATGGAGCAAGCGCTTCTAAAATAGTATCAAGGTCTTTTTCAGCGTGGATGTTTAAGTCGATCGGTTTTGATAAGTCTAAGCTGAAAATACCCATGATAGATTTTGCGTCAATCACATATCTTCCGGATACTAAGTCGAAATCGTGATCAAATTTTGTGATTTCGTTTACGAAAGATTTTACTTTGTCGATTGAATTTAATGAAATTTGTACTGTTTTCATTGAATAATCCTCCTTGAATTTTGTTCTACCCTTATCTTAAAGTTTGGGGGTATAAAAGTCAAGAAACAAAGTGCCAAAGAAATGGAGAAATTTTCGTGATTTTGGATAACAATTACATAGAAGCAGAAAAAGAAAGGGAAAAAAGATGAAAAAAGCAGCATTACATAATCTTGGATGTAAAGTCAATGCATACGAGACAGAGGCGATGCAGGAACTGTTGGAGCAGAATGGCTATGAGATTGTTCCGTTTCAGGAAGGGGCGGATATCTATATTATCAACACATGTACGGTGACCAATATGGCTGACAGAAAGTCAAGACAGATGATCCATCGGGCAAAAAAGATGAATCCAGATGCAATCGTTGTGGCGGCGGGATGTTATGTGCAGGCGCAGGAAAACAGCGATAAGATCGATGAATGTATTGATATTGTCATCGGAAATAATAAGAAGCAGAATTTGATCGAGATTCTTGAGGAGTATGAGCAGAAACGAAAAGAAGCAGACGGTGTGTTTGTGCAGCAGGAAGTCATTGATATCAATCACACGAAAGAATACGAAGAACTCTATCTGACCAAGACTGCAGAACACACACGGGCATATATTAAAGTACAGGACGGCTGTAACCAGTTTTGTACATACTGCATCATCCCATACATGAGAGGTCGTGTCAGAAGCAGAAGAAAAGAAGAAGTTGTGGAAGAAGTGAGTGCACTTGCGGCCAATGGCTATAAGGAAGTTGTGCTCACAGGAATTCATCTGAGTTCTTACGGAGTTGACTTTGAAGAAAAGGAAACGTTACTTTCGCTGATCCAGGCGGTTCATGCAATCGAAGGAATCGAGAGAATCCGACTCGGATCGTTGGAACCCCGCATTATCACAGAAGAATTTGCGTCGGCGCTGTCTGCACTTCCAAAAATCTGTCCGCATTTTCATCTGTCATTGCAAAGTGGCTGCGAGGAGACTTTAAAGCGGATGAACCGAAGATATTCAGCAGAAGAATATTTTGAAAAATGCATGCTGCTCCGTAAATATTTTGAAAATCCGGCATTGACTACAGACATAATCGTCGGATTCCCAGGAGAGACCGAAGAAGAATTTGAAGAGTCAAGGGCATTTGTAGAAAAAGTAAATTTTTATGAGATGCATATTTTTAAATATTCAAAGCGTCAGGGAACAAAGGCTGCGGTAATGCCGAATCAAGTGCCGGAGCCGGAGAAGACAAAAAGGAGTAACACGTTACTTGCATTGGATGAACGGAACCGGAAAGCTTATGAGGAGCAATTTTCGGGCAAAGAGACAGAAATTCTTGTAGAGGAACAGATGGAGAAAGACGGAAAGACATATTGGATCGGACATACGAAGGAATATATCCGGCTGGCAATCTTGTCTGATGAAAACTTATCTGGCAGGTTACTAAGAGTGACTGTCGGAAAAGATGCATGGACAGTGGATGCATTGTAAAAGTAGAAAACTTTATTTTGAGAATCATTTTAAAAATCCTTCACAAAATATTCATTGTATTTTTGGTACATTTATATTAGAATAGAAATGTATGAAACGGAGGAAGAAAAGATGAAAGATTTGAGCAATACACAGTTCTTTCACGTGGAGACCGGACCACAGATCAAGGCGAAAGACATTCTTGAGATCGTGTATGGGGCACTGAAAGAAAAAGGATACAACCCGGTAAATCAGATCGTAGGGTATATTATGTCAGGAGATCCGACTTACATCACAAGTCACAATGGCGCGAGAAGTCTGATCATGAAGATGGAGCGGGACGAGCTTGTAGAGGAGATGCTGAAAGCGTATATCGAGCATCACGGATGGGAATAATATCGTATGAGGATTATGGGACTGGATTATGGGTCTAAGACGGTGGGGGTCGCAATCAGTGACCCTTTAGGTCTTACTGCCCAGGGAATTGAAACAATCTGCAGGAAGGAAGAGAACAAGCTAAGAAAGACACTGGCTCGTATTGAGGCACTTGCGCAGGAATACCAGGTCGAGGAGATTGTTCTTGGCTTCCCAAAGAATATGAACAACACTGTCGGTGACCGGGCAGAGAAGTCGCTGGAATTCAAGGAGATGCTTGAGCGGAGAACAGCACTTCCGGTTACGATGTGGGATGAGCGCCTGACAACCGTCGAGGCAGAACGGACATTGATCGAAAATAACGTACGAAGAGAAGACCGCAAGAAATATGTAGATAAGATCGCGGCAGTTTTTAT
This sequence comes from Coprococcus sp. HPP0074, assembly GCF_964238105.1. Lineage (NCBI taxonomy): Bacteria > Bacillati > Bacillota > Clostridia > Lachnospirales > Lachnospiraceae > Coprococcus > Coprococcus sp. HPP0074. The sequence goes on along the minus strand of NZ_CAXSKS010000002.1, from coordinate 310,905 downwards.
CTTGCAGGGATATCTGGATTCTGTTTATTTCAGACAGAAGTCAGACGAGGATATGGAAGAAGTGTAGGAGTTTTTATGGAAAAGATTACATTTACATTTGAAGGAGAAGATCAGGCAGTAGAATTTTTTGTGTTAGAACAGACAAAATTAGGCGGTGTGACATATATTCTTGTTACAGATTCTGAAGAAGATGATGCAGAATGTCTGATCTTGAAGGATTTAAGTAAAGTAGAAGAGGATGAAAGTGTATATGAAGTTGTGGAAGATGATACAGAACTTCTTGCAGTTTCAAAAGTATTTGAAGAATTATTAGAAGACGTTGATATTGAAATGTAGTTAGATACATTTGAGTATAGAACTTTGCAGATGAGGTGGCATATGACATTAAACCAGGAAGCGTTTAAGAAAATATTAAAAGAGCAGGGACTGAAAGTGACAAACCAGAGACTGCTTGTACTTGAGGTGCTTGAAAAACATCGTGGTGAGCATATGACAGCGGAGGACATTTATGAACTGGTGAAAGTCGACTATCCTGAAATTGGATTGGCGACCGTATACCGGACGGTACAGTTGTTACTGGAATTGCAATTGGTGGATCGGATTAATCTGGATGATGGATGTGTCAGATATGAAATCGGAACCCTGATCGAAGGCGGGGAAGGAAAGCATCATCATCATCATTTGATATGTAAAAGTTGTGGAAAAGTATGGTCTTTTGAAGATGATCTCTTAGAGGAGCTGGAAAGTTATATTGAGAGGAAAACGGATTTCCATGTTCTGGACCACGAGTTGAAATTCTACGGACAATGTAAAGAATGTGCAGAAAGAGAAAGTGCAGAGAAAAGAAAGTAGAATGAAACATGGAGGTGTAGCTTTTGAAAAGAGAGAGCAATTCAAAATTAAAGATCATTCCGCTCGGAGGACTTGAGCAGATCGGAATGAACATTACTGCCTTTGAATATGAGGACAGTATTATTGTAGTAGACTGTGGACTGGCATTCCCGGAGGATGATATGCTAGGAATCGACCTTGTGATTCCGGATATCACTTATTTGAAGGATAATATCCAAAAGGTGAAAGGATTTGTCATTACCCACGGACATGAGGATCACATCGGAGCATTATCTTATGTATTAAAAGAGATGAATCTTCCAATCTATGCGACAAAGCTTACGATGGGAATCATTGAAAATAAATTAAAGGAGCACAACCTGCTCCGCTGTACAAGAAGAAAGGTTGTACGTCACGGACAGTCGATCAATCTGGGGCAGTTCCGGATTGAATTCATTAAGACAAATCACAGTATCGCAGATGCTTCTGCGCTTGCAATTTATTCGCCGGCAGGAATCGTTGTGCATACAGGTGACTTTAAAGTCGATTACACTCCGGTATTTGGAGATGCGATCGATCTTCAGAGATTTGCTGAGATCGGAAAGAAAGGTGTGCTTGCGCTGATGTCAGACAGTACAAATGCAGAGCGCCCGGGATTTACGATGTCAGAGCGGACAGTTGGAAAGACCTTTGACCAGATTTTTGCAGAACATAGAAATACAAGGATTATTATTGCTACTTTCGCATCGAATGTAGACCGTGTACAGCAGATAATTAACTCTGCCTATAAGTATGACAGAAAAGTTGTCGTGGAAGGACGGAGCATGGTCAACATTATTTCCACAGCATCAGAGCTTGGGTATCTGAATGTGCCGGATAAGACATTGATCGAGATCGATCAGCTGAAGAATTATCCGGATGAGAAGACGGTTCTGATCACAACAGGAAGCCAGGGAGAGTCTATGGCGGCATTATCCCGTATGGCAGCAGATATTCATAAGAAGGTCAGCATCAAGCCGGGAGATACAGTTATTTTCAGTTCAAACCCAATCCCGGGAAATGAAAAGGCAGTGTCAAGGGTGATCAATGAACTTTCCCAGAAAGGTGCAGATGTTATTTTCCAGGATGCACACGTATCCGGGCATGCCTGTCAGGAAGAGTTGAAATTGATCTATTCTCTTGTGAAACCAAAATATGCGATCCCGGTTCATGGAGAATATCGTCATTTGAAGGCAAATGCAGGAATTGCGACAGCGCTTGGCATTCCGAAGGAAAATGTATTCATCCTCAAATCCGGAGAGGTACTGGCGCTGGATAATCAAAGTGCAAAGGTTGTAGACAAAGTACAGACGGGAGCAATCCTTGTAGACGGACTCGGTGTTGGCGATGTTGGAAATATTGTATTACGTGATCGTCAGCATTTGGCAGAAGATGGTATACTGATCGTAGTCCTGACACTGGAGAAGGGAACCAATCAGCTCCTTGCAGGACCAGACATTGTTTCGAGAGGGTTTGTCTATGTAAGGGAGTCCGAAGGGCTGATGGAAGAGGCAAGACAGGTACTTTCCGATGCGCTTGAGAACTGTTTGAGAAACAATCGCAATGCAGACTGGAGCAGAATTAAATTAGTGATCCGCGATACGATGAATGATTTTATCTGGAAGCGGACTAAGAGACGTCCGATGATCCTTCCGATCATTATGGATGTATAGAAGGAAAGAAGGGCGGAGGATTTTGGTTCTCCGCCTTATTTTCTGAGGTTTTGCAATTCAGAAACAGAGGAGAAGGCATATGATTGTAGATGAAAGAATGGTGACGTTCATTAATTCTCTTGACACAGAAAACACAGCGATTTTGGAGCAGATCGAGCAGGAGGCGCTGGATACTTATGTACCGATCATCCGGAAGGAGATGCAGAGCTTTCTGAAAGTACTGCTTGCGATGCAGAAACCGAAGCGGATTTTAGAAGTTGGAACAGCTGTCGGATTTTCTGCAATTCTGATGAGTGAATATGTGACAGAGGAATGTGAGATCACAACAATTGAAAAATATGAGAAACGGATTCCGATTGCCCGTGAAAATTTTAGGCGGGCAGGAAAAGAAAAACAGATCACACTTCTGGAAGGAGATGCGATGGAAGTGATGCAGTCCTTAAAAGAGCCGTATGATTTTATTTTTATGGATGCGGCAAAAGGACAGTATATTTATTATCTGCCAGAAGTGATGCGTCTTTTGAATCCGGGAGGTGTCCTCGTATCGGATAATGTGCTTCAGGAAGGAGATATCATTGAATCTCGCTTCGCAGTGGAGCGCAGGAATCGGACGATCCACAGCCGAATGAGGGAATATCTGTATGCATTAAAGCATGATGACAGACTGCTGACGTCTATAGTTCCGATCGGGGACGGAGCAACAGTCAGTGTAAAGATTGGAGAAAAATAGAAAAGAAACAAGTTGTATAGAAAGGAAAAATATATGGCAAGACATCCAGAATTATTGATTCCGGCGAGCAGCCTGGAAGTATTAAAGACAGCCGTTATGTTTGGAGCTGATGCGGTTTACATTGGAGGAGAGGCATTCGGACTTCGAGCGAAAGCGAAAAACTTTTCCATGGAGGAAATGAAGGAGGGAATCGCATTTGCACATGAACACGATGTAAAAGTATATGTAACTGCCAATATTCTCGCACATAATGAGGATCTTTCAGGGGTACGAGAATATTTTAAAGAGTTAAAAGAGATTAAACCAGACGCATTGATCATTGCCGATCCTGGTGTATTTGAGATTGCAAAGGAAATCTGTCCGGAGATTGAGCGTCACATCAGTACGCAGGCAAATAATACAAACTATGCGACTTATAATTTCTGGCATAAGCTGGGGGCATCTCGTGTCGTATCAGCAAGGGAATTGTCTCTGGAGGAAATTAGAGAGATTCGGGCAAATATTCCGGATGAGCTGGAAATTGAGACATTTGTCCATGGGGCGATGTGCATTTCTTATTCCGGAAGATGCCTGCTCAGCAACTATTTCACCGGAAGAGATGCAAACCGGGGAGCATGTACCCATCCATGCAGATGGAAATATTCTGTGGTTGAGGAGACCAGACCAGGAGAATATATGCCGGTATATGAAAATGAGAGAGGAACTTATATTTTTAACTCCAAGGACCTCTGTATGATCCAGCATATCCCGGAAATTTTAGAGTCGGGCATTGACAGTCTGAAGATCGAGGGACGTATGAAGACCGCACTCTATGTAGCAACGGTTGCAAGAACATACCGCAAGGCGATTGACGACTATCAGAAGGATCCGGCACTCTATGAGAAAAATATGCCATGGTATCTGGAACAGATCTCTAATTGTACTTATCGGCAGTTTACGACAGGATTTTTCTTTGGAAAGCCGGATGAGACAACACAGATCTATGACAGCAATACTTATGTGAAAGAGTATACCTATCTTGGAATCGTAGGGGAAGAGCGTGATGGCACTTACCGTATCGAACAGAGAAATAAGTTTTCTGTCGGAGAGACGATCGAAGTGATGAAACCGAATGGCGAAAATATTAGTGTGGAAGTGAAGAGGATCTTAGATGAGGATGGAAATGAGCAGGAGAGTGCTCCGCATCCAAAACAAGTATTGTATGTAGATCTGGGAATGCCGTTAGAGCAGTATGATATTTTAAGAAGACAGGAAGCGAAAGAAGTATAATGTGATGAGGAAACCGAAAGCGGCAAGCATTTTCAGTGAAAATGAGCCTTTGCTTTCGGTTTCTTAGTATTCTGTCAAGATTCCGGAAAGAAGCTGCGCAATTTTTCCACGGCGCTTTTTTCAATGCGTGATACGTAAGAGCGGGAAATTCCAAGCCTTTTTGCGATTTCACGCTGCGTGTATTCTTCCTCATTGTAAAGTCCGTAGCGCATTTTCAGAACGAGCCGTTCCCGGTCAGATAATTCGGATTCTACTTTTTCGTATAAAGTGCGTACATCGTCTTTGAGATTGATTTTCTCGTGGATATCTTCATCTGTTGTCTCCATGACATCAAACAGCTGAATCTCATTGCCTTCCCGGTCAGTACCGATCGGTTCGTAGAGAGAGATTTCCCGGGAGGATTTTTTTCTAGAGCGAAGCATCATCAGAATTTCATTTTCAATACAGCGGGCTGCATAAGTGGAAAGTCGATTTCCTTTTTCGGGATTAAAGGTGATGACTGCTTTGATCAGTCCTACGGTTCCGATGGAGATCAGATCTTCATTGTCTTCCTCCGGACGTTGATATTTTTTGACAATATGTGCTACAAGCCGGAGATTGTGTTCGATCAGGATGTGTTTTGCTTCAAGGTCGCCCTCTGTGTATTTTTGCATGTAATATTGTTCCTCAGCAGAAGTGAGGGGAGTTGGAAATGATTTCAAGATAAGCACCTCTAAGCATATTTAATATAGCTTATGTGCTGGAGAGAAGATTTGTGCTTTTCCACATGAAAACAGAGAAAAAAGCATCAAAATGTCTGTTTACTATCAAAGGAGAACGTGCTATCATATAATTATGTCTGACAAAGTGAAGGGCGGCAGCTGCCGCAAAAATTATATGAATGGCGGGATTGTATGGGCAGATTATTTGACACAGACAATATTGTCTGGAGATTTTTGGGAAGGGTAGCCGATTTGGTCATCCTCAATTTTTTATTCCTTTTATGCAGCATTCCGATCGTAACGATCGGTGCTTCGTGGACGGCGCTGTATTCTGTAACATTGAAGGCGGTAAAGAACGAAGAAAGTTATATTGCCAAAGGATTTCTAAAAGGATTTAAAGAGAATTTCAAACAGAGTACGATCGCATGGTTAGTGATACTTTTAGTTGGAACAGTGCTTTTTGTAGACATCAGGTTTGCGATGGGACTGGAAGGCGGATTTGGAAAAGCATTTGGGGTGACCATTTATGCAATGTCTTTTGTTTATCTGATGATTGCAATGTATATTTTCCCTTATATTGCACGATTTCACGCGACAATGAAGCAGATTTTCAAAAATGCTCTGTTTATCGGTATCGGCAGTTTTCCGTTCACATTACTTCTTTTTGGAGTCAATATTTTAGTACTGTTTGTGACGTTTTTCAGTGCACGGGCAATGATCACAGCACTTGCATTCTGGTTCATGACTGGATTTTCGTTTCTGGCATTTGTCACATCGTATATTTACCGGAAGATCTTTTCGAAATATGAGCGTGTGGAAGAACCCGAAGCAGAGACAGAAGAAGCATAACAAATTTTACGAATATTTGTAAAAAGCAGAGAAAAGAAGATAAGAAAATGATACGTTCCGGCAGAAAGTGTTTCTGCACGGGACGTATTTGCGTTAGAGAGAAAATGCAAGCGATTGTATGGAAAACTGTAATTATTCATAAAAATATTATAACCCTTATGTAGCATAAACAAAAAAGATATGTTATAGTAAAGAAAATCATTCTGAAAACATCTCTTTCAGAATTATTCCGGCGTTTCTGCCAGAAAATCAACGATCAAAAATAGTATGGAAACACAAGAAAAAAGAAAGAAAATCGCATGTGCGGTTCTTATTTTTGTACAGAAATAAAAGAGGCTAAGAGAAGATACGCAGTGCGATTTGGGAAGGAGTGGTATCGGCTTTGTTTAGCACAGTTTTATCAGCATCTCTGCAGGGAATGCAGGCAGAGTTTATCCATGTGGAGGCAGATGTGGGAAATGGACTTCCATTTTTTCATATGGTAGGTCATCTTGCATCGGAAGTAAAAGAGTCGGCAGAGCGTGTTCGCACGGCAGTAAAAAACAGCGGCATACAGATTCCGCCAAGAAAGGTAGTGATCAATCTTTCTCCGGCAAATGTAAGAAAAAGAGGAGCAGCATTTGACCTCCCAATCGCGGCAGCAGTGCTTGCAGCCAATGGGGTGATCAGTCAGGAAACGCTTGTAAATGTACTTATAATCGGAGAGTTAAGTCTCGATGGTGGTGTGAAAAAAGTTCCCGGGATTCTCCCAATTCTTCTGGAAGCAAAAGAACATGGATGCGTCCGCTGCATGATTCCAAAGGAGAATGAACAGGAAGGGAGAAGTATCACAGGGATGGAAGTGATCGGTGTGTCAAAATTGACAGAACTGATTGAAGTTGCAAAAAAAATAGAACAGGAGGGTGAGAAAATTGTCTGGAAAAATCATAAAGTGTCGGGAGAGCGGAATATAGAAGTTGAGGATAGATGTCAGGGTTCAGAGGATTTTAGCGAGATCAAAGGGCAGACATTTGTAAAGCGGGCGGCAGAAATCGCAGTTGCAGGAGAACATAATCTTTTGCTGATCGGACCGCCAGGTTCCGGAAAAACGATGGTAGCAAGACGGATTCCAACCATCTTTCCTCCGCTTTCGATGGAGGAATGCATAGAGATTTCGAAAGTGTATAGTGTTGCAGGATTTTTGGATGAAAAGCGGCCTCTGATTTTAGCTCGTCCATTTCGTGCGGTACATCACACGGTCACAAAGGCTGCGCTTGTAGGAGGAGGTTTGCATCCTGTTCCGGGAGAATTGAGCTTAAGTCATGGTGGATGTCTGTTTTTGGATGAGGCGGCAGAATTTCGAAAAGATGTGCTGGAGGTGTTAAGAGAACCGTTGGAAGAACAGAAGATTCATATTGTCAGAAATGGAGGAAGCTATTTATTTCCAGCAGATACGATTGTAGTGGCGGCAATGAATCCGTGTCCATGCGGACAGTTTCCGGATTACAATCGATGTCGGTGCAGTGAACAGGAAATCCGCAATTATTTAGGCAGAATCAGCGGACCACTGCTTGATCGGATCGATCTTTGCGTAGATGTACCGAAGGTGAGGTATGAAAGCCTGATCCAAACCGATGAGGAGGAGACATCCGATATTATCCGTGCGCGAGTATGTGCAGCGCGAGAGATTCAAAAGAAACGATATGAGGGGCAGAAGAAGCAGACAAATGGAAGAGTATCCGTCAAAACACTGATGGAGCATTGTGAATTGGATCCGGAGGGAAAAGAAAAGATGAAAAGAAGTTTTGAGACGCTTCAGTTGACTGCCCGCTCCTACTATAAAGTACTTCGGGTAGCAAGGACGATCGCAGATCTGGAAGGCAGTGAAAAGATTGAATCGACCCATTTGGATGAAGCGTTGATTTACCGTACGATGGATCAGAAATATTGGAGATAATGGTGGAGGAATAATGTGGAAAAACAAAGAGAGAATCAGATAGAACAAGATGAACTATTTCGTTTTTGGTTTGCGGGATTAAAGGGAATCGGAAACAGGGAAAAAATACAGCTGACAAAGGAATTTCCTCAAAAAAACACGCTATATTATATAGAAGAAACAGCACTGAAGAAGAGGTTAAAAGAGAAGTGGACAGAGGAAAAGGCGGAGACGATCACGCAGATCATACAAGAAGGAAAACGGCGATGGAGCAAAGAAATTGTTGCAGAATGGCAAAAAAAAGGGATTGCGCTTGTCACATATGAACAGGAAAAATACCCGGACAGATTAAGGAACATTTCTTCACCGCCTTATGCGCTCTATGTGATGGGAAAACTTCCGGAAAAGGGAAGAAGGACTGCGGCAATTGTCGGCGCCAGAAACTGTACGTATTATGGGGAAACTTATGCAAGAAAGATTGGAAAAATATTGAGTGAAGCGGGGATTTCTGTAATCAGTGGGATGGCAAGAGGAATCGATGCAGCAGGTCAAAGAGGGGCAATCCACGGGAGCGGAGGAACATTTGGTATTCTTGGAAGCGGTGTGGATATTTGCTATCCAAAAGAGAATCGAGGGCTCTATGAAGATTTAAAAAAATATGGAGGAATTTTGTCAGAACAACAACCGGGGAGCCCGCCGCTTGCACAGTATTTTCCAGCGAGAAACCGGTTGATCAGTGGGTTGGCAGATGTGGTGATCATCATTGAGGCGAGAGAACGGAGCGGGTCGCTGATTACAGCTGATATGGCGCTGGAGCAGGGGAAAGATGTATATGCACTTCCGGGCAGTGTGGACAGCCAATTGAGCAGAGGCTGCAACCGTCTGATCAAGCAGGGAGCAGGGATTATTTTATCACCGGAAGAGCTTTTAGAGGAACTGAATATTTGTGGAAATTTTGTGAAGAATTTGACAGAAACAAAAATAATACTTGAAACTGAACAGAATATAGTGTATAGTTGTCTCGATTTGAACCCGAAGAGTATCGGCCAGATACTGGCGGAAACAAAGCTGTCGATTCCAGAGCTGATGAGGCAGCTTGTTTCTTTGGAAATGAATGGAAAGATCAAAGAAATTTCCAAAGGATACTATGTGAGAGGAAATTGGTAGAAAGAAAAGAAATCGAAATAAAGGGACAGAAATAAAGGAGTAGTTTATGGCACGTTATCTTGTGATTGTAGAATCGCCTGCAAAAGTTAAGACAATTAAAAAATTTCTGGGAAGTAATTATGTTGTGACAGCATCCCAGGGACATGTGAGAGATCTGCCAAAGAGCCAGCTTGGAATTGATGTAGAAAATGATTTTGAGCCTAAATACATTACAATCCGCGGGAAAGGAGATATTCTTGCGAATCTTAGAAAAGAAGTGAAGAAGGCAGATAAAATTTATCTCGCAACTGACCCTGACCGTGAGGGAGAGGCAATTTCGTGGCATTTGTATGTAGCACTGAAGCTGGAAGGAAAGAAAGTGTACCGTATCAGCTTCAATGAGATCACGAAGAATGCGGTGAAGGCGTCTATCAAAGATGCGCGGGAAATCAATATGAACCTGGTTGATGCACAGCAGGCAAGGCGTGCGTTAGACCGGATGGTAGGGTACAAGATCAGTCCGCTGCTTTGGGCGAAAGTAAAGAGGGGATTAAGTGCAGGGAGAGTACAGTCTGTGGCGCTTCGCATTATTGCTGATCGTGAAGAAGAAATTGATGCATTTATTCCGGAAGAATACTGGACACTTGATGCAACGATCCATGTTGAAGGTGAGAAAAAGCCGCTTGTGGCAAGTTTCTACGGGAAAGATAAGAAAAAAATGACCATTCATTCGAAAGAAGAGATGGATCAGATTGTCCGTGAAATTGAGCACGAAAAATTCTTTGTAGATGAAGTGAAAGTAAGTGAGCGTCTGAAGAAAGCGCCACTTCCGTTTACGACAAGTACACTGCAGCAGGAAGCGTCAAAGGTACTGAACTTTGCTACGCAGAAGACGATGCGGATTGCGCAGCAATTGTACGAGGGAGTTGACATCAAAGGCAGTGGTACGATTGGTATTATCACATACCTCCGTACGGATTCCACAAGAATTTCGGATGAGGCAGATGCAGCGGCAAGAGAATATATCCGAGAAGTTTATGGAGAAAATTTTGTGGCAGAGGGAGAAAAGAAGAAAGCTTCTGAGAAAAAGATTCAGGATGCCCACGAGGCGATTCGACCGACAGATCTTAGCAGGACACCGGCTTCTGTGAAAGAATCTCTGACAAGAGATCAGTTTCGTTTGTATCAGTTGATCTGGAAGCGGTTTGCAGCAAGCAGGATGCAGCCGGCGAAATTTGAATCTACTTCTGTAAAAATTGGCGCGGGAGCATATCAATTTTCAGTATCAACTTCAAAAGTTGTGTTTGAAGGATTCCGCATCGCTTATGTGGAGTCAGACGAAGAAAAGATGGCGAGCAATCTGCTTGTGAAAGGATTGGATCAAGATTCTGTTCTGACAAAAGAAGCGTTGGAAGAAAAACAGCATTTTACACAGCCGCCGGCACACTATACAGAAGCAGCACTGGTAAAGACACTGGAAGAACTGGGGATTGGACGGCCGAGTACGTATGCACCGACAATCTCTACAATCATCGCAAGACGATATGTTTCGAAAGAAAATAAGAACCTCTATCTGACCGAACTTGGAGAAGTTGTAAATAACATGATGAAACAATCATTCCCAAGTATTGTTGATGTGAACTTTACTGCCAATATGGAAGGGCTGCTTGATATGGTTGAGGAAGGAAAAGTGGAATGGAAGTCTGTGATCCGCAACTTCTATCCGGATCTTGATGAGGCTGTAAAAGTAGCAGAGAAAGAATTGGAGAGTGTTAAGATCGAGGATGAGGTGACTGACGTTATCTGTGAGGAATGCGGAAGAAATATGGTGATCAAGTATGGTCCACATGGAAGATTCCTTGCATGCCCGGGATTCCCGGAATGCAGAAATACAAAGCCTTATTTGGAAAAAATCGGTGTCCCATGTCCGCTCTGTGGAAAAGAAGTTGTACTGCGCAAAACAAAAAAAGGTCGGAAGTATTATGGATGTGAGGACAATCCGGAATGCGAATTTATGTCATGGCAGAAGCCATCTAAGGAAAAATGTCCGGAATGTGGCGGATATATGATCGAAAAAGGAAATAAGCTTGTCTGTGCAGATGAAAAATGTGGATATGTCAGAAATAACAAAAAGAATTAGAAAAAATCCGTTGAATTTTTTGAAAATGCGTGATAATATAGACGTGTGAAAAGAGTTTTGACGTTTTGTGGATATATTTGCTACAATAAACAAAAGCAGTAAAATAGACAGACGATGGACGTCGTGAACGGAGGCGAATAAATGAGCGTACAGTTATTAGACAAGACAAGAAAAATTAATAAACTTCTGCACAATAACAATTCAAGCAAAGTTGTATTCAATGACATTTGTGAAGTGTTGACAGAGATTCTTAATTCTAACGTATTTGTTGTGAGTAAAAAAGGAAAAGTGCTTGGAATCAGTAAATGCGAAGGAGTCGATGAAATACAGGAGCTGATTACAAATGAGGTCGGAGGACACATTGATGAGATGTTAAATGAGAGATTGTTAAGCATTCTTTCTACAAAGGAAAATGTGAATCTTCAGACACTTGGATTTTCACCAGAACATGTAAGAAATTATCAGGCGATCATCACGCCGATCAATATTGCAGATGAAAGACTGGGAACGTTGTTCATCTATAAGAGAGATTCTTTATACGAGATCGATGATATTATTCTGAGTGAGTATGGAACAACTGTTGTAGGATTAGAGATGCTTCGCGCGGTCAATGAAGAAAGTGCAGAAGAGGTCAGAAAAGAGCAGATTGTCAAGTCGGCGATCAGCACTCTTTCCTTCTCGGAGATGGAGGCGATCATCCATATCTTTGATGAACTGGAGGGAACAGAAGGAATTCTTGTGGCAAGTAAAATTGCGGACCGTGTAGGAATTACCCGTTCTGTGATCGTAAATGCACTTCGTAAGTTTGAGAGCGCAGGAGTGATCGAATCTCGTTCTTCCGGTATGAAAGGAACTTATATTCGTGTCATCAACGATTTTGTTTTCAAAGAACTGGAAAATTTGAAAAAAGATACAAAGCATAGAGAATAAGAAAAAAGGGTATCAGAGGCAGAACTGATACCCTTTCGCTGATTGTGACAGGAAAGGGGCAAAGATAATGTTTGAAAATTGCAGAGCGAAAATATCGATGGAAGAACTGATCGGAACAAAGGAAGAAAAAAGTGAGAACAGCTATGAAGGAATCATTTTGATGTATGATCCGAAGACAGAGTGCATATATTTGAATCTGGAGGAGACAGATCTTTCAAAAATTTCGCTGGATGTATCGTATCGCTGCACGGTTTTTTTGGGAGAAGAGGCAGAAGAATGCGTTGGAAGAGTGAGAGAGAGATTCCTTGGAAAAAGCGGAAATATTCTGATTCTTCAAATTGAAAATGGATTTTATAAAATAAATATAAACTGAGTTGACAAATGAAAAACATAGTGCTATTTTATTAGTAAAGCAAATTAGCACTCGAATAAAATGAGTGCTAATAAAGGCGGCGCAGACACCCCGTGCAGATAGACTGTGTGGGGCGGAAAGCTTTTGAGGCTTTCGCACAGACCTTGAAATTGCGGTAGTATAAGGAGGAATTTACATGAAATTAGTACCATTAGGTGACAGAGTCGTATTGAAACAATTAGTCGCAGAAGAAACAACAAAATCCGGAATCGTATTACCGGGACAGTCAAAGGAGAAACCACAGCAGGCGGAAGTTGTAGCGGTAGGACCTGGCGGAACAGTTGATGGGAAAGAAGTTACGATGAACGTGGCTGTCGGAAATCAGGTGATTTATTCAAAATACGCCGGTACAGAAGTTTCCTTAGAAGATGAGGAATACATTATTGTAAAACAGAGTGATATTCTTGCAATCATCGAATAGGAATAAAACAACAGAAAGAGAATAGAAAGGTGACATCAGGTCATCGAAGAAGATAGAGAGACAGAATTTAAGGAGGACATCAGTCATGGCAAAAGAAATTAAATATGGCGCAGAGGCCAGAAGTGCTTTGGAATCAGGTGTAAATCAATTAGCAAATACAGTACGTGTGACATTAGGACCGAAGGGAAGAAATGTAGTTCTGGATAAATCATTCGGTGCTCCGCTGATCACAAATGATGGTGTGACGATCGCAAAAGAGATTGAACTGGAAGATGCTTTTGAGAATATGGGAGCACAGCTGATCCGTGAAGTGGCAGCAAAGACAAACGATGTTGCCGGAGACGGAACAACGACAGCGACTGTATTGGCACAGGCCATGGTCAATGAAGGAATGAAGAACCTGGCAGCAGGTGCAAATCCAATCGTACTTCGCAAGGGTATGAAGAAAGCAACAGATGTTGCAGTGGAAGCAGTTGCAGGCATGAGCAGTAAAGTAGAAAGCAAAGAAAGAATCGCAAATGTAGCTGCAATCTCCGCAGGAGATATAGAAGTTGGAGAGATGGTTGCAGATGCAATGGAGAAAGTATCCAATGATGGTGTCATTACGATTGAAGAGTCTAAGACAATGAAAACAGAGTTGGACCTTGTAGAAGGTATGCAGTTTGATCGTGGATATATTTCTGCATATATGGCGACAGATATGGATAAGATGGAAGCAAATCTGGAAGATCCATATATTCTGATCACAGATAAAAAGATTGCGAACATTCAGGAATTACTTCCATTGTTAGAGCAGGTTGTGCAGGCAGGAGCAAAACTTCTGATCGTTGCAGAGGATATCGAAGGAGAAGCGCTGACAACATTGATCGTCAATAAATTGCGTGGTACATTCCAGGTAGTTGGAGTAAAGGCACCGGGTTATGGAGACAGAAGAAAAGCTATGTTAGAAGATATTGCGATTCTGACAGGCGGACAGGTGATCTCAGAAGAATTGGGATTAGATTTAAAAGAGACTACACTGGATATGCTGGGACGTGCAAAATCTGTAAAAGTTCAGAAAGAAAATACAGTGATCGTAGATGGACTTGGAGAGAAGGAAGCAATCAACGCACGTGTTGCACAGATTAAGGCACAGATTGAAGAGACAACATCTGAATTCGATAAAGAAAAACTTCAGGAAAGACTCGCAAAACTTGCTGGTGGTGTTGCAGTAATCCGTGTAGGTGCAGCGACAGAAACTGAGATGAAAGAAGCAAAACTTCGTATGGAAGATGCGCTTTCAGCAGCAAGAGCAGCAGTGGAAGAAGGAATTGTAGCAGGTGGTGGATCTGCATATATCCATGCATCCAAAGAAGTTACTAAGCTTGCAGAAACATTAGAAGGAGACGAGAAGACAGGTGCAAATATTATCTTAAAAGCACTGGAAGCTCCGTTATTCCACATTGCGGCAAATGCAGGTTTGGAAGGTTCTGTCATCATCAATAAAGTAAGAGAACAACAGCCGGGAATCGGATTTGATGCTTATAACGAAGAATATGTTGATATGGTAAAAGCAGGAATTTTGGATCCGGCAAAAGTGACAAGAAGTGCATTACAGAATGCGACAAGTGTTGCATCTACACTTCTTACAACAGAGTCTGTTGTGGCAAATATAAAAGAAGATGTTCCTCCTATGCCGGCGGGCGGACCAGGAATGGGTATGATGTAAATTTTGAAAGGACAGATGAGTACCGGAGAATAGGCCGGTACTCATCTTTTTTCTTTACTGTTTTTTAGAATGTGATATAATAAAAATATATGTAAAAAATGGAGGTACAGCAAAGATGAGTGATTTTTACACAGAACAACTTGTCAAGAGAAAGGCATCAATGGGTACAATGGTGGCAAAAGCTGCATTGATCGCGCTTACAGTGGTATCGCTTTTATCGTTTTTTCTGTTTCCGCTGGGGATTCTTTTCTTTGGAATTATGATAGTGGCAGATATTTTTTTGCTCCGGCAGTTAGACCTGGAATTTGAATATTTATATGTCAACGGGGATCTTGATATCGATAAGATCATGGCGAAGCAGAAGAGAAAGAGAGTGTTTCAGACAAATGTCAGCGAACTGGAAGTGATCGCGCCTACAGGGTCAGCAGAACTGAATGCATTTCAGAATATCAAGGCACATAATTTCAGCACGATGAATCCGGATCATAAGACATACACAATGGTGGTAGTAAAGAACGGACAGAAGGAGAAGATTATTTTTGAACCAAATCAGACAATTCTGGAAGGAATGCGAATGCTGGCGCCAAGAAAGGTAATTCTCTAAATAAAAAACAATTTATAGCTTGACATTGTGCCAGGTTTTTTGTAATATAACAATACCTTATAAAACGACAAAAGTTATTTATAGTATTAATAAGTTATGCTTATAAGTGCTGTAAAGATGAAATGTTACTAAGAAAATGGGATAAACAAAAGAAAGAGAGGAAGCAAAATCATGGGAAAAATTATTGGAGAAGGTATTACATTTGATGACGTGCTGTTAGTGCCGGCTTATTCAGAAGTAATCCCGAATCAGGTTGATCTGTCTACAAATCTGACGAAGAAAATTAAATTAAACATACCGATGATGAGTGCCGGAATGGATACGGTTACAGAACATCGTATGGCGATTGCAATGGCTCGTCAGGGTGGAATCGGAATTATTCACAAGAACATGTCAATTGAAGAACAGGCAGAAGAAGTCGACAAAGTAAAGCGTTCTGAAAATGGAGTTATCACAGATCCATTTTATTTGTCACCGGAACATACACTTGCAGATGCAAATGATCTGATGGCGAAATTCCGTATTTCCGGAGTTCCAATTACAGAAGGAAAGAAATTAGTAGGAATTATTACAAACCGTGATTTAAAATTCGAAGAGGATTTTACAAAGAAGATCAAAGAATCTATGACATCCGAAGGTCTGATTACAGCTCCGGAAGGCATCACTTTGGAAGAGGCAAAAAAGATCCTTGCAAAGGCGAGAAAAGAAAAGCTTCCGATCGTGGATAAAGATTTCAATCTGAAAGGGCTTATCACAATCAAAGATATCGAGAAACAGATCAAATACCCGCTTTCAGCGAAGGACGAGCAGGGACGTCTTCTCTGTGGAGCTGCAGTTGGAATTACAGCAAACTGTCTGGAACGAGTAGATGCACTCGTGAAAGCGAAGGTAGACGTTGTTGTTATGGATTCTGCACATGGACATTCTGCAAATGTAATCAGAACAGTTCGTATGGTCAAAGAAAAATATCCGGATTTACAGGTAATCGCAGGAAATGTTGCAACAGGAGAGGCTACAAGAGCATTGATTGAGGCAGGCGTTGACGCAGTGAAGGTTGGTATCGGACCTGGATCTATCTGTACAACACGTATTGTTGCAGGAATTGGTGTTCCGCAGATTACAGCAGTGATGGATTGCTATGAAGTTGCAAAAGAATATGGCATTCCGGTCATTGCTGATGGAGGTATCAAATATTCAGGAGATATGACAAAAGCAGTTGCGGCAGGAGCAAATGTATGTATGATGGGAAGTATCTTCGCAGGATGTGATGAGAGCCCAGGAACATTTGAATTATTCCAGGGAAGAAAATACAAAGTATACCGTGGAATGGGATCAATCGCAGCAATGGAAAATGGAAGCAAAGACCGTTACTTCCAGGCAGATGCGAAGAAACTTGTTCCAGAAGGTGTAGAAGGACGTGTGGCGTATAAAGGAACTGTAGAAGATACCGTATTCCAGCTCATGGGTGGTCTTCGTGCCGGAATGGGATATTGCGGGGCAAAGACAATCGAAGAACTGAAAGAAAGTGGAAGATTTGTGAAGATTTCTGCTGCTTCCTTAAAGGAAAGTCATCCGCATGATATTCATATTACAAAAGAAGCACCAAACTACAGTGTGGACGAATAGAAAATAAAGAGAGGACTGCCAGACGGCGGTCCTTTTGCGACATTTTAAGAAAAACTTCATTCTTTTAGGGAAATCTTGTGCTAGAATAGATAGAGATAAGAGAATCAAAAGGATAAAAGAGCATGAGATACAGAAAAAGAGATTATTATGGAAGAGGAAGAAAAAGAAAGCACATAGTAGTTGCAGCAGGAATTATTATTGTTTTTGCTTTGAGTATAGTGTTAGGTTTGATGAAAGCGTGCGGAATCGGGTTTTTCGGAAGGGCAGAACAGCTTAGCCAAGAGGAAATTGAAGAGCGGAAACCAGATATTGATGTTCAGCTGCTCGCAGTCAATGAATATTCCAGACCAGGGACGGAAGTGGAAAAAATCAGAGGGATTGTGATCCATTATACGGCAAATCCGGGTTCTACAGCACAGAATAACCGAGATTATTTTGAGGGACTGAAAGATAGCCATGAAACGAGTGTAAGCAGCCATTTTGTTGTCGGATTGGAAGGAGAGATTATCCAGTGTGTTCCGACGTGGGAGATGGCATATGCGTCTAATTCAAGAAATGTCGATACAGTTTCCATTGAATGCTGTCATCCCGATGAAACTGGTAAATTTAACAGGAAGACATATCGTTCCGTTGTAGAACTGACTGCATGGCTTTGCCAGAAGTTTGGACTGACGGAAGAGGATGTGATCCGTCATTATGATGTGACAGGAAAAGCATGTCCGCTTTACTATGTTGAACATGAGAAAAAATGGGAAGAATTTAAAAAGGATGTAAAAAAAGCAATGCGATAAAATAGAAAAAAGACAGGGTACGGGGAGGAAAAAGATGTTCGATATGTTTTTTCCGGATGAATATGTGGCATCCACATATGTGATTCCGTTTGAAGAATTATATGAAAAAGGGTACAGAGGTGTACTGTTTGATATCGATAATACGTTAGTGCCGCACGGTGCACCGGCAGATGAGCGGGCCAAAAAGCTGTTTGCAAGACTGAAGGAGATTGGATTTTCTTGTTGTCTGATTTCAAATAATCAGGAACCAAGGGTGAAGATGTTTAATGAGGAAATCCAGGTGCCTTATATTTACAATGCCCACAAGCCGTCTACAAAGAATTATCGAAAAGCAATGGAACTGATGGGGACAGATGAAAAGAATTCTTTGTTTGTGGGGGATCAGTTATTTACCGATGTTCTTGGTGCAAAGCGTGCAGGAATGCACAACATTTTAGTGAAGCCGATGCATCCGAAAGAAGAGATTCAGATTGTTTTGAAACGGTATCTGGAGCGGATTGTGCTTCATTTTTACAAGAAAAAGCAGAATAAGCCAACTCTTAAGTAAAAAAAGGTTGAAAATACTCGCGAAGTATTATAAAATGGTAAACAGTCAAATGAATGAGAATTGCTTTCATGGGCATAATTTAAGGAGGATTACAGATGATTTCAGCAGGAGATTTTAAAAACGGTGTAACAGTTGAAATTGAAGGAAATATTTTCCAGATTATGGAGTTTCAGCATGTAAAACCAGGTAAAGGTGCGGCGTTTGTTAGAACAAAATTAAAAAATATTATCAGTGGGGGTGTGGTAGAGAAGACATTCAGACCTACTGAGAAATTCCCAAAAGCTCACATCGAGAGAAAAGACATGCAGTACTTATATACAGATGGTGAATTATATCACTTCATGGATGTCGAGAATTACGAGCAGATCGCGTTAAATGAGGATGCGATTGGAGATTCTCTGAAATTCGTAAAAGAAAATGAAATGGTAAAAATCTGTTCTCACAAAGGAAATGTATTTGCAGTAGAGCCGCCGTTATTTGTAGAGCTTCAGATCACAGATACAGAGCCTGGATTCAAAGGAGATACAGCACAGGGAGCTACAAAGCCAGCTGTTGTTGAGACAGGTGCTACAGTATACGTTCCATTGTTCGTAGAGCAGGGAGATGTATTAAAGATTGATACTCGTACAGGAGAGTATTTATCAAGAGTTTAATTTAAATAAGATTGACAGTGGCTTAACGGCCACAGAAGACCAGATAAGACTGTTGCAGATATGTGACAGTCTTATTTTTTCGTAAAATGTACATAAAGAGAGGTATTAAAAACAGAACTGAAATGTATAAGGAAGAGAAATGCGGGCATACTGACAGATAGAACAGAGTAGCAAGCGAAAAAGTGGGGGTAATCAGTATGTTAAATTTTTTATGTGGGATGTGGGCCGGAAGTACGATTGGAGTATTGGTGATGTGTCTGATTCAAGGAGGCAAAGAGGGAGAAGTGAGAGAAGACAAAGAAAAGTAAGAAGAAGGGGAAGAACATTTTTTAGAAAAAATGTAGAAATTAGTAACAAAAATATAAGAAAAAATAGCTTGCATCAGAGGGAATCGAAAGGTATAATGTGTTTACATCATTTCAAATTCATTTCAATCAAATCAATTTTCGCAGGTACGGGTCGTACCAATATCCGACAGGATGTTATTTCATGGACTTTCTGATTATAAAAGAAAGGAAAGAGTATGAATTATCAACAATTTATTGAAGAAGTAGAAAGACGAGTAAAAGAAAAAATCAAGGGAAATGAGACGATTACCGTCTATATCCACACAGCAGTTAAGAATAATGGAAAAGAACGAAAAGGGATTACTGTGTCAGAGAAAGGAATCCATATTTCGCCTACCATTTATTTAGAAGAATATTTTCAGCAGTTTCAGGAAGGGAAGCCGATTGAGAAAATTGTGGAGAAGATTCTTCAACTTTATGAGGAAGTTAAGTGCAGTCATCCATGCGAGGAGAGTCTTTTGCAGAATTATGAAGAGCTGAAGGGGAAATTTGCATGCAAATTGATTCATCGGGGAAAAAATGAAAAGCTACTGAATGACATCCCTTATGTTCCGTGGATGGATCTGGCAATAGTAGTGTTTGTCCTTTTGGAAGTCAGTCCATATGGAACGGCGACAGTTCTTGTCAGGAAGGAACACTTGGAAATATGGGGACTGACAGAAGCACAACTTTTCGATGAGGCGAAAAAAAATACGCCGATTCTGCTTCCGTACCAGTTTTGCCCGATGCGGAAGCTGCTTCGGGAAATCTGCCCATATGCAGTGGATGAGGGAGAAGAGGAAGAAGAAAGTCTATATGTACTTTCCAACAAGCTGAGAAGTTTTGGAGCAGCAAGTATGCTCTATGAGGGGATCCTTGAGAAGGTGGGGCAGAAGCTGGGAGAGAATTATTATATTCTTCCGAGCAGCATCCATGAGGTGATTGTTGTCCCGGAGAGCAAAAGTCCGGTGAAGCAGGACCTGGAAGAAATGGTCAGAGAGATCAATGAAACGCAGGTGGAAGAGGAGGAAGTGCTTTCAGACAGAGTATATTATTTCAGTCGAAAGGAAAATCGATTGTTTTTATAGTTGGGCTTTACTTTTGAAAAAAAGTATGTTATTATAAGAAAGCGGTTTACGAAGTAAATGCGCCATATACACCTATAGCTCAGGGGATAGAGCACCGCCCTCCGGAGGCGGGTGCGGCGGTTCGAATCCGCCTAGGTGTGTATACCAATAGGAGGTAATTATGAAGCGGTCGAAGCGGACGGCGAATTCTTTCAGGAGGTATATCAGGCGTTACTTAAAAGCAATGTGTAGAAAGAGAAGAAATCAGAAGAAGCATCGAAGTGTGAGGTGTCAAAGAGCACAAGTGCTGTTTCGCATGAGTTTTATCCTGATTATCGCCAGTATTCTTTTTACCAATGAAAAATCACAGAAGATCACATCAGAGAAATCAAAGTCAGTTCAGACATCTGAGCATTATCTATTAGAGAACAATCCATTAGAAAAAAATAAATATCAGCCATTGAATTACCTTGTCGTGGATTATTTTACAAAACTATCTTCAGGAGATTTGGATGGAATTTGCAAACTATATGAGTCATTTAGTGAAGAATCTTTCGAAAAGATAAAGACCGGACAGAATCTGGCTGAATGGTATCAGGGAATTGATATTTACACAAAGAAGGCGAAAGAGCCACATGCCTATGTTGCCTTTGTCAGCTATCATATGAAACTTCGCGGTGCAGACCTACTTTTGCCTGGGCTTGAGACGATGTATGTCAGAGAAGAGAAAGATGGAGCTTTTCATCTTGTGGACAAACCTTATGAGCCGGAAGTTGAGCAGGAAATTAGAGCACTAGCCAAAGAAAGAGCAGTCAGAGAACTTCTCTGCCAGGTGGAAAATCAGTATGCATATGCGAGCAGAGACAAAGAAGCATTGCAGAGCGCTTTGGCATGGCAGCAAGGCAGTGATGAGTAGAGAGAACACAGAAATAGGTATAGAAAAAGATGCCCGCAGGGAAACGAACTGAGGTAACCACTCAATTTGTACCGATGGGCATCTTTTTGCTGCTCAAAAATTTTTTCAAAATCTAATTTAAATTGATCTTCTTCGACAAAATATAGTGCGTGATCACATAGGCAATCACTGCCTGCACAATGGCGAGTATGAGAGAGTTCTTCGTAATAGAAAGAAAATATTCTGTCTGAGAATAAGATTCCGTGAAGAATCGGGTTGTCTCCGAACCGAACCCGATAGTATTTGGAAGTGTCCCTGAGAGAACACTTGTCAGTAAAACAATCACTGAAACAAGGGCGGTAAGACCTAAATAAGTCAGCAGTGCCATTAAAATCCGATGTTTGGAGAACAGCTGTCCGACTGCAATGCAGAAGTAGATTAAAATAATCCCTGTGAATGCAGAGATGCAGTTTAATAAGAACATCAGGATAAAAAAGGCGTTGGAGTCCATTCCCAGTTCTTTTGTCAGAGATTCAGATAGTTCCGGCCAGTGGGCGGAAACTTCTGGAACCATGACAAGAATGATAAAAGAAGCAAAGATAATGACAGTATCGATCAGCGCCCAAAGACCGCCAACCAGTGTACGGGCAAGCAGATGCTGTCCAGGCGTCACCGGCAAGGTAAAAGCCAGGTATCCTTCATCACTAAACAAACTCTGATAGAACCGGACAGAGATAAACAGTTGTGTACCGGTACTGATACCCACAAGCGAAAACAAGTAGAGCGTGATTAATATGATAAAGACAACAGTTGGAACCCGTTCGTAAACTTTTCCTGTAATAAAAAAGCGTCCGAGAATACTTGCAAGCAGAAGCAGAGCATGAAGTGGAAGCAACAGCCGTGACTGCGAGCGCATTTCATATTTCATTAATCGACTTAACATTGGAACACCTCCCGGAATAATGTATCGATGGATTTCTTCTGCTGAAAGCGAATCTCATCTACCGAATGGTTTAAAATCAGTTGCCCATTCTGAAGAAAGAGAACGCGATCGAGTATATTCTCAATCTCTGCGATCAAGTGCGTAGAGAGCAGAATCGTCGCATTTTCGTTGTAATTAGAGAGAATGGTACTCAGAATATACTGTCGGGCAGCAGGATCGACACCGCCGATCGGCTCATCCAAAATATAGAGATCGGCATCCCGGCTCATGACAAGGATGAGCTGTACTTTTTCCCGGGAACCCTTTGACAATGTGCGGAGTCTGGCGTCCGGACTGATCCCGAGGCGCTCCAACATTTCCAGTGCACGTTCTTTGACAAAGTTCGCATAGAAATCATCAAAATAAGTGATGATTTCACGCACTTTCATCCAGTCATTCAGATAGGTGCGCTCAGGGAGATAAGAAACAATCTCCTTTGTCCGTGTGCAAGGCGCCATTCCATCGATCAGGACTTTTCCGGAAGTAGGAGTGAGAAGTCCGTTGATCAGTTTGATCAGTGTAGATTTTCCACTTCCACTTGGACCGAGAAGCCCTACAATCTGTCCGCGCTCCAGTGTAAGTGAAAAATCAGAAAGTGCAGGAAAATGATTGTATTCTTTTGTTAAAGACTGACATTGTAATATTGGATCCATCTAGTTCTCCCCCTCTGCTGCTTTTGTTACTAAAGTAAGCAACTCTGCACGTGAAAAGCCGAGCTGCTCCATCTTCTGAAAAAATTCTTGAATATGTTCTGTTGCAAGTTCCTTTTTCATTTGTGTCAACATCTCTGTATCTTCTGTGATAAATCTCCCGCTTGTCCGCTGTGAGTACACAAGACCGCTGCGTTCGAGCTCTGACAATGCTTTCTGCATTGTGTTCGGGTTGACAGCAGCTTCCAGTGCAAGATCCCGGACAGAGGGCAATTTATCTCCAGGCTGATAGACTCCCGCGATAATATCCCTTTGAATACGCTCCATGAGCTGAAGGTAAATTGGGCGGTCATTGTCCAGTGTCCATGACATAATTTTATCACCTCGTTTGTATTATTGATATAATACAATTATTTTAAAGAGAAATGGAAGAAAAGTCAAGAGAATGGAGAAAAGGATTATTCATTTGCAGAGATAATCTGGTCCGCAAGGTCTGGATAAAAGGTCTGGCGGCGAAGCATCTCCATCTCGTATTTATATGGTGCGTAGGATTTCTTCTCTTTTGTCGGAGAAGGAATATAAGGGGTCTCAAGGATTTTCGGGACATCTGTAAAATCCGGGTGATGTACGATATAGGAGAGTGCATCAAATCCAATTTCTCCAAATCCGATATTGGCGTGCCGGTCTTTGGCGGCTCCAGAAGGATTCTTACTGTCGTTGACATGGAAGACTGCAATCTGATCCTTTCCGATCAAACGGTCAAACTTTTCGATGACACCGTCAAAGTCATGGATGATATCGTAACCGCTGTCGCTTGTGTGACAGGTGTCGAAGCAGACGCGCAGTTTGTCGCTGTGAATGACACCGTCATAGATCTGTGCGAGTTCTTCGAAGCTGCGTCCGATCTCAGATCCCTTTCCCGCCATGGTCTCCAGTGCAATGTTACAAGGGGTATCAGCTGTGAGTACCTCGTTGAGTCCTTTGATAATCTGTGCAATTCCAGCTTCGGTTCCTGCTCCGACATGGGCGCCTGGATGCAGAATCAATGTTTGACTTTTGCAGGCGGCAGTCCGTTCAATCTCGAGCTGAAGAAATTGTACTGCAAGCTCGAAAGTCTCAGGCTTTACAGAGTTTCCGAGATTGATGATGTAGGGAGCGTGGACGATGATTTCTTCAATCTGATGTTGGGACAGATAGTCCCATGCGGCATCAATATTTAATTCGCTGATAGACTTTCTTCTTGTATTTTGGGGTGCCCCGGTATAGAACATAAATGTATCTGCACCGTAGGAAACCGCTTCTTTTGCGGAGCCAAGCAGCATTTCCTTGCCGCTCATTCCAACATGTGAACCTAATTTCATAGATAGACCTCATTTCTGTAAAGTCCCCCGCAGGGGGGACTATTTTTTGATGAATTTTTCTTTTGGCATTTTGCAAAGTGGGCAGGTAAAGGAGTCTGGAAGTTCCTCAAAAGGAGTTTCTCCGTCATAGACATATCCACATACCGAACATACCCATGTTTCCTTTTTTGTCAGAGTTTCTGTTTTTTCAGTTTCCTCTTCCGGAAGATAGGTCGGAGCATTTTTAGGACTCTTTCCTTTGATGACTTTGTGGTAGTAAGCATAAGTCATAGCAGGATCTGTCCCTTTGCTATCGCCATCGATCACTTCCCCAAGGAAGACGGTGTGTGTGTTTGTCTCCATCTGATCAATGATCTTACAGACGATATATCCGCAGCAGTCAGTGAGTACAGGCAAATGTTCCTGCTCCTCATAAGAAACTCCGGCAAACTTATCTGTGTCGCGACCTGACTGAAAGCCAAACTGACCAATCAGTGAGGGGTCAGACTTTTCGGATAAGATAGAAACAGCAAAAACACCGGCACGTTTCATACAGTCGTTTGTATAATTATCATGATTCATACTTACTGCGATGGTAGCCGGAGAGGATGTGATCTGCATAACACTGTTGGCGACACATCCGGTTGGACGGCTTCCATCCAGGGTAGTAACGACGTAGACTCCGTAAGACAAATTGCGAAAAACATTTGTGTTCATAAAAAAATCCTCCTTTATCTTTGATAATAGTAATTGTTACTGAAATTATATCACAAATGAATGCCAGTTACAACTAGTATACGGAAGAAAAGCAGATAGATACAAATGTTTTTAAAATAGGTAGTTGTTGCTCTATCTTTCTTGTGCTAAAATAATGTATTAGCAATCGATGCACAGAATCATCAAAAGATGAAGATGGAGGTATTATGAAGAAAATTTTTGAATTTATACAGGAAGAATTGGAAAATGCATTTGAAGCGGCAGGGTATGATCGCGGACTGGGAAAGGTTACGTTATCAAACAGACCGGATCTATGTGAATATCAGTGTAATGGAGCAATGGCAGGCGCTAAGACGTATAGAAAAGCACCGATCATGATCGCAAACGATGTTGTGGAGAAACTTCAGGAGAGTACATGTATTCAGGAAGCAGAGGCAGTTGCTCCTGGATTTATCAATCTGAAGCTTGACAGAGAGTTCCTTGCAGGTTACTTAAATCAAATGAGCGAAGATGCACATCTTGGATTTGAAACTGCAAAAGAGCCAAAGACAATTATTGTTGATTACGGTGGAGCGAATGTGGCGAAACCACTTCATGTTGGTCATCTGCGCTCAGCGATTATTGGAGAGAGCATCAAGCGGATCGGAAAATTTGCAGGGCATCATGTGATCGGTGACGTTCACCTTGGTGACTGGGGATATCAGATGGGACTTGTGATCACAGAGTTAAAGAAGAGAAAACCAGAACTTCCGTATTTTGATGAAAACTTTGCGGGGGAATATCCGGAAGAAGCTCCGTTTACAATCGGGGAGTTGGAAGAAATCTATCCGACTGCAAGTGCTTATGCAAAAGAACATGAAGACTATAAAGAAGAAGCGCTTCAAGCGACTTTTCTGTTACAGAACGGACACCGTGGCTATCGTGCAGTGTGGAAACATATCATGAATGTGTCTGTTGCTGACTTGAAGAAGAACTATGGCAACCTGAATGTGGACTTCGATCTCTGGAAGGGAGAGGCGGATGCACAGGAGTATATCCCGGATATGGTAGAATACATGAAGAAAGAAGGATATGCACATATCGACAATGGGGCTCTTGTTGTAGATGTAAAAGAAGAGACAGATACAAAGGAAATTCCGCCATGTATGATCCTAAAATCAGACGGTGCAGCGCTCTATGATACGACAGATCTTGCCACTTTGATCGAACGTGAAAAATTATACCAGCCGGATGAAGTGATCTATGTTGTTGACAAACGTCAGGAGCTTCATTTTGTACAGGTATTTCGCTGTGCGAGAAAGACAAAGATCGTGAATGAGAAAACAGATCTTCAGTTTGTCGGATTTGGCACGATGAATGGAAAGGACGGGAAGCCGTTCAAGACAAGAGATGGCGGTGTGATGCGTCTGGAAAATCTGATTCGTGAGATCAATGAGGAGATGTACAAAAAAATTACTGATAACCGCACCGTATCAGAAGAAGAGGCGAGAAAGACAGCACAGATCGTTGGACTTTCTGCAATTAAGTACGGAGATCTCTCCAACCAGGCATCAAAAGATTATGTGTTTGATGTAGACAGATTTACTTCCTTTGAGGGGAATACAGGACCATATATCCTTTATACGATCGTGAGAATCAAATCAATCCTTGCAAGATATGCAGAGATGGAAGGAAGTAAGACAGATGTAAAACTCCTCTCAGCATGTTCAGACAGCGAAAAAGCATTGATGTTAGAGGCTGCAAAATTCAACAGTGTGATTGAAAATACGCTGGAAGAACTGGCTCCGCATAAAATCTGTGCATACATTTATGATCTGGCAAATACATTCAATCGCTTTTATCATGAGACAAAGATTCTTGCAGAAGAAGACAAGGAGCGTCAGGTAAGCTTTATTGCACTGCTGACAGTGACAAAGAAAGTACTTGAGACATGCATTGATCTGCTTGGATTTGAAGCGCCGGAGAGAATGTAGGAAGGATAAGCGGTACAGATGACAGAAAAATTATTTTATCAGGATAGTCATAGAAGTACATTTACGGCCATCGTGCAGGAAGTAAGACCGTCGGGGAACGGGTATGAGATTATTCTTGATCGGACTGCTTTTTTCCCGGAAGGCGGTGGGCAAAGCTCAGATACCGGAAGTCTCGGAGGTGTTTCAGTGAGTGATGTGCAGGAGATAGATGGGAAGATCATTCACTACACGGATGGGCCTCTTGTGGAAGGAACGGAAGTAGAAGGATGTATTGACTGGACAGAACGTTTTTCGAAAATGCAGCAGCATACTGGGGAGCATATTGTTTCGGGGCTGATTCATAAGATATATGGATATCATAATGTAGGGTTTCATCTCGGGACAGACAGTGTGACACTTGATTTTAACGGAGTTGTTCCGAAAGAAAAACTGCATGAAATAGAGCAGCTTGCCAATGAGGCAGTTGCAAAAAATCTCCCAGTGCAAGTATTGTATCCGACGGATGAGGAACTTTCAAAGATCAGTTACCGGAGTAAGATTGAGATTGAAGGGCAGGTACGGATTGTTGTGATTGATGGATATGATGTCTGTGCCTGCTGTGCACCACATGTGAAGCAGACGGGAGAAATCGGTTTGATCAAACTTGTCGGCATGCAAAATTACAAGGGCGGTGTGCGCATCTCGATGCTCTGTGGATTTCGTGCGCTGGAAGATTACTATCAGAAAGAAAAAAATAACCGGGAAATCGCAGTGATGCTTTCGGCAAAAGAATATGAGACAGCGGTGGAAGTGGAAAGACTTCAGGAAGAACTTGCGATGAAGAAGGCAAAAATTGCAGAACTGGAACAGAAGTTTTTGGAACAGAAAGTAGAGACGCTTGATGTTTCCGGTGAAATTGTCTGCCTGTTTGAAGAGACAGATCCGGTTATGACGCGTGAAATGGTAAATCTTCTCTTGAAAAAAGGAGCAAAGATGGCAGCTGTCTTTTCTGGAAATGAGAGAGAGGGTTACCGATATGTGCTCGGAAGCCGTAGCCTGGATGTCAGGAAAAATGGAAAGCTTCTCAACGAAGCGTTTCATGGACGCGGGGGAGGAAAGCCGGAGATGGTGCAGGGAACTGTACAAGGGAAAAGAGAAGAAATTGAGGCGTTCCTGAATTGTAGATAGCAATAGAGAAGAAAAATATCTGCTAAAACAGATGGACGAGAGACAGAAAAGCAGAAAGAAGAGAGGAGACTGGATGAAGCAGAGAAGTATTTTAGGGCGAGTGGCTGTTCCGCTTTTGATCTATTATGGAATATCGCTCGTCATTACGATGTTTGCAAGCGCCATTGTTGCCGGACTGAAGATGCCACAGTATCTGAATGGTCAGGTCGAGTATGCACAGATGGTAACCGAGATGACCAATGAGATTTTAAAGTATACGACTATCATCACTGGAGTGACAGCGCTTGTAGCGATACCGATATTTTGGTGGATGTTCCACAAAGATAACCGGATCAGAAGACAGATGGGGATGGCTGAACCAGCGAAAGCCTCACCGGTAAAATATGTCTGGATTGTTATACTTGGTGTGGCGGCTTGTGTGGCGCTGAACAATATTCTTACGTTGAGCAATCTTGCGATGATTAGCTCTTACGAAGAAACTGGGGCAAATTTTTATAAGGTGAACATTGTGGCACAGATTATCTGTCTGGGGATTCTGACGCCGATTGCAGAAGAACTTGCTTTTCGCGGTTTGATTTTTAAACGTTTGCGGGAAGTAATGAACATGAAACGAGCTATTTTGATCAGTGCACTGATTTTTGGAATTTATCATGGCAATCTTGTTCAGGCAGTTTACGGAGGTGTGTTGGGTGCCCTGCTTTCATATGCTTATGAAAAATACGGATCAATCAAAGCGCCGATACTTGCACATATGGTATTAAATCTGACCTCTGTGATCTTGTCAGAAATCGGTGGATTTAGTTGGATGTTTGAACAGCCGATGCGAATGGGAATTGCAACAGTTGCATGTGCAGCAATCTCTGCGACAATGTATGTTATGATTCAGAGAATCGGGCAGGGAGAAGCAGACAAAACATCATCAGAACAGCAATAAAGATTGAAAAAACAGAATTAAAAAATGTCCTGCGGGAATCGGTAGATTTCCAGCAGGACATTTTTCATAGAGAGAAGAGAATCGGAACTATTTTGCAGGAACAATTTCCAACCAGTATCCATCAGGATCTTCAATAAAGTAGATTCCCATTGCTTCGTTTTCGAAACAGACACATCCCATTTCTTTATGTTTTGCGAGAGATTCTTCGTAACAGTCTGTCTCAAAAGCAAGGTGAAATTCGTTGTCACCAAGATTGTATGGTCGGTCCCAGTCACGAAGCCATGTAAGTTCTAACTGGTGAGAGGTTTTGCTGTCGCCAAGATACACCAGGGTAAAACTTCCGTCTTCTGCATGATGTTCGCGGACAACGTCAAGTCCGAGCGCTTCCTTATAAAAGGCAAGAGATTTTTCCAGATCTCTTACATTAAAATTATTGTGTACAAATTTAAAACTCATAGTCAGCCTCCTGAAATTTTTCTTTGAGTATAACTTGTCGGAGAAAAAATGTAAAGAAGTTTTCCGAATTTCAAAGTGAAGAATCTGTGAGAGAAAGGAGGAAGATGGGACGGAAAAATATTACAAAAATGTTAAAAGTTATTGCATTTTAGGTGAAAAGAAGCTATAATAGCCCATATGAGAGTAGATATTTGATCTAAAGCAATAAATTTAGAAAGTCAGGATAGGTATTTTATGTATAAGAAAAAGTTTGGAAAATTAGTGATTGTTTCATTAATGGCAGCAGCCTTAACAGTGACACCGGTATTTGCTGCACCGACAGTCAATGAATTACAGCAGAAGAAAGCAGAAGAGCAGAATAAAGTAAGTTCTCTGCAGGCAGAATTGACAGAACTTCTTACAAAGATGAGCGATCTGGAAGCAGATCTGATTGAAAAAGGTACAGAAGTGACTCAGGCAACAGCAGATTTGGAAGATGCACAGAAGA
Organism: Coprococcus sp. HPP0074; assembly: GCF_964238105.1. Taxonomy (NCBI): domain Bacteria; kingdom Bacillati; phylum Bacillota; class Clostridia; order Lachnospirales; family Lachnospiraceae; genus Coprococcus; species Coprococcus sp. HPP0074. The sequence goes on along the minus strand of NZ_CAXSKS010000002.1, from coordinate 280,926 downwards.
AAGAAGAAAAGCAGTATGAAGATATGAAACTTCGTATCAAATACATGTATGAAGAAGGAAATACGACATTTGTTGAGAAACTTTTGACAGCAGACAGTATTTCAGAACTTCTGAATCAGGCAGATTTTGTACAGAGTGTCCATTCTTATGACAGAAAAATGCTTCAGGAATATGTGGATACTAAACAGCAGATTGCAGATTTGAAAGCGACTCTGGAGACAGAGATGGCAAATATGGAGCAGTTGCAGGATGATTATGAAGGAGAAAAGCAGAATCTGAATGCAACAATTGAGACACATAGAGCAAATGTAGCAGATTTTGATGTGCAATTACAGGCGGCAGTTCAGGCAGCAGCAGAGGCGGCTGCTCAGAGAGAGGCAGAGCTTCAGGCTTCCGTAAATGAAATTACAGGTGGCCAGAATAATGGCAACACAGGTGGTCAGTCAGGAAATGTTGGAGGTTCCGGACAGAATAACAATGGAAATACAAGTGTGACACCACCGCAGGGTGGTTCTGGGGATACAACAGGTGGTGTAGAGCAGACACCAAGTGTACCAGAGATCCCACAGCAGCCAGAACAGCCGCAGCAACCACAACAGCCTGTGACTCCTCCGGTAGGAGATACAAGCGTAGGACAGGCGATCGTCAATGTTGCTTATGGATATCTTGGCATCCCATATGTATGGGGAGGAACGACAACAGCTGGATTTGACTGTTCCGGTATGGTGCAGGCAGCACATGCGGCAGTTGGAATCGGTCTTCCACGTGTCAGTGAAGCGCAGGGGGCATGTGGACAGGCAGTAGGAAGTATGGCAGAGGCACTTCCGGGTGATATTGTATGTTATGGTTATCATGTAGGAATTTATATCGGCGGTGGACAGATGATTCATGCACCAGAGCCGGGAGATGTTGTAAAAGTATCTTCAGTATACGGCTCTCCATGGTTTAGACGCTGCTGGTAATCAGAGAGAATAAAAAAGGATCAGAGAGCTTTCAAAAGTGTTCTGCATATTTGGAGAAACACGATGTGCTACTTGATAGTTGAAGAGGAGAGGGTTGAAGTTATCAACCCTCTTTTGTGTATTAACAGGAAATCATTCAAAAGAGAAAGGAAAACGTATGAGAAAGAGAATTGGGAAGACAGTTGTGGCAGTGACTTTAGTCGGTTCGATGGCGGTAACACCTGTATTTGCCGCTCCGGCAAAGGAAAATGAAAAACAGACGAAAGAAAGTTCCGTGTCAGATCTCCAAAGTGAATTGGAACAGGTGATGACAAAGATGGCAGACCTAGAGACAAAACTGATCGCAAAAGGAGAAGAGATTCAGAAAGCTTCCAAAGAATTGCAGCAGGCGGAAGAAAAATCAGCAAAGCAGTATGAAGATATGAAGTTACGTATTAAATACATGTATGAAGCCGGAGATACAGAACTTGAGAAATTTATCAATGCGGAGTCGGCCGGGGACGCATTGAATAAGGCAGAATATGTGCAGGCAGTTTATATTTATGACCGAGATAAACTTCAAGAATATGTTGATACGAAAAAAGAGATTGAGAATCTGAAGACTACATTGGAAAAGGATAAGGCATCTCTGGAGAAAATGAATACAGAACTGAATGTGAAGAAGGAGACATTGACAACGACTATCCAGACAAAGCAGGCAGAAGAACAGCAAGTACTTGCAGCTGCTCAGGCGGTAGCGGAAAAACGTCAGGCGGAAGGAAAAGCAGAGAAGACGGATAATCCAGAAAAAGAAGAAACAACACCTGCACAGCCAGATGAAAGTGTTCAAGAACAAGTACCGGTAGAGCCAGAGACACCGAGTGAACCGCAGACACCGGCACAGCCGGAAACGCCAAGTGAGCCACAGGCACCGGCAGAACCGGAGACACCAAGTGAACCGCAGATACCGGCAGAGCCGGAGACGCCGAGTGAGCCACAGACACCGGCAGAACCGGAAACACCAAGTGAACCGCAGACACCAGCAGAGCCGGAGACACCAGAAGAAAATCAGAGTGCGGCACAGCAGATTGTAAGTGCGGCATATAGTTTCCTTGGAATCCCATATGTATGGGGAGGAACGACAACAGCAGGATTTGATTGTTCCGGTATGGTACAGGCGGCTCATGCGGCAGCAGGGATTTCTATTCCACGTGTTTCCTGGGATCAGGGAGCGGCAGGAGTTGAAGTATCTGCTTCGGAGGCACTTCCGGGAGATATTGTATATTATGGATGGCATGTGGGAATCTATATTGGAAATGGTCAGATGATCCATGCACCGGAAGAAGGAGATGTAGTAAAAATTTCAACGGTAGACTGGGCGGCGCATACATTTGTACGTTGCTGGTAATGGAGATAAGGATGGACGAAAGAGAGCGTTCATCCTTTTTTTGTAGAAAAATTACTGCAGCTTATGGAGTAAAAATACATTTTGTATGAGCAATCGCGGTTTGTGAAAAGAAAATCGAATAGAATATTTTGAAGAAAATCCGGCAATCCTAATCAGGTAAAAGCAGGAGGAAGATTGCATGGAAGAGAATAAGAAAAAAATAATGGGGACATTGGAGGAGAATGTCGCTTATATGAATGAAGTTCTGCCTGTAAAAGAGAGTTTTGACCTTGTACAGAGAGATATTGTGATCGGCGGAAAGAAAAGCAGCTTTTTCTTTATCGACGGGTTTACAAAGGATGATACAATGCTAAAGATCATGACATCTTTTTTTTCAGTGACAGAAGAAAAAATGCCAGACAGTGCTACAGAGTTTTCCAGGTTGCTCGTACCTTACGTAGAGGTCGATACACTTTCTGAATTTGATGGGATCATCAAAAATTTGTTATCGGGGACTACTTGCCTTTTTGTAGATGGCTATGAAGCATGTATTGTGATTGACTGCCGCACTTATCCCGCCAGGGGAGTAGATGAGCCATACAATGACAAATCTCTGCGTGGCCCAAGAGATGGATTTGTGGAGACGATTGTTTTTAACACGGCGCTTATGAGAAGAAGAATCCGCGATCCGCATCTGATCATGAAAATGACAGAGATAGGAGAGAGTTCGAGGACCGATGTGGCGATTTGTTATATGGATGACAGGGTCGATCAAGAACTGCTGAAAAATCTGAACAGCAGATTGGAAAAAATTCATGTAGATGCTCTGCGGATGACGCAGCAGACGCTTGCGGAAGAGCTGTTTAAGCGGAAGTGGTTTAATCCGTTTCCAAAATTTAAATTCACAGAGAGGCCGGACACAGCAGCGTCTTGTCTGCTGGAGGGAAAAGTTGTGATTCTTGTAGACAACTCCCCATCAGCGATGATACTACCGACGTCAATCTTAGATATGATCGAGGAGGCAAATGATTACTATTTTCCTACTATTACGAATGTGTATTTGAAAATGTCACGTGCGTTGATCACAATTGCCACAGTGTTTGTTACACCATTGTTTTTATTGTTTATGCAGAATCTTGAGTGGCTTCCGGAAGTGTTTGCGTTTGTGGCTATCAAAGATACAGTGAATATTCCGCTGATTTTTCAGCTGCTCATTTTGGAACTTGCTATTGACGGACTTCGCTTGGCGGCAATGAATACACCAAGCATGCTGAGTACACCGCTCAGTGTGATCGCAGGAATCGTTATGGGAGAATTTTCAGTGCGCTCCGGATGGTTTAATTCTGAAGTGATGCTGTATATGGCGTTTGTCGCGGTTGCAAACTATACACAACCTAATTTTGAACTTGGATATGCGTTAAAATTTATGAGACTGTTACTTCTTGTTCTGACGGCAATGTTTAACTGGATCGGATTTCTTATAGGATGTGTGATCGTAATTGTTTCGATCGTTTGTAATAAGACGCTGTCGGGGAGAAGTTATTTGAGAATCAGTAAAAACTAAAAATTGACAAGTCAGGTGAAAGACAGCAGAAGGAATACGCTGCCATACAGACGAGGAAAGGCAAAGAAATCCAGAAGTGAAATGTGAAAAGTAAATAAAATATAGCGAAAGAATTGAATCGCATGAAAAAGATTGTTATAATAAAATACAGTGACAGATAGAACTGATATTTCTGAAGCCCCAGAAATATCAGTATTTATTTGTCCAAAAATTTTGGTAGCAGGGATGTCAGAGAAAAAAGAGAAAGGAAGAAGTTGAAATGGAACAAAGTAAAGATGAAAAACTGGGGACCGAGAAGCTTGGAAAACTCATTGTAAGTATGGCGCTTCCGGCAGTTGCAGCACAGCTGATCAACGTTCTCTATAACATCGTAGACAGAATTTATATCGGACATATAGCGGGACATGGAGATATGGCACTTACCGGTGTGGGGGTCACATTCCCGATCATTACTATTATTTCGGCGTTCAGTGCATTCGCCGGAATGGGAGGGGCACCGATTGCTTCTATTCATTTGGGAAAGAAAGATTATGAGGGAGCGGAAAAGATACTTGGAAACAGTACGAGTCTTCTGCTCTTGTTTTCAGTTGTGCTGACTGCATTCTTTATGATTTTTAAAACACCAATTTTATATGCATTTGGAGCAAGTGATAACATCATCTCATATGCGCAGGAGTACATTACGATTTATTTAGTGGGTACAGTGTTTGTACAGCTTGCAATCGGGCTGAATACATTTATCAGCGGTCAGGGAAATGCAAAAGTTGCAATGCTATCCGTTTTGATCGGAGCAATTATTAATATTGTGTTGGATCCGATTTTTATTTTCTTATTTGATATGGGAGTGAAAGGTGCAGCGCTTGCTACAATTCTTTCTCAGGCAGTCAGTGCAGTTTGGGTAGTGAGATTCCTCGTGTCAAAGAAAAGCATTATCCGTATCCGAAAAAAATATTTGAAACTAAGCAAAAAGATTGTAGGGGCAATTGCGGCAATCGGCATTTCCCCGTTTATTATGCAGAGCACAGAAAGTCTTGTGACGGTTGTATTGAACAATGGGCTTCAGAAATATGGCGGAGACCTGTATGTTGGAACGATGTCCATTCTGATGAGTGTGATGCAGCTGATCATTGTTCCGATTCAGGGTGTTTCACAGGGAGTGCAGCCGATCATCAGCTATAATTTTGGTGCAGGAAAGAGAGGCCGGGTGATGGGCGCATTTAAGCGAATGCTTATTATCTGTCTGGCGGCATCGATGACCCTTGGGATTTCAGCGATTGTTGGGCCGGAATTCTTTGCGAGAATGTTTACAGATAAAAAAGAACTTGTGGATCTGACAGCAAGTGTCATGCCGGTATATTTCTTTGGAATTACGATTTTTGGGATCCAGATGGCATGTCAGTGCGCGTTTATCGCACTGGGGCAGGCAAAGTTATCACTGTTTGCGGCACTTTTGAGAAAGGTGATTTTGCTCGTGCCATTGGCAATCATTCTCCCGAAATATTTCGGAGTGTCCGGAATTTACTATGCAGAACCAATTGCGGATATTATTGCAGTATTTGTGACGAGTGTCTTATTTTTGACGATCACAAGAAAGTTTTTGCGTAATTGCGGAAATAATGATATGATGGGGAAAAGAAAACAATAGGAGGCCCATCTATGAGAGAATATGTGATAACAACGGACAGCACAGTCGATCTTCCAAAAGAATATTTAAGAGAACATCAGGTACAGGCAGTTTCGCTTTCCTATGAGATAGAAGGGGAGACTTATGAGGATCTAAATGGTCTGGAACCGGCAGTTTTTTATGAAAAAATGCGAAATGGGGCAATGCCGACGACTTCTCAGGCAAATCCAGAACAGGTGAGAGAGTTGTTCGAGGGAATATTGAAAGAAGGAAAAGACATTCTCCACATTGCTTTTTCTTCCGGGTTGAGTGGAAGTTATAATAGCGCAAGGATCGCGGCAGAAGAACTGAAGGAAATGTATGAAGGGGCAGAAATTTGCGTGATTGATTCCCTCTGTGCATCGGTCGGAGAAGGGTTATTATATCACAAAGCGAGATGCATGAAGGAAAAAGGCAAAACTTTGCAGGAAGTAGCAGCATGGGTGGAGAAAAACAAGTTACATATCTGCCATAATGTTGCGGTGGATGATCTGAATCATTTGTATCGAGGAGGGAGACTTTCCAGAACGTCAGCGGTGGTCGGGTCTATGATCAATATCAAGCCGTTCATCCACATGGATGAAAATGGGAAGCTTGTTCCGATCGGAAAGGTCAGAGGGCGTAAAAAATCATTGAATATTCTGGTGGATGCGATGGCAGAGCAGATCAAGGGATATGAGGAAGAGAACGATGTGATCATGATCAGCCATGGAGACTGTATAGAAGATGCCAGATATGTGGGGAAATTGGTAGAAGAGCGGTTTGGGATCCACAATATTTTGATCAATTACGTCGGAACAGTTATCGGCTCTCATACCGGGACAGGAGTTGTAGCGCTCTGTTTTATGGGAAACAAACGATAGAGAAAATAGAAAGACGGGATGCTGAGGGGCAAATATTTTGCTCATACGGTATCCTGTTTTTGTATGTGAGCGGTATATCCCAGGACAGAGTGGTATATCCTAGAACAAATAGAAGGAGTTTTGGAAACAATCTAATAAGTTTCAAAAAAGTAGTTGACAGTCTGTGGAGAATGTAGTATGATACATCTTGTGTAAAACGAAAAAGAAAGTAGAGTATCCACTCTCACCGTAGCACAATCGGGTGACTTCGGTTAATATAAGAACTGTCACTTTCGTAAATGTAGAAAGTTATAGGATTGTATTGTGTGGATAGTCGAAGCTATTCACTTTTTTTTGCGTTAAAAGAGTATGAGAGATTAGTTTATGGAGGTGCACGACTATTAGCGATTTAATGATTAATGAGCAGATCAGAGACAAGGAGATTCGTCTGATCGGGGAAGATGGAGAACAATTAGGAATCATGTCAACAAGAGAAGCTATGAAATTAGCAGCAGAAGCAGAGCTTGACTTGGTGAAGATAGCTCCAACAGCAAAGCCACCGGTTTGTAAGATTATCGACTATGGTAAATACAAATATGAGTTGACAAGAAAAGAAAAAGAAGCAAAGAAGAAACAAAAAACGGTGGATGTCAAAGAAGTGCGTTTATCACCTAATATTGATACAAATGATTTGAATACGAAAGTAAATAACGCAAAGAAATTTATTCAAAAAGGAAATAAAGTCAAAGTGACATTACGTTTTCGCGGAAGAGAGATGGCACATATGCAGACAAGTAAGCATATTTTAGACGATTTTGCAGATATGTTAAAGGATATTGCAGTCGTAGAGAAGCCAACGAAACTCGAAGGCAGAAGTATCAGCATGGTTTTAACTGAAAAACGTTAAAAATAAATAATCTACATTTAAGGAGGAAAAACATCATGCCAAAAATAAAAACAAGTAGAGCAGCAGCAAAACGTTTCAAAAAAACAGGTACAGGAAAATTAAAAAGAAATAAAGCTTACAAGAGCCATATCTTAACTAAGAAATCTACAAAGAGAAAAAGAAATCTTAGACAGGCAACTATCACAGATGCTACTAATGTTAAGAATATGAAGAAAATCTTACCATACTTATAAGATTTGAAGAATTGAAGGAGGATTAGAAAGACATGGCAAGAATTAAAGGCGGAATGAACGCTAGAAAAAAACACAATAGAACATTAAAGCTGGCGAAAGGTTACAGAGGAGCCAGATCTAAACAATACAGAGTTGCAAAACAGTCAGTGATGAGAGCACTCACATCTTCTTACGCAGGAAGAAAAGAGCGCAAACGTCAGATGAGACAGTTATGGATCGCTCGTATCAACGCAGCTGCAAGAATCAATGGATTATCTTACAGCAAATTTATGTACGGTTTAAAATTAGCTGGAGTTGAGATGAACAGAAAGATCTTAGCTGATATGGCAATCAATGATGCACAGGGATTTGCTACATTAGCAGAAGTTGCAAAATCTAAATTAGCTTAATTTTGAGATAGAAAATCAATCAGATTTTAAAGAGAGGCAGCGTACCACAAACGTGGAATATGCTGCCTTTTTATAATGCAAAGAAAAAAATCACTTTTTATGTTTCCTGTTATCGGAAGGAGGGAGTGCGTCAACGAGTTTCTCAATCAACTGTTTCTTGACATATACATCAAAACTTAATGTACAGATAAAAGAAAACAGACGGAGAAATTCACGATTCTCCTCATCCGCATCAGAAAAGGTTTCAGAAGAAGTGCGGTAAATTTCTGTAATATCTTCTTTCAGATGATCGATGCGGGATTTCTCAAGGCTACACACCTCCTCGTAGAGATCTGTGAACGACAGTTCCTTATCTGTGTGGAAGTAGTTCTCTGTGATCGGTTTGAGCAATGTCTCAATATCTTTGATTGATAAAATATTTTTAAAATAATAGATAAAAATGAGAACCATCACATGCTCTTTAGAATACTTTTTCTTCAGAGGAGGTGGGAGAAGTTCATTCTTTGCATAGTTGTTGATCATTGTTTTTGTGAGAATCTTATCGTCTTCATATCGCTTGGAGGATTTCATGTGGTCATTCATAAAAGTTGTGACTTGATCCATATATAGGTCGATATTTGGAATCTCATCTGCCTTTACATAGTCAATTCTTGAAATACTTTCTAAAATACTGTTTAGGATATCTTCTGTGTTAATTGTCATGTCATCACCTCATAGTCTTAGTATATAGTATTGAAAACGAGGAAGCAACATAAATATAGGTGGTTTTAAGAAAACTATTGGATCAAATCCGGATGATAGGTACGAAAAACTGTATTTCAGGCAGGAAGCTTGAAATACAGTTTGGGGAAAGCGTATAATGGCGATAGAAAGGAAAGGGAAGAAGAGATGCCAAAGATTGCAGTATGTGATGATGACAAAGAGAGCGTCATACGGTTAAAAGAGATGATTTTATCAGCCGGTATCTCAAAAGAGATAGACTGCTATGAGAGCGGTGAGAAATTAGTGGAGTCCGATCAGAACTATGACATTCTTTTTCTTGATATCGATATGGATGGGATGAATGGCATTGAGACGGCGAAGATTCTCAGAGAAAAGGACAAGAATGTAAAAATTATCTATGTGACAAGTTATGCGGAATATGTGCATTACGCTTTTGCGGTTCATGCATTTGCCTATCTCTTGAAACCGGTGAGCCAGGAGCAGGTAAAAGCGCAGCTGCAGGAGGCGATTTCCTATTATCAGAAGAGGAAAAAAGAAGATGAGATCAGTATTCGATTTGAGACAAAGGATGGGTCAGAACTTGTAAGGATCAATGATATTTACTATTTTGAATACCGGGAACGCCGAGTGTATGTAAAGACAAAAAAGGAAAATCTGATCATTCGCGGAGGAATCCGAGAGATTGCTGAGCGGATGAAAGGATACGATTTTGCAGTGCCTCATAAAAGTTTTGTAGTAAATCTTTTTTATGTCAAAGCGGTGAAAGGGTATGATATCCGGATGATGGATGGCAGTCTGATCCCGCTTTCTCAGAAAAAATCAACAGAATTTCGGTCGTTGCTGAATAAATTCCTTGCAGGGTGTATTTAAGATGATCTGTCGTAAGAAATACAGGAAGAGAGGCGGGGATGGTTTTGGTCGTAAATGTATGGTTGAATTTCGTAGAATTAATCGTAATCCAGACGATGATCTATTATTTTTTAAGTTGCCTTCCGAGAAACATTCATAGACCGAAATGGTGTTATCTGGTGGTATTTTTTCTGCATAGCATGACATTTTGTTATGTGATCTATCGGTGGGGGAATGCAGGGGCGGGAGCACTGCTAACAGTGGCTGGATGTATACTGGCCTGCTATTTTCTATTCACCACAGACCAGATACAGATGTTTTACAGCTGCGTATATGTGACAGTGTTGATCCTGTGTCAGGGGATTGTTATATATGGTCTGGGAAGCACCTATGCACGCCTAGGTTTGTTTATTACTTACCGGGAGGCAAATGTGATGATCCTTTTGAAGATTGTGGCAGAGATTTTTGTGACAAAATGTTTCGTGTGGATTTCCCGAAAAAGAAGAGAGAGCAGTCTGACAAAGTTTCAGTATATAGTTTTTTTGATCGTTCCGGTATTCAGTATAGTGTATTTCTATTCCATCTGCGTGTTCTCGGGAATCTATGTTCAGCTTTACGGGATGGAGCTTGTAGTCTTTAATATTGTATTGTTGCTTGTGATGAATGGATGTATGACATATTTGCTTGCAAAAATTTTGAAGACCAATTCTCTTCAAAATGAACTGAATCTGGCAAATCAGAAAGAGGAGATGCAGTGCCGGTATTATGAGGAGATAGAGCAGAAGTATCAAGAATCCAGGAAGATCATTCACGATATGAGAAATCATCTTCTTGCAATCGAGCAGCTCCAAAGCTCAGGAGAAGAAGAGCGAGCAAGAGAATATATAGGAGATGTACATCAGATGTTAAATATGTTTGGTCACAAATACTATACCGATAACCGTCTGCTAAATATTATCTTAAACGATAAAGAAAAGGCGGCAAATAGAGCAAGTGTAACATTTGATGCGAGAATCGGTGCGATTGCCTTGGAGGGAATGAAAGACAGTGATCTTACAACTGTTTTTGCGAATCTTTTGGACAATGCAGTTGAGGCAGCGAAGGAATCGGAGCAGAAGCAAGTGGTGATACGGGCGGACAGCATTCATGAATTTAATGTGATCCGTATTGAAAATACGATGTCCTTCTGCCAGAAAAGGAAGGAAGGTCATATGGGAATCGGATTGGAGAATGTGACAAGAGTGTTGAAAAAGTATGACGGCAGTTTTCAGCGAGAAAGGATGGATGGGAAATATGTCTGCATCGTGACGATGCCAAAATTCCCGGGAATGACTGAAAAAGCAGAGTTCAATGAAAAGAGGAAATGGATATGAAAAAATATACAGAAAAATGGATGCACGTATTTGTATGTGCCGGATGTGCAGCAGCAATGATTTTTGCAGGCTGTTCCGGTCAAAAACCATTGTCAGACCGTTTTGAGGAAGAGACGGTCAAAAAGACGGCAGAAGAGATTATCGAACTTGTCCATGAAGGGGACTATGAGAAGATCATAGAGGAATATGAGAGTGCAAAGCTTGTGACGGTACTTACAGAGGAGGATTTAAGAAATGCAGTGCAGCCTGTGATGGAAGAATTGGGCGAGCCGGAAAAAATTGAGAAGACAGTTGTGCGTGGAACCGAAAATCCAGAGACGAAGGAAAAGTACGCAACTGCGGTCAGTATAGTATCTTATGAAAATGGGAAAGCACAGTATACGATCACGTTCACTCAAACGATGAAGGTGGAAGGTTTTTACATTAAATAAGGGAAGGAAAGAATGGTTATGTTGGGATGGATTATTTTTGCTGTTTTTGCGGTGATGGGAGTTCTTTTCTGGACGGGAAAAGGAGGATGGCTCATCGCAGGCTATAACACAGCGAGCGCAGAGGAAAAGAAGAAATATGATGAGAAAAAGCTGAATAGAACAATGGCGAAGGGATGGACGATTATCACAGCAAGCCTTCTGTTTCTTAATTTTGCAAAGGAAGATATGACTCCGGTTTTTCTGGCGATATTTATGATCCTTGTGTTTGTTGGAATCGGCTATATTCTGCTGATGACAAATAACTGTTATGTAGAAACAGAAGAAATGTCTGAGACAGAAAAAGAAAAAATTGCAAAAGAAAGAAGAAATGGAAGACGGTATTCTTTGATCATCCTGACAATCTTAGCAGCTTTGACAGGGGTACCAATGTTTGCAGGTTCTGTCAACATAGAATTTGAAGAGGATAAAATTCGTCTGTCAGGATTTCTTGTTCCTGGATATACGCTGGAGCAGAAGGAAATTCTCTCTGTGGATTACGAAAAAGAACTGGATCTTGGAAGGCGGACGAATGGAAATGGTTCTGTGAGGATTCAGGCAGGGCAGTTCCGAAATAAGCGATTTGGAAATTATCGTCTGTACAGTTACAACGCATGCAGAGAATATGTTGTGATCGATACAGAAGACAAAACGATCGTTGTCAATGACAAGACACCGGAGAGGACAAAAGAACTATATGAAAAATTAAAAATATTTTCAGAGAGGTGATCACATATGGCAGAATTTTGGTTTTTATTTATCTGTAACATGCTTGTACCTGTGACAATGCTTGTCTTAGGCTATTTGTTCAAAGGAATTCATTTTCCCAAGGATGTGAACGCACTTTGCGGCTATCGTACATCGATGTCAATGAAAAATGAAAAGACCTGGAAATTCGCCAATGCCTACTGGGGAAAAATCTGCTGGCGGATTGGCTGGGGTGTGGCTCTGGTCACAGCCTTTGCGACTATACTTTCTTATCTCGCAGGAGAAGAAATATTTAATACGACATCGATCGTACTTTGTATGGGACAGTGTGTAGTTCTGCTTGTGACGATCATTCCGGTAGAGAGAGCGCTGAAGAAGAAATTTGATCGGAACGGGGAGGAGCGATAAAAGATTTCTGGCATTGCGTTTCGCGGAGAGTTTGGTATAATAGGATAAGCAGTAAGGGATAAGGAGTCATAAAACTATGAGTATATATGATACATTAAATGCAGAGCAGCGGGAGGCGGTCTTTCACACGGAGGGACCGCTTCTTATACTGGCAGGAGCCGGATCTGGGAAAACAAGGGTGCTGACGCACCGTATTGCATACCTGATTGAGGAGAAAGGAATCAATCCGTGGAATATTCTTGCGATCACGTTTACAAACAAGGCGGCAGGCGAGATGCGGGAGCGTGTAGATGATATCGTAGGATTTGGCTCAGAAAGTATCTGGGTAAGCACGTTTCATTCTACTTGCGTGCGGATTCTGCGCAGGCATATTGACCGGCTTGGATATGACAATAACTTTACAATCTATGACAGCGATGATCAGAAGACTTTGATGAAAGATGTATGCAAACTGCTTCAGATTGATACAAAAACATATCGGGAGCGTACGATCTTAAGTGCGATTTCCTCGGCAAAGGATGAGATGATCACACCGGAAGAATATGAATTGAATGCATATGGAGATTTCAGCAAGAAGAAGATTGCTGAGGCTTACAAAGAGTATGAGAGGCAGCTGAAGGCAAACAATGCACTGGATTTTGATGATCTTTTAGTAAAGACCGTACAGCTGTTCCAGACACAGCCGGAGATATTGGAATATTATCAGGATCGCTTCCGCTATATTATGGTAGATGAGTATCAGGATACCAATACCGTGCAGTTTAAGTTGATCAGCCTTCTTGCGGCAAAATATAAAAATCTGTGTGTAGTCGGAGATGATGATCAGTCGATCTATAAATTCCGCGGGGCAAACATTCAGAATATTTTAAGCTTTGAAAAAGAATTTGAACATACAAAAGTGATTAAACTTGAGCAGAATTACCGTTCGACGAGCACAATCCTCGATGCGGCAAATGCGGTGATCAAAAACAATGTAGGAAGAAAGGCAAAATCACTTTGGACGGAAAATGGAGAAGGGGAAAAAATCCAGTTTCGCCAATTTGACACCGCCTACGATGAAGCTGAATATATTGTAGGAGATATCAGAGAACGCGTAGATAATGGAAAAGCAGCTTACTGTGATCATGCAGTTTTGTACCGTACAAATGCACAATCCCGTCTGTTTGAGGAGAAAATGATCACAGCCAATATTCCATACAAGATTGTCGGCGGAGTTAATTTCTATGCGAGAAAGGAAATCAAAGATCTGCTTGCATATTTAAAAACGATTGATAATGGAAAAGACGATCTTGCAGTGAGGAGGATCATCAATGTTCCGAAGAGAGGAATTGGTCTTACAACAGTCAATCGCATTACGGAGGCGGCGCAGCAGAGAGGAATCAGTTTCTACGAAGCACTGTGTTCTGCCGATCTTGTTCCGGGATTGGGAAGAAGTATTTCCAAACTAGAATCTTTTGCGGCGATGATCGAATATTTCCGGAAAGAAGCAGAACATCTTTCGATTACAGAACTGATGGAAGAAATCCTTACGGAAACCGGGTATGTGGAGGAACTGAAGGCAGAAGGAGAAGAGGAGGCAGAAGCACGTCTCCAGAATATCGATGAATTTCTGAATAAAATCGCTGCATATGAAGAATCCTGTGAGGAGGAGCTTCCGACACTTTCCGGATTTTTAGAGGAAGTGGCGCTGGTGGCAGATATTGACAGCTTGGATGAAGAAAGCGATTATGTTGTGCTGATGACATTGCACAGTGCAAAAGGATTGGAATTCCCTTATGTTTATCTGGCAGGGATGGAAGATGGGATTTTCCCAAGCTACATGACCATTACAGCAGATGATCCGACAGAAATCGAGGAGGAGAGAAGACTCTGTTATGTCGGAATCACCCGGGCAAAAAAAGAACTTGCGATGACTTGTGCCAGAAGACGTATGATTCGCGGGGAGACACAATATAATAAAATGTCAAGATTTTTAAAAGAAGTTCCGCCGCAGCTTTTGTCTACCGGGAAAATTGTGGAGAAAGAAGAGCTGGAACTGCCGAAGCAGAATGCCTATGTTCAGGCAAAACAGTCTTTTCAAGCAAAACCGTTTATGATCTCAAAACCGGTACAGCAGTTTGGAGTCAAAAGCGGGGAAGGACTTTCCTATGGTGTCGGTGACCGTGTCCGTCATATGAAATTCGGAGAAGGTACGGTGACTGCGATCACGGAAGGTGGAAGAGATTACGAGGTGAGTGTCGATTTTGACAGCGCAGGGACAAAAAAGATGTTTGCATCTTTTGCAAAATTACAAAAAGTATAGAAAAAATAAAATTGGGAAAAATATATGAAATGTTATAGCAATCTTCCCTTGTTAGTGCTATAATAATGGAAGCGAAATCCATTTGAAAAGTAAGGAAATCGGAAAGGACGTGGCAAGTATGAACAGAGTAGAAGATATTATTGCAGCATCAAAATTAAATGACATTTTAAAGAAGAAAGATGACAAAACAAAGAATACAGTTCTTTGGGTACTTGCAATTGTAGGTGCAGTTGCAGCAATCGCAGGAATCGCTTACGCAGTATATTGTTTCTTCACACCAGATTATCTGGAAGATTTTGAAGAAGATTTCGATGATGAATTTGATGACGATTTCTTTAGTGAAGAAGACGAGATTTAGAAAGTGCAATAAGGCGGGACAAAAAGTCCCGCCTTTTTCTTGCAGAGGAAGTTTTTGGAGAACTTGTAAGGAAAACAATGTGCAAATGGGAATATAGAGTGGAGCAATTGATTGCTCAGTAGAACTGTAAGAGAAAGGAATACAGATAGATGAAAAAAGGACAAGTTTATGAGGGGATGATTCAAAAAGTAGAATTCCCAAATAAAGGAATTGTGCAAGTGGATGGGGAAGAGAAGCCTGTCATTGTAAAAAATGGGATTCCGGGGCAGAAGATCCGGTTTTGTGTCAATAAGCTGAGAAAAGGAAAAGCGGAAGGACGTCTGTTGGAAGTAATGGAAAAGTCTGCATTAGAGACAAGAGAGCCGGTGTGCAGTATTTTTCCGGCCTGTGGTGGCTGCATGTATCAGACCATGGATTATCAGGCACAGGTGAAGATGAAAGCGGAACAGATCCAATCGATCATGGATGCAGCTGTGGATGGGTATTCCTATACCTTTGAGGGAGTAAAAGAAAGCCCGAAGGAATTTGCTTACCGCAATAAAATGGAGTTCTCCTTTGGGGATGAATATAAGGACGGGCCGCTTTCTCTCGGACTTCACAAGAAAGGAAGCACCTACGATGTACTGACCGCTTCTGACTGTAAATTAGTTCACGAAGACATGACACAGATTTTAAGTTGTGTGCTGGACTATTTCAAGGAGAGAGGTGTCAGCTACTACAAAAAAATGCAGCATATCGGATATTTGCGCCATCTTCTTTTAAGGAGAGGAGATACGACTGGAGAAATTCTTGTAAATCTTGTCACAACAACACAGGAAGAGCATGACTTGGCTCCGCTTGTGGAAAAACTTCTGGCGCTTCCGGTAGAAGGCAAAATTGTCGGAATTCTGCATATTTTGAATGATTCCTTATCCGATGTGGTGCAGAGTGATGAGACAAAGATTCTCTATGGACAAGACTATTTCTATGAGAAAATCATGGGGTTGGAATTTAAAATCACACCATTTTCCTTCTTTCAGCCAAATTCAAGAGGAGCTGAGGTGCTTTACAGCACTGTGCGGGAGTATATCGGAGATATCCACGATATGACCGTGTATGATTTGTTCAGCGGAACCGGGACAATCGCGCAAGTATTGGCGCCGGTGGCAAAGCAAGTGATCGGAGTCGAGATCATCGAGGAAGCTGTGGAAGCAGCGAAAGAAAATGCAGAGCGGAATGGACTGCATAATTGCAGATTTATTGCGGGAGATGTTTTTAAAGTATTAGATGAAATAGAAGAGAAGCCGGATGTGATCGTGTTAGATCCGCCTAGGGATGGGATTCATCCGAAAGCGTTGCCGAAGATCCTTGATTATGGAGTAGAAAATATCGTGTATATTTCCTGCAAGGCTACGAGCTTGGCAAGAGATTTAGAAATGATACAGGCGAGAGGATACCGGGTGGTGAAATGCACGGCGGTGGATCAATTTTGTCAGACGGTCCATGTGGAAGTTGTGTGTTTGCTTTCCAAACTTAAATCGGATAAATATATAGAGGTGGAGGTGAAGATGGAGGAGCTTGATTTGACCGCTGCAGAGAGCAAAGCAACATACGTTGAAATAAAGCAATATGTATTAGATAAGACAGGACTTAAAGTATCTCAATTATATATAGCACAAGTTAAAAGAAAACATAGACTGATAGAACGAATCAATTATAATTTAGGTGAAAAAGAATCAAAAGTTCCACAAGTACCACCAGAAAAGGAACGGGCAATCGAAGATGCGTTAAGATATTTTAAGATGATTTAGTGGAACAAAAGGATTTCAAATAGTAGAGGTGTTGATTATGGCTAATATTGAAAGTATCAAACAAAAAATACTTCAACTGGATGCAGGATCATTTCAAAATCTTTGTGATTCCTATTTATATAAAATAGGCTATCCGAATATAGTATCTCTTGGTGGAGAGGCGGGTACACGAAAGACCACTTTGGGTACACCAGATACTTATTTTATTGCATCAAATGGAAAGTATGTTTTTGTAGAATATACAACTCAAAAGAAAAACTTATTTGCAAAAATTAAGGATGATCTTGAAAAATGTCTTGATACGTCAAAGACAGGTGTTCCGCATGATAAAATTTCTGAGATTATTTATTGCCATACTTCATCGAATCTTACACCTCTTCAAGATAGTGAGATAAAAGCTTTATGTGAAGATATTGGAATTAAGCTTACAGTTATCGGGATTGATAAGCTTGCAGAAGACATATATCTTTTCCATCATAATCTTTCCCGTGATTTTTTGGGAATATCAATAAGTACGGGGCAAATTCAATCGTATGACGATTTTGTTAATAGTTATAATTCAAATAGAATGGCGGCTCCAATTGATACCCAATTTTTATTTAGAGAAAAGGAATTTAAAGATATTGGCGACGCTTATCTGAAAGTGGATGTTGTTATACTAAACGGCTCAGCAGGTACGGGAAAAACTCGTTTAGCTTTGCATTATGTGAAAAATCACCCAGATGCTAATAATGAGAAGGTTTACTGCATTCACAGTAATGCGTTACCAATATACGAGGATTTGAAACTTTTTATAGACAGACCCGGAAACTATTTTCTTTTTATTGATGATGCAAATCAATTGTCGGGATTACAGCATATTATTCGTTATGTTAGTATGAAGCCAGAGGGATACAACGTAAAAATACTAATTACGGTGAGGGACTATGCACTACAGAAGGTAATAAAGGATGTTCGAGAAATTACTTCGTATGAAATCGTAAACATAAACGTATTTTCAGATGATGAGAGCAAGAAATTGCTCGAAACTTCATTGGGTATTCTAAATCAAGAATATCAAGAAAGAATCATAAGAATTGCAGAGGGAAATGCTCGTATTGCTATACTTGCAGGGAAAGTAGCGTGCAATTCGAATCGTTTGGATTCTATTAATGATGTGTCACAATTATATGAAGATTATTATGGATCTTCTTTAGAGGATAATCAATTACTTCTCAACAAAAACATGTGTATGACTGCTGGTATAGTTGCTTTTTTAGAAGCAATCCATTTGGAACACATTGATGCATTTTTGCCGATTTTACATGAAAAAGGATTAAATCGAGATGATTTTATTGAAAACGTACGTATACTTCATGAGTTGGAAATTGTAGATATTTGCAATGATAAAGCCGTTCGTTTTTCTGAGCAATGTTTATCTAATTATTTGTTAAAGTATGTTTTCTTTGATAAAAAACTAATTGGTTTGTCGGAAATGATTAAAGCTTGTTTTCAGAGTTATAGAGAGCGAACCATTTCCTCCGTTAATACATTACTTAATATATTTAGAAATGAAACTCTTTTCAATTTTGTTGAGAAAGAAATAAAATTATTATGGGATGAATTGTCAATAGAAAAATCACCGGCTTTCTTCGAATTTGTCAAAGCGTTTTTTCGTATTAATCCCACAGAAACACTTCTGATTTTGCAAAATGAAATTGAATCTGAAGAAGGAGTGATTTGTGAATGGAGTGATATTGATACTGATGAAGGAAAAAACTACCAGAATGTAACAGATGATATTATTAAAATTCTTGGTGGTTTTGCAGATATGCGTGATTTGCCGACAGCCTGTGATTTGTTTTTTCAGTATTATTTTAAGCGACCAGATTTATATATGGAATTTTATCATGCAGTTAATCTATATTTTGGTATTAATAAAGATTCTGCGAACTATGGTTTTTACACACAAGTAACTTTTTTTGAGAAGATAAAAGAATATTCAGATGACTGGAAACAAGAATCTGTTACTACTCTTTTTTTACAAATAGCAGAAGAATTTTTGAAATTACATTTTACACCAGTAGAGGGAGGACGAAAGAACACATTTACCATATATCAAATTCCATTAGCCATATCTGAAGGGGTTGAAAAATATCGAAAGCTAATTTGGGAATCTTTATCCTCTTTGTGTGAAATTGAAAAGTATAGAGCAAGAGTTAGAAAAATCCTTAGTTCTTATGGTGGCATTATTGAGGATATAAGTATTCCGGTTCTACAGTTTGACTTAAAATATATCGAATCAATTTTGGAGTCACATTTTCCGCCAGATGAATTGGAAAATTGTCTTTTAGTGAACAGAATAGTGCAAGTTTTTAGTAATATAAATTTTTCTTGTGAATCAGCATTTGCTAAATATTTTGTAGGAGAATACTTTCAATTATATTTGATTCTCAAAGGACCAGATTATACAGAAGAAGTTGGTTATGAAGAATGTGAACAACTAAAACGGAAAACGATTAATCAATACGTTTCTAATTGTAATTTAGAAATGTTTAAGAAGTTAATTGATGTTTGTAATGATATTTCTAAATTTGATGATCGTACATCTTGGGAGGTTGGAGAGGGTTTAGGAATTGCTTTTGATGCCCTTTGTCTTCAAAAAGATTGCTGTGTTGATGCAATTAAGTATTACATAGAAAAAGATACACCAAGCAATTTACACCCATATCGTTTAATTGACATACTTATTTCTTTGTTGTGCGATCAGGAAGTATATCAAATTATTGCCAGTAAGGAATATAGTCAGAAAAATGCCTGGCTATATGCTTATTATCATGAATTGCCGTCGGAGTTAATTACCCCAAAACATCTGCAAGGGCTTTATAACTTTTTGAAAGATACTTCTGACAGAGATATTACTTCATCCTCAATGCGTGATGTGGATTTTCTTGAGAAATATAATGTAATGGATAAGCAAGCATTAATAAAGGGAAGTAAAATTATTTTAGCTAAGATGGAGTATTCACCTTTTATAGTGCATATTTATTTTGATTTGCTATTTAATAATTATCATAATACACCACAGGAAGTAATCCAAAAATATAATTGTAATTTGGAATTGCTTGAAGAAATTTATTGTGCCATGCTATCGCATGATAATCACTCTGATTATAACGGACAGTTTTTGAAAGAAATATATTTGGTTAGACCTTCTATACTGGACAAATATATTCGTTATTTAATAAATAAAAATGAGGGTTCTTTTAGTGACCATCAAGAAAGGCATCGTTGCTTTTTCGATTTGGACGATTTTATAGAAATATATAATAAGATTTTTGAACAGCTATTGGAGAATTGCCAGTTTTCTAAGATGTCAGTACCATATTTTTTGGAGTCTTTATTATTACCGACCCAAAATGAGCGAAATCTATTGGGAAGACAAGACGAGTGGATTAGACAATGCATTCAACTGTTCTCTAATGATGAAACAAAAATGTATTGTCTATTTTCAGTTATATCGAAATTGGAAATTGAGAGAAAAAAGGAATATATTTTGTTGTTCCTTGAGAATAATTCATTGTTTGAAGATTTTCAAAGAATACCATTAACACCTACTTCTTGGAGTTGGTCGGGTAGTGCGGTACCTATGTATTCTGTTTGGATTGAGTTTCTTGAATCATTGCTTTCAAATTTTATAGGTTTAAAATGGATAAAGCATAAAAAGTATATCGAAACACAAATTGGTTATTTAAAAGAGCGAATTGAATCTGAACAAATTGATGAAATCTTAAGAGGGTGATTTGAAAATACATGAAAAAATAGAAAACAGGAGGGGGCCTGAATGGTGGAGAACAATAAAGATAATATAAATATTATAGGGAGCGAAATTATCATTTACCAAACAGAAGATGGGGATACAAAAATTGACGTTAAATTTGAAGATGAGACCGTTTGGCTTACGCAGGCACAATTATGTGAACTTTATCAAACTAGTAAATCTAATATCAGTGAGCATATTAAACACATTTTTGAAGAGGGTGAGCTAGAGGAAAAAGCAGTTGTTCGGAAATTCCGAACAACTGCTGCTGATGGGAAAAATTATAATACAGCACATTATAATCTTGATATGATTATTTCTCTTGGATATAGAGTAAAATCTAAAATTGCCACAAATTTCCGTCGATGGGCTACTGAACGATTAAAAGAGTACATGATAAAAGGCTTTACAATGGATGATGAACGACTGAAAAATCTGGGAGGCGGTAATTACTGGAAAGAGTTATTAGACCGTATTCGGGATATCCGCTCATCTGAAAAGGTTATGTACCGACAGGTGCTTGATCTTTATGCAACAAGTGTTGACTATAATCCCAAGAGTAGTGAATCCATTGCGTTTTTTAAAATGGTGCAAAATAAATTACACTATGCAGCACACGGACATACAGCGGCAGAAGTTATATATGAGCGTGCGGATGCCAGTCAGCCTTTTATGGGATTAAAAAGTTTTTCTGGTGATTTTCCTGTATTGAAAGATGTCAGTATTGCAAAAAATTATCTCAATGATGAAGAGTTAAAGATTCTAAATAATATTGTATCGGGATATTTTGATTTCGCGGAGATTCAAGCTATGCGTCACAATCCTATGTATATGGCAGATTATGTGGAGCACCTTGACAATGTTTTAAAAACAACAGGTGAAAAAGTGTTGCAAGGAGCCGGAACTATTAGTCATGCGCAGGCAATTGAAAAAGCAACAGAAGAATATCGGAAATATCAGGTGCAGAACTTATCGCCGGTTGAAGAAGAATACTTGGAAAGCATTAAAAATATTCACAGTACAGTAAAGGAAAACAGTAAGAATTAATTTTCATAAAAGAGATTTTTAGAAGTTGGTAAAAATACGAGTTTGGACAATGATAAGCATGTTGAGACGGTTGTTCTTTTGTCCCAACTGAAATAAAAGCCGGATGATTACATTAATGTCACGATTGAACTTGATGATATGGATATAACATCTGCAGAGACTAAGGCTACATATGATGAGATAAAGAAGTATGTGGCTGAACATAATGCCGGCATGAAGGTTTCCAATCTGTATATCTCACAGGTAAAGAGAAAATGCGGAATTGAGGTTGGAAAGAATTATAATTTACCTTAAAATGAAGATAGCAGGCAACCGCAGTGTCCAGAAGATAAAGAGAGTGCAATTGTGGAGGCATTGAAGCATTTTAAGATGAATAGTTAATAAAGAGAGGTGCAGATGCTATGCTAGGTATACTCGTGGTTGAAGATGATGAAAATTTAAATCGTGGAATTACATTTTCACTGAAAAAATCCGGATATGAGGTTTTTTCAGCAGAATCAGTGAAAAAAGCGAAAAGAATTGCAAGTGATAATAATGTGGATGTTACCATTTGTGATGTGAATCTTCCGGATGGGAATGGACTGGAATTTGTAAGGTGGATGAGATGCAATTATAATACATACATTATTTGTCTTACAGCACTAGATCAGGAGATGGATCAGGTCATGGGATATGAAGCAGGGGCAGATGATTATATTACAAAGCCGTTTAGTCTTTCGGTACTTCTTTTGAAAATAGAAGCACATTTCCGCCGCAGACAGGAGAAAACGGAAGCCGGAAAGATGATTTCGGGAGATATCGTATTTATCGCAGGAGAAATGAAAGTCCTGATAAAGAGTCGTGAAATCAGTCTGACAAAAACGGAGTTGAAAATGCTGACTTTTTTTCTTCAGAATCCGAAACAGATTCTTTCAAAAACACAAATATTGGAAAATGTGTTTGATCTGGAAGGGGATTTTGTGGATGAAAATACAATCGCTGTCAATATCAGAAGACTCCGTGAGAAAATCGAAGACAATCCGGCTGCACCGGTCTATATAAAGAATATCAGAGGTCTTGGGTATATATGGAATCAGGAGGTAAGGCAGTGACAAAGAGATATCGCAAGAAGATTACAGTAGTGCTCTCCTTGGTATTACCTGTCATATTATTGTTTGCAATATTAAATTGCTTTACCACGTATGTGTTTTATGAAGATTATAAATATAAAATGAATTTTATGACAGAGATTGCTGCAAAGGAAGAATTTTCCGGGCTGGATGCTGTTTCGGAATTGCTTAAGGATAAGGATATTGAAACTAACGAACAGGGAAGGCGATTATTGGAGCAATATGGATACTGGGGGAATAAAGGGAATGCATTTTATTCGCAATTCCGGCATCAGGTTATGGTGACCGGTGCTGTAAGCACTGTGATATGCGTGCTTCTTTTGACTTTTTTACTTTATTGGAAGAAAAAAGAAGATGCGTGTCATCAGAAAATTTTAGACCAGTTGGAAGAAATTCTGATCAGATTCCGTGAAAATAAATTTGATGATTTACTGAAAACGGAAAATCATGCAGAACTGGAAAAATTGAATGACCAGCTTGAAGTAATCGGACATCATATTCAGTTGATAAAGGAAGAAGCAAGGGCAGAAAAGGAGAACACGAAAGAAATGGTTTCTGATATTTCTCACCAGTTAAAGACACCGGTTGCAGCTTTGGATACATGTTTTAGTGTGCTGATGCAGAATGACTTAAGTGCCACAGAACAGGAGGAGTTTCGTATCCGTTGTCGGAGTGCTCTGGATGGACTGGAGACATTATTGCAGTCGCTTCTTGAAATATCCAAGATGGAAACTGGACTGATTCAGATTAATAAGAAAAAACTTCCGTTTATGGATACTGTCATATCTGCTGTGAACCGCACTTATCCTAAAGCGGATGAGAAAGAAATTGAATTCGTTTTTGACTATGAAAAAGAACTGGAAACATGCACGATTATGCAGGATAAAAGATGGCTTGGTGAAGCTGTGATCAACGTTCTGGATAATGCGGTCAAGTACAGTCCGTGTGGTTCAAAAATATTTATCCGGTTACAAAAAAGAAACGATCTTGTAAGAATGGAAATTGAGGACCAGGGAATTGGTATTCCGCAGAATGAGTATCACAAAATTTTTCAACGATTTTACAGAGGAAGTTCCAGGGAGGTCATGGAAAAGAGTGGTACAGGAATCGGACTTTTTCTATCGAGAGAAATTGTCGAAAAGCACGCAGGTATGATTACGGTAACCTCCGGAAAAAAGAAAAAAGGAAGCACGTTTGTGATTCAATTACCATATGTTAGTTAAATTTTAAATGAGCAGAAATCTTACAATTCTGTAAGACTTCTGCTCGTTTTTGAAAGTGAAATGAAAGATTGTCCTGATACAATTTGGATGTAGGTTGAAAAATGACCAAATATATAAACAGGCAAAGAAAGCGTGCTGAAAAGGTACGCTTTACAGAATTGAAAAGGAGGCAACACATGAGTGTGATATTAGAAACCAAGCAGCTTTGTAAGTTTTATGGCGCAGGTGAGAATCAGGTCAAAGCGGTCAATCAGGTGGACATTCAGATTGAGAAGGGAGAATTTGTCGCAATTGTTGGAAAGTCAGGTTCCGGTAAAAGTACATTACTTCATATGCTTGGAGGGCTTGATACCCCGACAAAAGGCAGTGTTACTTTAGCAGGGAAAGATTTATACAGGATGAAGGAAGATGCCCTTGCTGTTTTCCGCAGAAGAAAAATCGGATTTGTTTTTCAGGCATTTAATCTGGTTTCATCTGTTAATGTCTGGGAAAATATTGTACTGCCACTGGGGCTGGATGGAAGAAAAGTGGATGAAGCGTATGTAAATGATATTATTGCAACTTTGGGGATTGAAAACCGGATTTATAATCTGCCAAATCAGTTATCCGGAGGACAGCAGCAGAGAGTAGCAATTGCAAGAGCACTGGTGAATCGTCCGGAAATTATATTTGCAGATGAGCCGACAGGAAATCTTGATTCTAAGACCAGTGATGAGGTAATCGCTCTGCTTAAGATGACAGCAAAAAAATATGGACAGACAATTGTAATGATTACCCATGATGACGAAATTGCACAGGTCGCTGACCGTATTCTGGTGATTGAGGACGGACAGGTGGTGGATTTCAGATGAAGATAATAAGCAGGATTGCATATAGCAATGACAAAAGGAACAGGACAAGAAGTATACTGATCATGATGGCAATCTGTCTGACCACGATGCTGCTTGTTATCATCAGTACTGTGGGAAATGGGGTAATTCATTTACAGAAAAGTCAGGCGGCAGGATCATATGGAAGCAATTGTGGTCTGTTTGTTTCCGCAGACGGATCGCAGTTAAAAGAAGTAAACCGCCGTGCGGAAATAGATGCTACAGGCACTATGTGCACCGAAGCTATCATAAAAGGCAATGAAAAAGGCGGGTTTGTCTGCATGGATGAGACTGCAAGAAAAATGCTTCCTTATAATAAAGAATATGAGTTGAAGGAAGGAAAGTATCCGGAAAAAATGCAGGAAATTGCCGCAGGAAGAGCATTTTTTCGTGCAATGGGGTATGGTGATGTAAAGATCGGAGATACGGTTACACTGGATTACCGCGCAGGGATGCAGTCAGAATATAAGCCGGAAGAATTTGTTGTCAGCGGAATCCTATATGATCGTGATGAGTATACCATCGAGGCATCTTATGTTGCTTTCGGGTCACAGGAGTTTTATGATGAGCACGTCGCAGAGAATGACAGACAGTATAATATTTATTTTACTTTAAATGATTCTGCAAATGTATCTATGAATAATATTGATTCGGTTATAAAGCAGATTGCAGCAGCTTGTGGGATCGAAGAAAAAAACGTTATAGTCAATGATCTCTATTTGCAATGGGTCTTGCAGCCGAGTTATGAAACGATTGCGGTATGCGGGGTTTTGATTCTTGCAATTGTACTTTTCTCTGTTGTGGTCATTTATAATATTTTTCAGGTCGGTATTGCCAACAAGATACAGGAGTATGGAAAAATCAAGGCTCTGGGAGCGACAAAAAAGCAGATGAAACAACTGATCTTCAGAGAGGGTATGTTTTTGGCAATTTCTTCAATACCAGTTGGATTGCTTCTTGGTTTTCTGATTGCAAAATGCGGTTTTAACTGGCTGGTAGAACAGGGAAACCTTGTATCAACCGGAACTGGCTCTATGGGAGTCCAAAATCAGCAGATGCCACTGTTTTCCCTGCCTGTTATGCTTCTATGTATTTTCGTGTCATTTTTTACCGTTGCTTTGGCGCTGCGTAAACCAATGAAAATTGTTTCACGGATTTCACCTATCGAAGCAACACGGTATTTAGAAAATGCAGAAACACACAAAAAAGGAAAACGAAATGGCAGAAAAAATGTCACCGTGTTTTCTATGGCAATGGCAAATATAACGGGTAATCCAAAAAGAACCATTGGTACCATCCTCACACTGGGGCTTTCCTGCGCATTGTTTGTGATTATCTCTAATTATGTAGGAAATATTGATACGGAGCATGAAGCACGTCTTTCCGTTAATCATGGACAATTTGAACTGCAGCTTGACTATTCTGCTGAGTACGATGAAAGATATCCGGAGAATAATCTGGATACGATTCTGACGGATAATCCATTGAATGATTCAATGATTGAAGAAATCAAAAGCATTCCAGGAGTGACAGATGTCATGACGAGAGAGATTGTCTCTGTAAATCTGAACGGAACAAGATTTCCGGCTGATATTGTGAGTAAAAATGATTTTGATTTTATGCGCCAAGACGGGGATATTGGCTCTATGGACTATGATCAGGCGGTAAAGAATGGTGAAATTTTCTTTGGTTGGTTGATGTGGATGGAACAAGATGGATATGCTCCGGGTGAATCCATTGCATTTGACTTTGAGAATGGAAGTGAAACCTATACCTATCAGGGAAAGATTGCAGGATCCTTTGTAAGCGCGGACACTTATCTTGTCATTCCGGAAGGTGTATACCGTTCCATGAATCCGAGGGGAACAGCCTATGGCTATCTGTGGGTGGACTGTGATAAAAAAGATGTTGCATCTGTGGAACAGAGTCTGAATACTTTGATTTCTAATACTTCGCATATAAAAATGGATACCTATCATGCACAGTTACAATCTGCAGAATTCACAGCTCGCATGATGAAGCTTGGCTGTTATCTGTTTATGGCGGTTGTAGGACTCATCGGTTTTATGAATATGGCAAACACCATAATCATGAATATTACGACAAAAAAGCAGGAATATGGTGTATTACAGGCTGTGGGTATGACAAATAAACAATTAAATTTATGTCTGCAGTTACAGGGAATGATGTTTACGGTTGGTACCATATGCGTAGCTTTGATCATTGGTCTGCCGCTCGGCTATGCACTTTTTTCCTATGCAAAACATAATGGAATATTTGGAATGAATATCTATCATGTTCCAATCGTACCAATTTTTATTATGATTTTTTTGGTCGGTCTGTTGCAGATTGTACTTTCCTGCGTTTTAAGCAGTAATCTGAAAAAGGAAACGCTGGTAGAAAGAATAAGGTATCAGGGATAGCAAGTAATATGCAATGAACTAGGTCTTAACGAAGAGGAGAAATAGATAACTTCCATTTTGTATGTATGATAAATCTAAACAGTATTTTAGCAACATTTCCTGAGTGGGGGCAGAAAGTGCCCCCACTTTCACTATTTGGGGGCGAAAAGCGCCACCATATATCATAAATGATGGGTTCAAGGGAAAAATCCCTTGCTAGAACAGCATTTGGATGGAGACATCTCTAATGCGTATCTAGCCGTCAACCTAAGAAGTATCAAGGCAGCCAAAACAGCAGATTAATCATGCAACATGTTCTTTCCACAATGGCTGGACTGGCATTGCGGGAAAATGATATCGGTTATGCGAGATTTTTGTCAGGGAAGGTACAGGCAGTTGCACATACATTGGAAATGGGAAAATATAATGAGTATTCGCCAATGCTTGATATTGTATGTGCAGGGAAAGATGTAGAGGGAACATATAAGGTGGTAAAACATCTTCTTGATAATGTGGGTACTATGTATGATTTTAGAAAGTCCGGTTTATATAAGCATATGAAGTTCAGAGATATTGATGAAGCTATATTAGATGGTGTAAAAGAAAAATTTCTTGAAGGATTCAGAAATGAGGAAGAATTCGGCTACATGGCAGGATATGAACCGTGGGAGAAATTAATTTTTGACAGATAAGTTTTTTGAAAACTGTCGTTTGGTAAAATCTATTCCATTTTTAAAAGCCTTGCGATAAAATATGTTCTGTGAAACTATTGTACTGCTACAAAAAACGATGTAGAAAGCTTAGAAGCTTTTTTTAAGTGGATTATATTTATAAGCAAGGTTAGTAATCTGAAATAAAGAAATAAAAAATGATATCAATAGTTGTAGATATAGAGTATGGTAAGGCGTTCAGAAATGGGCGCCTATTTGATTGCCCAAAATGAACTTTACAAAATATTTATCTAAAATTTACATTAGTAAGGTAGATAAAGATAGAAACGGTGTGATATTTTGAAAAAAGAGAGAGTGATTGTTGGAAGGAGATAGGTATATGTGTGAAACAGCTTTGGTACGAACAAATTTAATGGGAGATGTAGAAAGAAAAGCTGTTTTATGGTTCAAGTCTAAGGAATAGTTTTTTGATGGCTCTGTTTCTGTATGGAACAGAGCCTTTTTGGAGGTGCTAAGATTGAAAACATATCATATAGGTGAAAAAGTAGTACATTGTCCAGAGGGAGTATGTGAAGTAGAAGATATTTGTCAAATAGAAATGAATAAAATGAAAAAATATTATTACAGGCTGAAACCGATTCAAAGTAACGTGAAAGTAGTATATATTCCGATAGATAAAATAGAGATGCATGTACGACCGCTAAAGACAAAGAAAGAATTAGAAAAAATCTTTTGTATAGAACCGGAAGAACAACTGATCTGTTACAGAAATCCACAAAAAAGAATGGATATACAAAATCAGGCTGTCCGGGAAGATGATGCGGTAATGTTGATTCAGTTGATCAAGATGTATCGAAGAAAACGGCAAAAAAATCACATTTCGCTCGGTGATGCAAGATGGTTGAAAGAAGCGGAGTGCTATTTGTTTTCAGAGATGTCTGAAGTGTTAGAGTGTGATTATAATTTTTTGTTACAGTGTGCACAATATAATCAGAAAATCGAATGTGCATAACAAGATAGATGTGAGAGTCATTGATTATATGAGGAAGATAACTATGAGAAAAATATATGTAATGGATACGAACATTTTGATTCATGCACCCGAGGCAATTTTGAATTTTGAAGATAATGAAGTAGTGATTCCAATGGCAGTATTGGAAGAACTTGATGGATTAAAAAATTCTGAGAAGGAAAAGGGGAGAAATGCCAGAGAAGCGATTCGCCACTTGGAAAATCTTCGGGTACAAGGCAATCTTGTAGCGGGTGTAGATACGGAGCAGGGAGGAATCATCCGGATAGAAAAAAATTATGTTGATATGCAACTTCCACCGGATATGCCTGAAGATAAGATGGACAGTCGGATATTAAAGGTATGTTTGGGACTTCAAAAAGATTATCCGGAAGAACAGACTATTTTGGTCACAAAAGATATGCTTCTTAGAATCAAGGCGCAGATGCTTTCTATCACAGCTCAGGATTATACAACAGACAGAATAGCAAAGAAAGAAGAACAGTATAGTGGAAGGATGGAAGTTTATGTAGAGGAAGAGCATTTTAAAGAGCTCAAAAAGAAAGGAATCAAACCGGAATATATTTATCAAATGGGAGAAGATGGGATTCGTCATCAAGTCATGCCGGAGATGAATCAGTTTCTGATCTTAAAAGCAGATCAATCTACGAAAAAAGTACAGCTTGGACGTTTTGATGGAACAAAAGTGGTTCCATTGCAATATAAAAAAAGTAAACCGTACGGTGTGTCCCCAAGAAATGTCGGTCAGTATTTCCTGCAGGAAGCATTGATGACGATATCGGTTATCTTCCGGGAACAGAACAAGAGAAAATCTCACCATTAATGCGCCCGATTATTGATAATTTAGAACAGTTGATCGATTCTGATGAAGAAGAGCGGTATAAAAATGAAGAAGAATTGCATGCGAAAATCGATGAGTTATTTGCAAGAGGATTAATTGAAACAGAGGCGATGAATTTTATCCGAGGAAGATCCTTTGTAAATACATATCTGGATGAGCAGACAAATGGATTGAGTTATGCGTCGGAGCATATGAAGAAAAGTCCATTCTGTTATCAAATCACATTCAATGCAGAAGAATGTGAACGGTCAGAATTAGCTATGGATGCAATACAAAGAATGTAGAAAGACAGAGGCAAAAAATTGAATTTAACGTATCGGGACATAAGGGAAAACAAAGAAATTAATCAGTATATTACAATGGGAAATGAAATACTGGGGGTTCTTGGCTATACAGATCATTCGCAGAGACATGCTGTGATTGTAGCTGAACGGGCAGCAGAGCTGTTAGAAGTATTGGGCTACTCAAAAAGAGAGATAGAATTGTGTAAAATTGCAGGATTTATGCATGATATAGGGAATTGTGTGAATCGCTCGGATCACGCACACAGTGGAGCAATTATGGCAATGCAGATCCTAAGGAGTCTTGGAATGGATGCAGAAGATATTTCAGTTGTGATTTCTGCAATTGGAAACCATGATGAAGAAACTGGAACTGCGGTAAATGCAGTGTCAGCAGCAATTATTTTGGCAGACAAAACCGATGTACGCAGAAACCGCGTACGGAATAAAAAGAAATCAAGTTTTGACATTCATGACCGGGTGAACTATGGTGTGCTTTCAACAGAACTTGCAGCGAACCCTGAGAAAAAAGAGATACATTTGAATTTAGAATTGGATGAAGAAACATGTTCTATTTTAGACTATTTTGAAATTTTCACAGAACGAATGTTGATGTGCAGGAGAGCTTCGGAGATGCTGGGGATGCATTTTAAGTTTACAGTCAATGAAAGAAAAGTATTGTGATTTGCAATACCTGTATGTTCTCATTTGTAGAAAAATTTTATTATAGAAGGAGAAATATAGATGAAACAGGCGATTATGGATATTGGCTCGAATTCCATGAGGATCACTGTCTATGAGGTTGACGGAACAGTGTTCCGTATTCTTTTCAAGGAAAAAATTATGGCAGGATTGGCAGGGTATGTAGAAAATAAAAAATTATCTCCGGAAGGAATTGAATGTGCATATACCGGCCTTTTAGAATTTAGAGAAATTCTAGAATCATTAAATATCAATCATGTTGCAGTATTTGCGACGGCATCTCTTCGGAACATTCAAAATACTGCGGAGGCTGTATCGGCAATTAAAGCGAGGACAGGATACGATGTGGAAGTGATCAGTGGAAAAGAAGAAGCATTTTTTGGGTATACAGGGGCCATGCAGGATGTAAAGTTATCAAGCGGTGCATTTATCGATATTGGTGGAGCAAGCACAGAAGTTGTTCCCTTTGAAAACGGAGAGGTACTGGATGCTGCAAGTTTTCCTGTTGGTTCCCTGAGTCTGTATAAAGAGTGTGTGAAACATATCGTGCCTGGGGAGGGGTCGCTGAAAAGATTAAAAAAATCGATATCTGCTGAAATTGGAAAGCAAAAGATGTTTACCTATAAAAAGTGTTCCCCGCTAGTTTGTGTTGGTGGAACTGCAAGGGCAGTTTTGCGGATCGCAAAGAAATTATATGATCTTCCGCCAGAATGTCATACGGTTTCCAGAAAGCAGTTGGATCAGTTATGTTCTCAGCTGTATCAAGCGGACAGGAGAGCGATCGATCTTATTTTAAAGCTGGAGCCGAATCGTATTCACACGATCATTCCAGGGATCATGATCCTGCAGCATATCTTCCGTTTGTTTGCTGCCGATGAAATTGTAGTCAGCAATTACGGTGTAAGAGAAGGATATTTATGCAAGAGGATCATTGCACCACAAAAGAAAAAATAAGGAAAAGAATAGGAGAAAAAGTGATGAGGAAGAATGTAAGTCTACCATATGTAAATAGAGAGTTATCATGGCTGAAGTTCAATGAAAGAGTATTGGAGGAGGCAGAGGATAAGTCTGTGCCATTATGTGAGCGCCTGACATTTTTATCGATATTTCAGAGCAATCTGGATGAATTTATAAGAGTACGCGTTGGAAGTCTGGCAGATCAGATGGCATTGCAGCCGACCTTGAAAGATAATAAAACAAATATGACAGCGGAAGAACAGTTAAAAGCTGTATTGGATGATATGAAAAAACTACTCCAAAGAAAAGACTATACATATACACTTCTGAGGAATGAACTGAAAGCAGAAAATATTAGCATTGTAGATTTCAATATGTTGTCGAAAAAAGAATCCGATTATTTGGAACGATATTTTGATTCAGAAATAGCTCCATTGATTTCACCGATGTTAATATCAAAGAACGCACCTTTTCCGTTCCTGAAAAATAATGATATTTATGTGGCTGTACTGCTTGGAAAAAAGAATAAAAAGGATAAGGTAGGAATTATTCCTTGCAGCAACAATGTGTTTCCACGCTTGATTAAGAGTCCGTTTCGAGAAGGAACCTACATGCTTACAGAAGAATTGATTTTGCATTTCGTAGAAAAAGTATATCCACATTATATTGTGAAGTCAAAAACTCTTTTGAAAATTACAAGAAGTGCGGATATTGATGCGGCGGATTTGTATGACGATGATTTAGATTATCGTGATATTATGTCAGAATTGATCAGTAGAAGGAAAAAACTAAGTCCACTGACGATGAGTATGACACGAAATGTAGATGAAAAAGTTGTAGATACATTATGTGAAAATCTCGGTTTGCAAAAGAAAAGGGTATTTTACAGCGCTTCGCCATTGGATTTTAAATATGTATTTCAAATTCAGGATGCGCTTCGCAAAAAGGAAGAATTGTTTTTTCAGAAACGAGTGCCGCAGCCAAGCGCAATATTCGATATGAAAAAAAGCATCATAGAGCAGATCTTGGAGAAAGACAGAATGTTATCGTTTCCATTTGAAAGTATCCGGCCATATATCGAATTTTTAAGAGAAGCAGCAAATGATCCGGAAGTATTATCGATTAAAATCACATTGTACAGGGTCGCCAAAAATTCAAAAATTGTAGAAACATTGGTGGAAGCAGCAGAAAATGGAAAAGAAGTGACCGTATTGGTAGAACTTCGTGCGCGCTTTGATGAAGAAAATAATATAGAGTGGTCGAGAAGACTGGAATATGCAGGGTGTAATGTGATTTATGGATTACCTGGGTATAAAGTACACTCGAAATTGTGTCTGGTGACACGAAAGCATCATGATGAAATTCAGTATCTGACGCAGGTTGGAACAGGAAACTATAATGAGAAAACAGCAGAACTTTATACGGATTTGATGGTTATGACAGCGAATCCGCAGATTGGTGAAAATGCAAGACAAGTATTTCAGGCGTTGGTGATGGGAGAAGTCGTAGAACAGTCAGAAAAACTTCTTGTGGCACCGAAATGTCTTCAAAATCGAGTGCTGGAAATGATAGACGAAGAAATTGCTCATGCCAGACAAAATGAGAAGGCATATATTGGATTCAAAATGAATTCTTTGACAGATAAAAAGATTATTGATAAGTTAATCGAAGCATCTCAGGCAGGAGTAAAAATTGATATGGTCGTTCGTGGGATTTGCTGTCTGGCAGCAGGGATTCCGGGATACACAGAAAATATCGAGATAAGAAGCATTGTTGGACGTTATCTGGAACATTCTAGAATATATATATTTGGCATAGAGGAAAGAAGAAAAATATATATTGCATCGGCAGATTTTATGACTAGAAATACGGTGAAACGTGTGGAAGTTGCAATACCGATAGAGTCAGAAGAGTTAAAGGTCCGGATAGAAGAGATGTTTATTACGATGCTGTCGGATAATAAAAAGGCAAGGAAGATGAAGCCAAATGGATTGTATGAGAAATTGCCAATAGACGGTACAGAGGTCAATGCACAAGAGTTGCTTTTTGAACAGTCTTATTTGCAGCAATAAAATATTAAAGTAAATTTTATTAATATCAAAGAATATATATGGAAATAGGATAAAAGACGGCGCATAGTTGTGCAAGCTTTTATCCTGTTTTTATTTAAAAGCATGTATTTTAATGATGACATATTGACAAATTTCTATATAAGATGTATTCTGTAAACATAGAAAATAATCAATGTGTGATGAGAGGAGGGAGTGCATGGGAATAGATTACATAGAATATGCAAAGATTTTCAAAGTATTTTCGGATCCGAAACGTCTGAAGATCATCAATATGCTGTCCAACGGTGAGCTTTGTGCGTGTAAGATTCTAGAGGAATTTCAGATCACACAACCAACATTATCGCATGATATGAAGCTCCTGACAGATATGGAGCTGGTCGTTCCGAGAAAAGAAGGAAAGTGGACACATTATTCTTTAAATAGAGAGAAGATGAACGAGATATACAAAACAGTCGGGAAACTGATGATCCCCGATGGGTTTTCAAACATCGTGGATTGTGACTGCGAAAAGGACAGATGACAGGAGGCAGAAAGCCGGATCACAAGCGAAAAAGATTTTGTATCATACAAGGAGGGAGATTATGTATAGAGCAGACACGAAATTATATGTTTTGACAGGATTTTTAGGATCAGGGAAAACAACAGTGCTGTTAAAGCTTTTGGAGATATTGAAAGGACATCGGATTGGGATTATCCAGAATGAATTTGGGAAGCTGGGAATCGACGGAACCATTTTACGAAATGACGAGATTCAGATGGTGGAGATAAACCGAGGATCGATCTTCTGTTCCTGCCTGAAGCTGAATTTTGTGCAGGCGTTGGCTGAGATGGCGGCACAGGATTTTGAGTATTTGTTCGTGGAGAGTTCCGGATGGGGGGATCCTTCGAATGTGCAGGAGATTTTGGAGGCAGCTAAGATTGTATCTGGAAAAGAATATGATTTCAGAGGAGTCATCTGTTTTGTGGATGCGGTAAATTTTCTAGAACAGGTCAAAGAGGAAGAGACTGCTTTTCGCCAGTTAAAACACTGTCACCTGGCAGTGATCACAAAGACAGATCTTGTCGGTGAAAAACAGATTGAGAAGGTCGAGGAGAAAATCAGAGAAATCAATCCGGTCTGCGAAATGAAGACAAGTGCTAACGGGCAGATAGATGATTCTTTTTTAAAGAAAGATCTGCTGATCTATGAGTGGGCAGAAGGTGAAGAGACGACGAATTCCGTAGAAACAAAACCAAAATCTATATTTATGGAGTATGACGGGCAAATTGATCGGCAAAAGCTGAATGAATTTTTAACTGTGATCGCACCAGATGTCCATCGCGTGAAAGGATTTTGCAATTTGACGGAAACCGGGTGGACGCAGGTGGATGTAGTAGGAACACTGATAGATTATAAAGAATCGGAGGCATTTGAAAAGTCACAGTTAGTGTTTATTTCCAAAATAGGACCGATGATTATCAAGAAGATCCTTTCAGCATGGCAGGAACACGTAGGAACTGAAATGAAGTTGAGAAATTAAAGGAGAAAGCGCATGAAGATTAAAGTGATTGGTGCAGGATGTGAAACTTGTGATAAATTGTATGAACATGTGCGGGAAGCCGTAGCGGAGACCGGATGTGACGCAGAAGTAGAAAAAGTGGAAGATCTATTGGAAATTGTAAAGCTCGGAGTCATGTCGGCTCCTTCGCTCATGATTGACGGGAAGTTAGTTGTGTCTGGGCGAATGGCTAAAAAAGATGAAATTATACGATTTTTAAAATAAAATAAAGGTGGTCAATGCAGCAGAAACTTCGTTTGTGCTGCAAGTGACACATTTTTTTGAGAATATATCGATATATTTAAATGTATGAATGGGAGAGGGCTATATGGAATTTGTGAAAGAAATATGGGAATTTATTCAAAATCAAGTACTTGGCATGCAGTGGCTCAGGGAACTGATTGGGAATGGACTTGCGGTGGCAGGTCTTGACCTTTCATCAAGGGCAGGTGGAAGCATCTTATTCTTTCTGTATGATCTGATCAAAATTGCGATCTTGCTGTGTCTGCTGATTTTTGTCATTTCCTATATTCAAAGTTATTTTCCACCGGAAAGAAGCAAAAAAATTTTGGGGCGTTTTCATGGAATCGGGGCAAATATGGTCGCTGCACTTTTAGGAACTGTCACTCCGTTTTGCTCCTGCTCTTCGATTCCGCTATTTATGGGATTCACAAGCGCAGGGCTGCCTCTTGGTGTGACATTTTCTTTCTTGATTTCTTCCCCGATGGTCGATCTCGGGAGTCTTGTTCTTCTTATGAGCATCTTTGGAGGAAAGGTGGCTGTTGTATATGTAGTGCTGGGAATCATTGTGGCGGTGCTCGGAGGAACGATCATTGAAAAATTACATATGGAAAAATATGTAGAGGAATTTATTAGAAATGCATCTGGCATAGAGATAGAAGCGCCGAAACTGACAAAAAAGGATCGACTACTGTATGCAAAGACACAAGTAGAAACGACCTTTCGGAAGGTGTTTCCATATATTTTGGTCGGAGTCGGGATCGGAGCTGTGATCCACAACTGGATTCCGGAACAATGGATTGAAAAAATTCTCGGAAATGACAATCCGTTTGGAGTGATTTTGGCAGTTCTGGTGGGAGTTCCGATGTATGCAGATATTTTTGGAACGATACCGGTAGCAGAAGCGCTTCTTTCAAAGGGAGCACAGCTTGGAACAATTTTAAGTTTTATGATGGCTGTGACAACGTTAAGTCTGCCGTCTATGATCATGCTGCGAAAAGCAGTCAAACCAAAATTACTGGCAGCATTTGCAACAATCTGTACGACTGGAATCGTGATGGTGGGATACTTGTTTAATTTGTTTCAGTCTGTATTTTTATAAGAGAAGGAGAAGAAAATGAATAAGCAAACCTATGAGAGCAAACCAAAAGTGGCATTTGTATGTGTACACAATTCCTGTCGGAGCCAGATGGCAGAAGCACTTGGGAAACTGCTGGCATCTGACGTATTTGAAAGTTATTCTGCGGGTACAAAATTAAAAAAACAGATCAATCCGGATGCAGTCAGGCTTATGAAACAGATATATGGGATTGATATGGAAGAGACACAGTACAATAAACTGTTGTCAGACATTCCAAAACCGAACGTAGTGATCACTATGGGATGTAACGTAACATGTCCGTGTGTTCCGGGGCAGTATACAGAAGACTGGGGATTGGAAGATCCGACGGGAAAAGGGGATGAAGAATTTTTGAAAGTGATAAACAGCATCGAGGAGAAGGTACGAAAGTTGAAAGAAACATTGCGAGGGGATACTTCTTACAGTTGTACATAGATGTGATTATACAACAGGATATTTTTATGTATTCGGTAGGAAAAAATTTTGAAAAAGAATGAAATTTCCTCTTTTTTCTGCTATGATAAAAGGAAATGGCAGATGAAAAATCTAGAATGATATTTGTAGCAGAAAAGAGAGGAAGGATACGATGCAAAATCAGGAAAAAGAAGAAAGGGAGAGGTGGATCTGGCTGTTACTTGTCGGAATTGGAATGTTTTTTACAGACAGATTGCTGGCATGGACGGTGTATAGTATCCGTTTGCTGTATTTAGTACCGCTTCTTGTATCGGGAGTCTATTTCTTGTATTTGTGTATTCAAATAAGCAGACACAAATTAGACCGGAGAAAATGCAACCAGCTTGAGGTTTGGATGATGGAGGCAAAACGATGGATGTTATCAGGATTTTGGTTATCATGTGCCTCGTTTCTGGAGACATTGTTTTTAGATATGACAAAGTTTCTCAGTGTGGATATGGCAAATGCATTTCATAGAAGTATCACATTCTATTTTTGGGTATTGTTGTGGATTGGATATTTTTGGGGATTTTTTTCAGGTTGGATCAGAGAGAAGTACATGAAACGCCATCCAAAGAAAGAGATGTCCCGTGGAAAGAAAATTCTGCTTCTTCTAGGAATTGCGGCTGTGGTCATAATTGCATTTACATTGAGGTGCCTCGGAGATCTGATGGTGATTTTTCAGGGAGCAGGAGTGATGGCTGTGATTCTATTCTGGTATTCCGGATATGAGGAAGGACAGCGGTTTCGGTATGAACGAAGAAGGCTGAGGATATATGGTGTTGTATTACTGGCAATCTTTGTGGTGCTATTGCTGGCGGTTCCAAAAGAATGCATGGAGTTTCCTCACATAGCTTGGTAAGAATATAAGAAGAAAGAAAATTTCAAAGAGTATTCTTCTTGGAGGGTTTCATGCTTCGTAGAGATGAAAAATTGTGAAAAAATGCTAAGTGCGCCTGTAAAATCTTGTTTGATTTTGCAGACGCACTGTTTGTATATAGAAAAATATGTATAGTGGCGAAAAGATTTTTATAGAGTAAATACAAATTTATCGCTTCGGTAGATAGTCCTCGCAATCTCCAGTATACGTCCGGTTGACTGATCTACGCATTTAGAACTCATGACAAGGCAGGAGGCAAAGCCTTTGATATCAAAGAGGGCGCGCTCCTTTTTATCAAGAGCAGAGACAGAAAATTCATAATTCTCGTCGGTGAAATCATTGTAACCACACTCGTGCATGTAATCGCGAAGGGATGTGATGGAAAGTCCCCGCTGTGCCAGATCTGGAAATGCATAATCCGGAAGATAGCTGACGCGGATTGCGACCGGTTCATCGTCGACGAAGCGAAGAAGAGTCAGTTTATAAATATCATGAAAATCCATTTCTTTTTCAGAAAGCTGAAACATCTCAGAGACAATCAGATTGTCCTTGATCAGCTCAAAACCGACATTTTCTGTGCGGTAGTGGATTCCGATGGAATCCATCTTTTCAAGAAAACTCTGACTGTCATTTAAGAGCAGTCGGATCTTTTCTTTCTTTCCAGAGAAAAAGCTTCCGTAGCCTTGCAGAGAGTGGATGTAGCCTTTTTCTTCTAAGTGAAGATATGCTTTCCGGACTTCTGTGCGGGTTGTATCAAAGCGGACCGCCATCTTGCTTTCGCTTGGCATTTTTTCTCCTTTTTTATATCCGTCATGTTCAAGTTCCTGAATCAAAGTATCAACAATCGTTTCCCAGGTTGTAGTTGTTTTCATAGAGAACTCCTCCTTTTTCGAAAAGTAAAGACTATTCTTTCATTATAACAATTTATGAAAAAGAAACAAGATGTTAGTGGCCGATTCACGGAAATTTCATAAATTTTACTTTCTCTATTGACTCGCACCTGCTGTTTTGTAGTAAAATAGATAAAAGAAAATAATTTTTTATACAACAATAGGAGAGGAAGCAGAAAGATGAGAGAACAAAAAATACTGGTTGCATATTTTTCACATAAAGGAGAGAATTATTCTAACGGGAGCATTGTCAATCTGGACAAGGGAAATACTGAAATCGCAGCGGAGATGATCGCAGCACATAAGCATGCAGAGTTGTTTGAAATTGAGTCAGAGACAGGATATCCTTTTGCGTATAGAGCATGTGTAGAAGTTTCCAAAAAGGAATTGTCTGAGGATGCAAGACCGAAGCTTAAGGAAGAAAAATCCATTTCTGCCTATGATACAATATATATTGGCTACCCAAACTGGTGCGGAACAATGCCGATGCCAGTCTGGACTTTTTTGGAGAACAATGATTTTACAGGAAAGACGATTTATCCATTCTGCACAAATGAAGGAAGCAAGATGGGAAGAAGTGAGAAAGATATCAAACGGCTTGCAGCCGGGGCAGAGATCAAAGAAGGACTTCCGATCCACGGTTCTTCTGTCAAAGAGGAGCGGGAGCAGATTATCCGGTGGGCGGATCAATAGAGAGGATATGCCATGAAACAGTGGAAGCACATCTGCTTGAAATGGAATGAATTTATTAAAAGAATCTTGAGAAAGGAAAGTATTTTTAAGCGGCTGAATCTTTCTTTTCTCGGATTGTTGCTTGGGGCAGCGGCATTTATCACTTTTTTTAGTTTTGACAAGTATTCAAAAGAGATTATCTGGAATCTGAAGCAGAATGCGGCGATGCAGGTGCAAAACATCTGTTTGAAGATGGAAGATATTATGCGGGAATATGAAGATGTTGCGCTTCAGTTTTATGATGATGCAAGAGTCTTGCAGGCTGCTGTGGAAAATGCCGAGGCGGATCAGAACGGTGAGAAGGGAAAAGAAGACAACATTGCGCTGATCGAGGAGAAGTTGTATACTATGAGCCGTCAGAGAAAACATATCAAAAATGTACAGTTTGTGACACCCGGGAGACAGTATCATATGATGGAGGAAAATGGATATCGCAGGGGAGGAACGATAAGGAATCTGACAGAGTTTTATAATAAGACATATTATCAGGAGCCGCAGGAAAAACATGGATATCCGGTTTGGTTTGAGGATGCAGGACAAAGTGAGACGTTTTATGAAAACGAGCAGAGTGTGTATGGATTTGGAAGTATAGTGACACTGGGGGTTGCTGTTTATGATCCATATACGAGAGAATTTCTAGGGGTTCTTTTTATTAATATCAATATAGAAGCTTTTGAAGCGGCAGCAGATGGATATGAGGGAGGTCCGGAAGGCAACATGTTTCTTACCGGAAAGGACAGCGTGGTTCAGGGGTTTGCCCCAAGTATCTATGCGCCGTCTTTTCCGAAGGATAAGACGATTTTTGAGGATATGAAAGAGAAACAGAAAGATTCCGTGAGAAAAAGAATCGAGGAAAGAGATGTCCTGTTTGCCTATGAAAACATACCGGGGACAGATATGTCTGTTGTGTATCTGGGAAATATGGACAGACTCCTGGAGGGGACTTATCAGACGAGAAATGTCTGTATTTTTGTGTTGATCTGTGTGGTACTTGCATGCTTTGCCGTTTCTTATTATGTCACATGCAGTATTTCTGATCCCATCCGTCAATTGATCAAGGTGATGGATAAAGCGGGAAAGGGAAAGTGGACGGTGCGTTATCCAATCAGTGGAAATGATGAGATCACTGTGCTGGGAGAACGGTTTAATGATATGGCAGACAGGACAAACCAGTTGATCGAACAGGTATACCTGTCTGAGATCCGACGGCAGAAGCTTCAGCTTAGCTGGAAAAATGCGCAGTTAGATGCGATGCTGATGCAGATCAATCCCCATTTTTTGTACAATACACTTGACATTATTCGTTGGGAGGCGATGTATGAGGCAAACGGAGAGAGCAGAGTGACGAGGATGATTGAGCAGTTTAGCAAACTCTGCCGGATGGGAATGCGCACAGGCGGAAATACAATCCCGCTGTCAGAAGGATTGGAACATGCGAATGTATATCTGGAAGTAATCAATTTCCGTCATCAGGATAAGATCGAATTAAGTGTCAGCATAGAACCGGATGTAAGAGATTGTTATATTCCACAGTTTATGCTTCAGCCGATCATGGAAAATGCAGTGGTCCATGGATTTAATGATGCAGCAAAAGGATGTCAGATTGAAATCCTTGTGACAAATTGGGAAGAAAAATTAAAAATTGTAGTGAAAGATAACGGAAAAGGAATGACAGAAGAAGAACAGAAACAATTGCAGAAACAGATTGATGAGGAGATTCAGTCTGGTAAAAATATCGGAATGGCAAATGTCAATCAGAGGATCCGTCTGTTCTATGGAGAAGAGTATGGAATCCAGATGGAAAGCAGACAGGGAGAGGGAACAGAGGTAGAAATCATCCTTCCGATCCGAAAATATTCTGAAAATATGAAAAATCTGTCCGGAGAGGAGAAGGAAGATGATCTATCAGGTTCTGATTGTAGATGATGAAGAGATTGTGTGCCGCGGAATGGCACAGTTTGTGAAGTGGAAGGAACATGGATTTGAAGTGGCGGCAATTGCTACAAGCGTAGACGAAGCGCTTTTGATCCTCAGAAAAATGCATATTGATGTAGTGTTTACGGATATCCGGATGCCGGAGAAGTCGGGGATTGATCTGTTAAGAGAAATCAGAGAACAGAAGTTTGATACACAGTGTGTAATCTTAAGCGGATACAGTGATTTTGATTATGCAAAGGAAGCAATGCGTTATGGCGCAGTGGAGTATCTGACGAAACCGGTGAATCTGCGGGAAGTCGAACAGTTCCTTGATAGGATGCGGACAAAGCTCAATAAACTAGTGGAAGAAAGGCTTGATCATACAAGACAGATGGAAGGTTTGCTGTTGTCAATCGCGAGAGGATATGCCAGTGCTGATATAGAGAAATATGGACTTCCAGAATTGGAAAACTGGTATGGGGTATCCATTTTTATGACAGAGAGGACAGCAGATACCGATGAGGTTCAAGTACAGAAAAAATTGATGAAGGATCGGATTCTGGCGGTGATCCCGGAGACCATTGTACTAGATAGTGGGAACCGATCGCTTTTTGCAGTGATTCCGTTTCAAACAAAAGAGCAGCTGAATTATTTTGTGTCAGTGTCAGAGCAGGTATGCAGTGAAGAAAAGCACTGGGCGCTTGCGGTCAGCAAGGAAAAGAAAGGGATTTACGGACTTTCAGAGGCCTGGAAAGAGACAGAGAGCGCAATGAGATACCTTCTGGCAGACACGAAGAAAAATATTATCTTCTATAAAAATATTGAGACGCTCTACGCGGAGGAGGCGGTGGAGGTGCCAAAACTGATCACAGCCTTTTTACAGAAGTTACATACACCGGAAGAGCGCAGCGATGCGGCAAAATGGATGGAGAAGATGTTAAAAGAGCTCGAGAAGGAAAAGCAGATGGATGTGCTGAAACTGCAGACCATATGTATCCGGATCGTCATAGAAGTCAATGGATATTTAAAGGAAATCGGGATGGAGGAGTCCAGTCTGCATGATCGCTTAAATGAGGCGCTAAAACAGTTACTGCTCTGTGCAGAGGGACAGGAGGTGCTTCGCTATATGGAATCTTATCTGGAATGGATCATGGAATGTATCGGACAGGCAGATCATCAAAATGTAGGAGGCGGAGTCATCTCTGAAATGCAGAGCTTTATCCGACAGCATTACAATGAAAATATCAGCCTGAATATGCTCGCAGAGCAGTTTTATATGCACCCAAACTATTTGAGCCGTCTGTTCAAAGAAAAAACTGGAGAAAATTTTGTGGAATATTTGACGGAGGTGCGCATGCAGAAGGCGCAGGAATTGTTGAGAGATTCGGAATATAAGATCATTGAGATATGCGGGATGGTCGGATATGACAATCCGAGGTCTTTTAGCAAAGCATTTAAGCACTTTACCGGGATGACACCAAGAGAGTGCAGAGAACGCTAGAAACAGCATAGTTGCAGAAAAAAGAGTGTGTGTGGATTTTTCCAAAGAAAAAAGTCCTGCCAAACGGTGGTTACTGTTTGACAGGACTTTTTTGATTATTTTTTATTTGCTTCGTTGAATTTTTCCAATGCTTCTTTTTCACAGAGGCTCTGTGCTTCTGAGAATTCTTTTTCCGGGTCTGCACTTGGATCTGTCAGAATCTTTTGTACAGCTTTGTCAACATAAGTTCCAAAGTCTGCTTTTCCGTAGAATTCCAGACGTCCGATGGATTTTGCAGATTCAAGCACTTCTGCGTATTCTTCCGGGAATTCATAGAAGTCTGTAATACTCATGTCATCTCTAGGAATGATCACCGGGTTTGGAGCACCTTTAGTTGCAAGGTTTTCAAAGTAAGAAGAGCGGTATTCTTTTCCAGTCATATAGCTGATGTATTCCCATGCAGCATCTTTTTTTGCCTGATCTGTTTTTGCATTGATCACATAGCAGTCTCCTGCGATTGCAGTTGTCTGTTCGCCGGAAGGTCCTACTGGTGGAAGGCAAAGTCCGATATCATCTGGATCGATTCCATTTGTGATCGCCTCAGACACCCAGTCTCCTGCAAACGGCATCATACCGATTTTTCCCATACCAAAGTTTTTCACAAGGTCATTGAATTTTAAAGTAAGATCGCTCTGGAGAACTCCTTCACTCTTTAATTTTTGATAATATTCAGCAGCCTGGATGACAGCTGGATCTGTGAAAGTAAGTTC
Organism: Coprococcus sp. HPP0074; assembly: GCF_964238105.1. Taxonomy (NCBI): domain Bacteria; kingdom Bacillati; phylum Bacillota; class Clostridia; order Lachnospirales; family Lachnospiraceae; genus Coprococcus; species Coprococcus sp. HPP0074. The sequence continues at coordinate 236,999 of NZ_CAXSKS010000002.1, read as the reverse complement.
GGCAGTTCCGTCTTCATTTTCCTTTGTGAGATCTCCGCCTGCCTGCCATACATAATACTGGAAGAACCATTCCGTCCATTCAGCGGCAAGTGTTGCATATCCGGTTACCTGATTGTCTGGATCGTTGATCTTCTTAGCTGCCTCAAGAGCTTCATCCCATGTTTTTGGTGGTTCGTTGATTCCAGCTTCTTCAAATAAAGTCTTATTATAAGCAAAAAGCATTGGTGCTACAAGGTTAGGAATGCCGTAGACATTTCCGTCTTTTGTGAACATATCGACATATTCTTTTGTAAAGTCACCCCATTCATCCCACTCATCTGTATATTTGTTCAGAGGCTCTAAGATTCCGGCGGACATATAGGAGTCCATCATTGTAAAGGAACAGTTTACCAGATCCGGTGCAGTTCCAGATGCGACTGCCTGATAAAATTCATTTCCAGGATCACCTTCTTTGACAACTTTATTCAAAGTGATATCCGGGTGTTCCTCAAGAAATTTTTTCTCCATAGAAGTGTACCAGTCATCTTTGTTACGGCTTGTGTCCCAGATAGTAAGCTCAACCTTCCCTTTGCTGCTTTCTTTGTCTTTGCTTCCGGATGTATCTGCTTTATTTCCATCAGATCCGCCGCAGCCTGCAAGAGAAGCGGCAGCCATAGAAAGGCAGAGAACAGAAGCGATCAGTTTCTTCTTCATAATCAAGTCCTCCTTTGACTTCGTTTTGTTGATGGATTTATCATAACAGATTTGCAGGGAAAAAGAAACGAACCAGAACTAACGAAAAACGTCACATTTTTTAAGATATGGACGAATTTGACAGCGGGCAGGAAAAAAGGTGCGGGAAGACTTTAAGAACGGTGACATCGTCGTTAGGTTCAGACATTCTATTTTAGACAAAATAACGATATACTTTTAGGGAGAAAACACAAGGGAGGTAATACTGATGAAAAAAAGTCCGCAGAAAAAAAACAGAGCAGGCAGTTATCAGTTTCGAAAAAAAGTGACGCCTTGGTGTATTTTGTTCATTCCGATGGCGTGCACAGTATGGCTGAAATATTATCCGATTTTCAGTGCATTTTTCATTTCATTATTTAACTACGATCCAATCAACCAGCCAGGGAAATTTGTTGGTTTCCAGAATTATGTAGATATTTTCCAGATGCAGGGATACTGGGATTCCTGGAAGAATACATTTATTCTGCTCGCATTACAGCTGTGTATGTGCTTTTTGATCCCACTGATCCAGGCGCTTCTTTTAAATGAGTTGGTGCGGTTGAAGAAATGTCTGACGACACTTTATATTCTCCCGGCATTGATTCCGACTTCTGTAAACGTAATTATATGGAAATGGATCTGGCATCCGGACTACGGTGTGGCAAACCAGATCGTGAAGTTTTTTGGAGGTCAGCCGCAGACATGGCTCAGTGATCCAAATCTGGTCAAATTTTGTATCATCTTTCCGGGAGTGCTCGGAGGTGGATTGACAGTGTTGCTTTACCTGTCAGCAATCCAGGGAGTTTCCACGGATATTATGGAGTCGGCGGCGCTTGATGGATGTACCGGATTTGGAAGAATCATACATATTATATTACCGAACATTTCCTTTATGGTATTTATCCAGCTGATCATGTGTGTGATCACTACGATGCAGCTTTTGGATGTACCTTATATGTATGCTTCAGGAGGTCCAAGTGGGGCATCGACTACACAGGGAATCTTCATTTACAATGCATTCAATCAAGATCTGAATTATGGCAGAGGTTCTGCGGCTTCTGTGATCCTGTTGCTCGTGATCGCAGCAATGACGATGATCCAGATGCGTTTTGAAAAAATGGAGAAGGAGTAGGAGGCAGAGAAGATGAAGAAAACAAAGCATAGAACAAAAATGAAGCTTGGAAAATCTGAGCGCGGGCTGAAAATTGTTGCAGTAGTCGTGTCACTGATCTTTGCGGCAGCGATGTTGTATCCGATGATTTTTGCAGTTTCCAGCGCGATGAAAGATAACAAAAAAATATACGAGATACCGCCGAAACTGCTTCCGGATGCAGCAAATAGCTTATCGGTCGTGTTAGATTATTCTGAGGTCAAAGGAGACGAGAAGGAATTAAAGGACAAAATGCTGCAGGATAATATTGTGACCATGTTTGGAGTCAGCCAGAAGATGCAGGAAGATTCTATTATGGAAATTAAAGTGTACGGAGTGAAAGACGGAGAGACGGTATTTTACTCGAGAGCACACCAGATGAAACTGCAGATGGAAAAGGATTATGGAATTTATAAAGGAACTGCGATCAAGACAAAAGTACTTCTCCACGGGGATCGCTACATCCGGGCATGTGATTCCATTGGCTATGAATTTGATATGAACGGAGTGTCTGAAAAAGCACCGGAAGGATTTGGGACAAAGTTCTCTGAGAAAGTCGCAAAGATTATGGACGAAAAATATCAGACAACCGGAGAGCTTGTAAGCGTTGGAGACAAAGTGAAAAATTTTCTGAATCTGGAGAGCTTTAAATACTACTTACAGATGCCGGCATATATTTATCCAGAAAGTGAAGCAGTACAAAACTTTGGATTTATGACATTTGTATTCAACAGTATCATCGTCATCGGATTCGCAATGGTTTCGCAGGTGATCCTGTGTTCGGTATGTGCATTTGTCATCAGCAGGAAACTTTCCAAGAGAGCAGGACAGTTCGTACTGTTATTTTTCCTCGGTGGAATGATGGTGCCATTTGCAAGCATTATGCTTCCGCAGTTGATCATGTATAGAGAAATGGGAGCTTATAACAACTATGCAGCGTTGCTCCTTCCGTTCTTGTACCCGTATGGATTTTATGTGTACCTGTACAAAGGATTTTTTGATCAGATTCCGGGAAGTTATTTTGAGGCGGCAGAGCTTGACGGCGCGGGAAGCTTCTACCTCTATACAAGAATCTGTATGCCACTGTCTAAGCCGATCATTTCGCTCATTGCGCTGCAGACCTTTATTGGAAACTGGAATGATTTCTTTTGGGCATGGCTGGTCACAGAAGATCAGAAACTTTGGACATTAAACGTGGCACTGTATAATATTTCTAACAACGTGGCGACAAAACAAAATGCGCTGATGGGACTTGCGGTCGTGACGATAACGCCAGTGATCCTGCTTTCGATTTTGTTCTCAAAACAGTTAAAACAAAGTATTGTCGCATCTGGTGTGAAAGGATAATAGTTCTAGTATTTTCGTATGAGAAAGGGGACGTCATATGTATAAGAAAAGAAGTGAATTCAAGAAAATTGCAGCGATCGCTGTGGGAGCTTGTGGAATTGCATATGGATTTGGAGGAGCAGAAGTACAGGCAGCGCCGCCGGAAGGAGGAAACTGGACGTTGCTTCCGGCTTCTTCCGATGAGTTTGATGGAGACTGTCTGGATGAGAACAAATGGACAAACGGAATCTGGTATGATGTCACAACAGATCTTGCGTTTTGTCCGGAAAATGTATCTGTGCGAGATGGAAATCTTGTACTCACAGCGAAAAAGCAGGACTATAACGGAAAGGCTTATACGGCAGGAGCGGTGGAATCAAAATTCGATGTTCCGGGAACTGCAAGCTATGTAGAAGTACGTGCGAAAGCATTAGACAAAAAGGCGAATGTACTCAGTGCAATCTGGATGCAGTCTTCCCCATTGAGCTTTGAGCTGAATCCGAATCCGGAAATTGATATTATGGAAACATTTGATTATACAAAAATGACAAGTACGATTCATACGTGGAACCAGAGTCCGTCTCTCCATCTGCAGAGAGGTACAAATGGGTGGAAGACTGGCCTGGAAGATATCAGTGCAGACTATCATACTTATGCACTTGAGCGGAGAGAGGGAAAGATGCGGTTCTATTTTGACGGACAGCTTGCATGGGAGAAGACAAGCAGAGAGGATTCTTTTGTAGAACTTTCCCGCCACATGGTGCTCAGTCTGGAGGGACATCTAGGTGCGCCAGAGGAACAGTATCTTCCGGGAGAATTTCTCGTAGATTATGTAAGAACTTACTATGACAGTGATTTTGCAGGGCTTCCGGAAAGTGGAACCTATCAGATCGTCAATCAGGAAAGCAAAAAAGTGCTGGATCTTTCCGGCGATCAGAAAGGAATTCAGTTGAGACAATCTTCGGCAGAGAGTGGAAGTGACAGTACCAAGTGGACGTTGACACAGAATGCAGATCAGACATGGAGTATACAGAATATGGCAGATGGAACCTATGTGGATCTGACTGCGGATTCCGGAGTGACATCAAATGGGAATCCGGTCGTGGCATATCCTTATCATGGAGGAACTAATCAGAGATGGTATCTGGTTCCAACAGAGAGCGGGACATGGAAACTGATGTCGGCGCTTAGTGGAAAAGCATTGTGTGTAGAAAATGCTTCTTTGGAAGAAGGTGCACCGATTGTCCAGTGGAGTTATGAGAAAAACGAGGATGCAAACGATGAGTGGACGTTTGTGCCTGTTCAGTAAAAGGCAAAAAATTGAGACAGATAAGGAACAGGAAAGGGAAAAACATGGGTAAGAAATATCAGGGTGTCCTGACAGAAAAGGAAGAATTTTTATATCCGGACAGTGTTTCAGAGACACTGCCGGAGTCTATCCGGGTGGTAATGCCGAAAAATGGAAAGCAGGGAATTCAGCTTTTGCTGGATACGACAGGTGATGAGATCCAGATGGATTTCGAAGGTGATGGATTTTATGCAGAGTGGTATGAAATGATTGCAGTGCCGGTGGAATACAATACCGGAGATGGAGAAAATCAAGGCGGAGCGATGGTACTTGTGGAGGAGCAGAAAGAAACACCGGCATACGCGACAAGAAAGGCGCCGTTTTTCGTCTATGATTGCCTGAAAGAACAGCAGACCGGGAAGATTCCGGCGAGGAAAAGTGAAAATGACAGAAGAGCGGCAGTTTACTTTTGCATCTGTCCGGAGAAAGAGCTGGAAGCAGGAGAATATTCTGTTGTGATGACGGCAAAGATGGCAGAAGGAATCTATCAGCTTCGAGTCACTGTGCAGATCTATGATGTGAGGATACCGGAAAATACATTTTGGGTCACGAACTGGTTTTCCGAGGAGGCAATCTGCCGTTTCCATGGGGTGGAAAAAGGCTCGGAAGAGTATTTGCAAATGCTTCGAAAATATATTCAGACGATGCGGCGGATGCACCAGAATGTGTTTTTTATTCAGTTGAATGAGAAGTGTGTGACTGCAAGAAAGCCGTATCAGTTTGATTTTGAATATCTGACATCAGAGATTGAAGCATTTTTTGAAGCGGGAATGCAGTATATGGAACTTGGAGTGCTGCTTGATCGAGGGAAAAAGTCGGATGGCATGCCGGATATGTATACAGAACATTTTACATGTGCGATGGCGAAAGAGGTTCCATTTGAGACACTGGAAGGGTATGAACTGACTGTGACCTTTGTAAAAAGTCTTGCAAACTATCTGACAAAACATGGATGGGAGAAACGAGTATTGTTCCATATCCACGATGAACCAGACATTCATTATCAGACGCAGGAAGTATTGGAAGCACGCAAGAGACAGTATTATCTTGCAGCCGGAATTTTAAGAAAATATATTCCGGGGATCCGGATCATTGAAGCAGTGGATTCGGCAGAATTCAGAGGTGGAATTGATATCTGGGTTCCGGGTACTGCCGGATATGAGAAGAAAAAGGAAGAGTTTGACACATTGATCCGTCTTGGAGAAACTGTATGGACGTATGTCTGCTGTGGACCGGAAGGACATTGGCTGAACAGATTTCTCGATTTTGCATTGCTCAAAGGCAGAATGCTGTTCTGGGGATGCGCAAAAAATCGGATTTCCGGATTCCTTCACTGGGGACTGAATCAATTTCCAGGGGAGATGAATCCCTATGAGGGAACGAGTTGCCCGAACCATACGGGAATCGGCACGAATTTTCCGTGTGGAGATTCTTTCCTCATCTATCCTGGGGAGGAAGGACCAAGGATGGGAATGCGTCTGGAGGCACAGCGGCGTGGTGCAGAAGATGCTGCATTGTGGCAGATGTTAAGGAAAGTGGATGAAACAGCTCATGACAGACTGCTGGGAAGCGTTTTTACAAATAATTATACATACAAAGATAGTCCGGAGTTGTTTGCCAAAGTGTATGAGGAACTACTTAGCGCACTTCAGAATGCAAAACAGAAAAATACAGATGAAAGATCCAAAGGATAATGGATCTGAAAATATGTAAAATATGAAAAAGGAACATTGACAACTGCATGGCGTATTTTTTATAATGAAGATAAAAAAGAAACAGCATTCATGCTTACGGAGCGCGTCCGGATATCCGGGTACGCTCTAAGTTGCTGTATGGGTGAAAAAATCAGAGCTATTTTGCCTGTCAAAACCTGTCGTAAGAAGGTTTGAAAAGCACGTTTGTAAGCGAATGGAAGGAGAAAACTACAAATGAAAACAGAAAAGAAGTACGCATCTGTATTTGAGCTGAACGGTGTTCCTAAATTGACACAGGCGTTTCCGCTTGCACTTCAGCACGTAGTAGCGATGATCGTAGGGTGTGTGACACCAGCCATCGTGATTGCAGAGATGGCAGGGCTAAATGAGGGTGACAAAGTAATCTTTGTCCAGGCAGCATTGTTCATCGCGGCGGTTTCCACACTGATTCAGCTGTTCCCGCTTGGAGGCAGAATCGGTTCAGGACTTCCGGTGATTATGGGGGTGAGTTTTGCTTATCTGCCAAGTATGCAGGCGATCGTTGGTAATTTTGATATTGCTACGATTCTTGGAGCACAGTTGATCGGAGGAGTTGTGGCGATCTTTGTTGGAATCTTTGTGACAAAATTAAGGAAGTTGTTCCCGCCTTTGATCACCGGAACGGTTGTCTTTACAATCGGTCTGTCGCTCTATCCGACTGCAGTGAAATACATGGCGGGCGGACAGTCTTCCCCAAACTATGGGGCATGGCAGAACTGGCTTGTGGCATTTCTTACACTGGCTGTGGTTGTAGCACTTAATCATTTTGCAAAAGGAATCCTGAAGCTGGCATCCATTCTGATCGGAATGATTGTCGGATATATCATATCTGGATTTTTTGGTATGATTGATTTTTCAGCAGTGCAGGGTGCAGGGATTTTTCAGATTCCAAGACCGATGTATTTTGGAATGAAATTTGAAACGTCGGCAGTTATGACTCTGGTGATTCTTTTCATTATTAACTCAGTGCAGGCCATCGGAGATCTTTCTGCCACAAGTGGGGGAGGATTGGACAGAGAACCTACAGACAAGGAGCTTTCAGGGGGAATCATTGGATATGGAATTACGAATATTTTAGGTTCTTTCTTTGGAGGGTTGCCAACTGCGACGTTCAGCCAGAATGTTGGAATCGTGGCAACAACGAAGGTAGTAAACCGTGTAGTGTTAGGACTTGCAGCAGGGATTATCCTGCTGGCAGGATTTGTTCCAAAGTTCTCGGCGCTTCTTACAACGATTCCGCAGTGTGTACTTGGAGGAGCGACCATTTCGGTATTTGCGTCCATCGCCATGACCGGAATCAAGTTAGTGGTACAGCAGCCGCTGACCTATCGCAATACTTCGATCGTAGGACTTTCGGTTGCACTCGGTATGGGAATCACACAGTGTTCGGATGCGCTGGCACAGCTTCCAGCATGGGTCACAACAGTATTTGGAAAATCTCCGGTTGTTGTGACAACGATTGCTGCAATCTTGCTGAATGTGATCTTGCCGAAAGATAAGGAAGCAGGGAAATAAACTGTTTTAAGTCTTTCAAAAAAGAACCGGTCAGGATTCAAAAATGAATGAATACGATAAAAATGTAAGGACACCATTAGGTGTCCTTATTTTTGTATGAAATCATAATGTTTCAGAGTTAAAATGAAGTTCATAAACTTTTACAGGTCGTCCTTTGGAGGTGGAAGAATGACTGTATACCATAGTGGCAGCACCTCCTTTTTCCAACTGATTTAAAATACGGTTGGCATTTCTTAAGGTGACACCGAGGTGTTCTGAGAGATCCTGAGAGGTCATCTTATTTGTCCCGGTAATTTGAAGGATGGTATTTAATTTTTGAATGGTCAGAGTAGATAATTTACATTGTTCGGCAATCCGGTATAGCTGCTCGGACATGGTTTTCTGGATTGTAACGCAGTGGCTGCGGTTAAGGGGGCCGATTAGATTCCCATTTTCATCAATGACAAAACTGCCTTTGGCATAGAACGATTCCTTTAAGGCGGCCTCCGCGTGACTGCGGGCTTCTGTGATATTTTTCCCGATTCCATATCCGACTGATACCGGGAAGCCGTAGTCCTCTTTTAATCGGACGCTCAGAAAGGAAGTCTGAAAGTGGTCAGTTAAGTAGTTAATATATTTGGCACTTGTAAATAACTGGAAGCCGGTTGGTGTTTCCTGAAAAATCATATCCAGCGCAAGTTCAGCTTTTAAAGCATACAACGCAGTCTTTAACTGAGCGCGGTCTTTTTCACCAATCTCTGAGGAAGTTCCAGAGATGGTAATTGCAGCAGGGAGGTTTTCGCGGAAGAAAGACAGTTCAATTTGTGCAAGAAGTGTTTCTACCAGTGATTGAAAGACTTCTTTTTCCGGATAGCAATAGATATAAGGGATGTTATGCTGTTCTAGAACCGGAATAATGCTGCTGTATTGGCAGATTAGAAGATCAAACTGATTTTGTTCCCATAGTCGGATTATTTTCTGGGAAGTTTCTTCTTCGATGGAGGAGAGCCTGCCAATGTCCAGAGTTGCAAGCCAGTTGTCTACTGCAGTATTGGTACTTGGAAAATCCATATCATGGAGAAAATATGAAACGGTAGCGTTTTCCTGAATTGGGAGAAGAAAATCAAAAATTACCCGGTCTGTGCGGAGAGTTCTTTGTTCCACAAAATGTTTTAACAGCAGTCGATACATAGAAACCAGATCGGAACCGAAAGAAACCGCGGGTTTCCTATGATCAGGAAGTGCTTTTTCCAAAGCGGCAAGCGCTGCTTTTCCGCTTAACATAAAACCATCAGAGGTAGATTCATATTGTTGATAGATCTGTTTGATATCTTGAAAGCACTTGTATTCTACGATTTCCACATCGCAGTCGAGAGGAAGTTCATCAATTATGTGCTGTACGAAAACGTGCAGAAACTTACTTGTGATAATAATAATTTTTCGCTTGTTCATCATGGAAATCCTTTCGTTTTTGAAGTGTAAAAATGAGGTGATGTAAAAAGTTACATCTCCTAGAAAAGGAAATGTCCTATGCTTTATTTTACAAGATAGGAAATTGGAGTGCAAGACTGTTTTGAAAAATGAGAGAAGAATACAGATGTAAAAATCAACAAAAAATATTGACTTATATAGAAAATACTGATACAATTCAACATACAAAGTATTCCATAAGTATTCTATAAATATTCTTTATATCTTCTAAAAAGATATAATAAAAATGAGGAGGTCAGGATATGGATTTTTTTAAGAGAGCAGCAGAATTACAGGAAGAAACGGTGGAAAACCGAAGGTATCTTCATCAAAATGCCGAAGTGGGGCTGGAGTTGCCAAGAACAAAGAAGTACATCATGGAGAAATTAAGAGAATATGGAATGGAACCGCAGGAATGTGGACATGGTGTTGTGGCGATGGTTGGCAAAAAGACAAAAGGGAAAGTCATTCTTTTGAAAGCGGACATGGATGCATTGCCGATGGAAGAACGGAGTGGACTTCCGTTTGCTTGTCCGACAGGGACAGAAGCACATACTTGCGGACATGATCTTAATTCGGCGATGCTGTTGACAGCTGCACGAATGTTAAAAGAGCAGGAAGAGGAGTTGGAAGGAAGAGTAAAAATTGTGTTTGAACCTGCGGAAGAAATTTTTAAAGGCGGAAAAGATATGATTGCCGCAGGCGTTTTGCAAAATCCAGAAGTGGACGCTGCATTGTCCTTCCACATTGGACCGGGGGGACCTCCGGGAGGGTATTTCTTCAATAAAGATGGTGCGACAATGGCATCCTGTGATGGATTCCGAATTAAGATTGCCGGTGCAGGGGCACACGGTGCATATCCACATCTGGCAAAAGATCCTTTGAATGCTGCAGTGAAGATTTATGAGGCTCTTCAGGAAGTTGTGGCGCTGGAGTGTGATCCGGCAGAAACGTGTACATTGACAATTGGTCATATGCAGGCAGGAACTGTTTTTAATATTATTCCGGATACGGCAGTGATGGAAGGAAGCATTCGCACAATGTCCAGAGAGATGAGAAAGCTTCTGGTGACAAGAATGAAAGAAATTGTGAATAAAACTGCGGAAATGTTCCATGTAGAAGCGGAAATAGAAATGCTGTCAGAAGTTCCTCCGCTAATCTGTAATCAGAAATTGGCAGATGAAATGCTGGGATATTTAGATCAGGTACCGGTACCGAATAAATATTCTGTTCCAGGAGTAAAATCAAGTGCTTCTGACGATTTTGCAGAGATTACAGAGCGTGTACCGGGTGTTTATATGTTCCTGGCAGGAGGATTTGCAGATCGCGAAGCAGGAGTAAGCCATAGTCCGGAAGTACAATTTAATGAAGAGGCACTTCTGTTTGGAGCAGGTGCGTTTGCATATTGTGCAAGTGAGTGGTTGAAGAACAATCAGTAAAGGAGAAAAAACGCATGTCGGAAGAAAAGGTAATGATCCCTCTTACGAAGGGAAAGAAAAATGCGGTAATCATTGGATGCGTGTGTCTGATGTTTTCGGTTACTGTTTTTGGAGTTGTTTTTTTTGTCATTCAGGGACCAATATTGGCAGAAATGCATGCATCACAGTATTATTCTCTGTTGACAATTTTTGCATCGCTGGGGTTGGCGATTATGACGCCGATCGGAGGAAAACTTGGTGATTTATTCGGGAGAAGAAATATTGTAGTGATTTCAGGAATCATTTGTGCTGCATGCGGAATCGGCATGAGTCTTGTACACTCGATTCTTCCATTTGCAATCTTCCGTCTGCTGCTTGGAGCTGCACAGGGAGCATTTACCGCAGCACCGTATATTCTGATGCGGGAGATCAATGAGTCAAAAGATGTTCCAAAAGCAATGGGATATCTCGCAAGCGCTATTGCGGTAGGAAGTTTTGGAGGGGGAATCTTATTAGGGGGACTTGCAGATGCAGGTTTTTTAAGATTTGCCTTGATGGTTCCGGCGATTCCGCTTTTAATTGGGGTTGTATTGATTGGAACTTCTCTGCCAAACAAGAAGAAAGATAAAGTTGAGATTGACTTTTCGGGAATTGTTTGTCTGGCCGTTTTACTTAGCGGATTCTGTCTGGCAATGAATTATGGTCCGCTGATCGGATGGGGAAATCTGAAAGTTTTGGCAGGGTTTGCAGTCACAGTCGTTGCAGGAATTATTTTTGTAAAAATGGAAAATAAGGCAGCAGAACCGATCGTACCAATGTATTTATTTAAAAACAGAAAATTTACAACACTTTTGGCGGTTGGATTTGTATGCTATTTTTATCAGACAGCGATGAGCGCTTATGTGCCGTTGGCTGTATAGGATGTTATGGGAGTGTCTGCTGCGGCAGCAGGTTCTCTTCAGCTTCCGAGAACAATTCTGACGATGGTACTTCCAACAATTGCCGGTGTGTGGATTGGAAAGAAAGCGGCAAATAACTGGAAAGCGATGGCGATTGCCACAGGACTTGCAGCACTTCCGTTTATTCCGCTTGGTTTTACAACTGCGTCCACACCATTTATTGTGTATCTGATTTGCATTGGAATTACCGGAATCGCAGAAAGTTTCCGCTCTGTGTCTGTGACACCGGTAGCGCAATCAGTACTTCCGCAAAAAGATCTTGGAGTCGGAACGGCATTGGTTACTTTTGTAAATTCACTCTCCACTTTATTTGCGGCAGCAATCAACGGAGTTGTTTATGGAATGAGTGCAAATAATGTACAAGCAGGTGTGAACAATATTTTCAGAGTTACTGTTATAATTTCGATGGCAGGATTTTTCCTCGTTATATTTGTTGTAAGAAAACAATTAAGCGGTAATGAAAAAGCAAAATAGAAAAGTATTATGAGCGATTGCAAAGCATGAGAATGTGAAAAGCAATCGCTCTTTTTGTTGTACCTCAGCTGTTGTATCAGCAGAGAAAATGGGCATTAAATTCTTTCAGACAAGAAATCAAAAAAATACTTGCAATATACCCGGCAAGGGTATATAATGCGAGTGTAAAGATACTTCTAACCATTCTTAGTCAATAAAAGAAAATGATAGGAAAAGTGAAAAATACAGCGGATAGAAGTGTATATTTGATTGGAAAAGGAGAGATGATGATGGAAGAACAAAAACAATGTTGTCATAAAAAGAAAGAACGTGCAGAGAAGGAATATCGTGACCTGGTCAATCGGTTAAGCAGAATTGAAGGACAGGTACGGGGAATCAAGCGAATGGTAGAGGAAGATGTCTACTGTACAGATATTTTGATTCAAGTATCGGCAGTCAACGCAGCGCTGAATAGTTTCAATAAAGTGCTTCTTGCAAATCATATCCGCAGTTGTGTGGCGGAAGATATCAGAGAAGGAAAAGAAGAGACGATTGATGAGCTTGTAGGGGTACTGCAGAAGCTTATGAAGTAGGAGGGCAGAGAATGGAACAATACACGGTCACAGGAATGAGCTGTGCAGCGTGCAGTGCGCGGGTAGAGAAGGCAGTGGCGAACGTACCCGGAGTAACAGCGTGTTCGGTGAGTCTTTTGACAAACTCCATGGGAGTGGAAGGAAGTGCAGATCCGGCTGCTGTGATTGCGGCGGTGGAGACAGCAGGATATGGCGCAGCAACAAAGAACGGGAAACAGCAAGATGGCAAAGAGGGAGCAAATGGGATAGCGAAAAACAAGGAGGAAGAACTGCTGAAAGACAGGGAAACTCCTGTTTTAAAGAGAAGGTTGATTGCATCCTTAGGATTTCTTGTAGTGCTGATGTACTTTTCGATGGGGCATATGATGTGGGGATGGCCGGTTCCGAAAATACTGGCAGAGAATCATGTGGCGATGGGATTGCTCCAGATGCTGCTTACGATTGCGGTCATGATTGTCAATCAGAAGTTTTTTGTCAGTGGATTCAAAGGATTGTGGCATCTGGCTCCGAATATGGACACACTTGTGGCACTCGGCTCCGGTGCTTCATTTGTGTATAGTACCTATGCACTCTTTGCGATGACAGAAGCACAGCTTCGTGGAGATATGGAGCAGGTGATGGGGTACATGCATGAATTTTACTTTGAGTCAGCAACAATGATCCTGGCGCTCATCACAGTCGGAAAGATGCTTGAGGCCAGATCCAAAGGGAAGACTACAGACGCACTCAAAGGGTTGATGCGCCTTGCACCGAAACATGCAGTTGTGCTGCGCAACGGAACAGAAGAAACGGTTTCCATTGAACAAGTAAAAAAGGGAGATGTATTTCTTGTAAGACCCGGTGAAAATATACCGGTAGATGGGATCGTGCTTGAAGGGAACAGTGCGGTGAATGAGGCAGCGCTCACAGGAGAAAGCATCCCGGCAGATAAAAAAGAAGGAGATTTGGTGTCTGCTGCGACGATGAATCAGTCTGGTTTCCTGAAATGTGAGGCCACAAGAGTCGGCGAAGATACGACGCTTTCCCAGATCATTCAGATGGTCAGTGATGCGGCAGCGACAAAGGCTCCAATCGCCAAAGTAGCAGATAAAGTGTCGGGCGTGTTTGTCCCGATCGTCATGGCGGTTGCGGCGATCACTGTCGTTGTATGGCTTTTGGCAGGACAGAGTGTTGGCTTTGCACTGGCAAGAGGAATCGCAGTGCTTGTCATCAGCTGCCCATGTGCGCTTGGCCTTGCGACTCCGGTGGCGATCATGGTCGGAAACGGAATGGGTGCAAAACATGGAATTTTGTTTAAAACGGCAGTTTCTCTGGAAGAGACCGGGAAAACAGAAATTGTCGCACTGGACAAGACTGGAACAATCACAAGTGGAAAACCAGAGGTGACAGATCTTCTTCCGGCAGATGGGATGACAGAGAAAGAACTTCTTCAGATTGCCTATGCACTGGAACAAAAAAGCGAACATCCACTGGCACATGCGATCGTGCAGAGAGCACAGGAAGAGGGTACAGTGGAAACGGTTTCGGTCAAAGAATTTCAGGCAGTGCCGGGGAATGGATTGACTGGAATATGGGAAGGAGTGCCCCTTGCCGGAGGGAATCTGAATTTTATCCGAGAGCAGGCAGACGTGCCGGTACAGATAAAACAGACGGCAGAAGCGTTTGCAGAGGAAGGAAAAACGCCGTTATTCTTTGCAAAAGAAGGAAAGTTAGCAGGAGTGATCGCGGTAGCAGATGTAATCAAGGAAGACAGCCCGCAGGCAATTCGGGAATTACAGAACATGGGAATCCATGTTGTCATGCTGACTGGAGACAATGAACGGACTGCCAAGGCGATCGGGAAACAGGCCGGTGTGGATGAAGTCATTGCAGGAGTTTTGCCGGAAGGAAAAGAAAGTACCATTCGGGCATTGAAAAAGAATGGAAAAGTTGCTATGGTAGGAGATGGGATCAATGATGCTCCGGCGCTTACGAGAGCGGATATCGGAATGGCGATCGGTGCAGGAACAGATGTGGCGATTGATGCAGCAGATGTGGTGCTGATGAAGAGCAGACTGAGTGATGTTCCGGCAGCAATCCGGCTTAGCAGATCCACATTGAGAAATATTCATGAGAATCTATTCTGGGCATTTTTCTATAATGTGATCGGAATTCCTCTCGCAGCAGGTGTATGGTATCCGCTGTTTGGATGGAAGCTAAATCCGATGTTCGGAGCGGCGGCAATGAGTCTTTCCAGCTTCTGCGTCGTGACGAATGCGCTCCGGCTGAATTTGTTCCATTTGGAAGATGCCAGAAAAGATAAAAAGAGAAACAGACATAAAAAACAGAGAAAAGAGGAGGAATTGACCATGCAGAAAACAATGAAAATCGAAGGAATGATGTGCGGACATTGTGAGGCGACAGTGAAAAAGACGCTGGAGGCGATCCAGGGAGTAGAGGAAGCGGTTGTAAGTCATGAAACAGGGACTGCAGTTGTGACTTTGAGTGGAGATGTGTCGTCTGATATTTTAAAAGAGGCTGTCGAAGCGAAAGATTATCAGGTGTTAGAAATCCAGTAAAAAGATTGCGTTGCAGCTGCTATTGGAAAAACAAAAAAGGAAGAGAAGGTAGGATATGAAAGACCAGGATAGAAATGACAGAGAATCTCTGGAGGAGATTCAGGCAGAGACTACTGTGCCGAAGAATCAGACAGAACAAAAGCAACATAAGCGCCGCGTTCGATATAAAGGGACACATCCGCGCAGCTATCAGGAGAAATATAAGGAGCTTCAGCCGGAGAAATATCCGGAGACGATCGAGAAAGTCATTCAAAAAGGAGGGACTCCGGTCGGGATGCACATTTCTATCTGTGTGAAGGAGATCTTGGATTTTCTCCAGATCCAGCCGGGGCAGAAAGGACTGGATGCCACACTGGGATATGGTGGACATACAAAGGAAATGTTAAAGTGTCTGCAGGGACAGGGGCATCTATATGCGCTTGATGTAGATCCGATTGAGTCAGTCAAGACAAAAGAGCGATTGGAGAAAGCGGGATATGGAGAAGAGATTTTGACCATCCGGCAGATGAATTTTGCGGACATTGATCAGATTGCCAGAGAAGCAGGTCCGTTTGATTTCGTCCTCGCAGATCTTGGAGTGTCTTCTATGCAGATTGACAATCCGGAGAGAGGATTTACCTATAAGAAGGAAGGACCGCTTGACCTTCGGCTGAATCCACAGAAAGGGGTATCGGCTGCGGAGCGTCTCAAAGAGGTGACAGAAGAAGAACTGGCAGGAATGTTGTGGGAAAATTCCGATGAGCCTTATGCAGAGGAGATTGCGGCCACAGTGATGGAAAAGTTAAGAAAAGGAGAGCCGGTGGAGACGACGATCCAACTTCAGAAAGCGATTGAAGAGGCGTTATCTTTCCTGCCGGAGCGGGAGCAGAAAGAAGCGGTAAAGAAATCGTGCCAGAGAACATTTCAGGCGCTTCGGATTGATGTGAACAGTGAGTTTGAGGTACTCTATGCATTTATGGAGAAATTGCCGGCGGCACTGGCACCGGGCGGAAGGGTGGCGATCCTTACATTTCATTCAGGGGAAGACCGGATCGTAAAGAAGGCTTTCAAAGAGCTGAAGCGAGCAGGGATTTACAGCGAGATCGCTCAGGATGTCATCCGTCCTTCAGCGGAGGAGTGCACAAGGAACAGCCGCGCTCGTTCTACTAAAATGCGCTGGGCAGTCAGGGCAAAAGAGTAACAGTAATGATATACAGCAGTAGAAAAGGAAGGGATTTTTATGGAAAAAAGAGCATTTGAAAAATTGGGGATCCAAACGTCACTTCTTGGATTTGGATGTATGAGATTTCCATTGACAGCGGATCAGAAGATTGACGAGGCAGAAGCAGAGAACATGATCGACCGGGCAATCGCAGCGGGTGTCAATTACATTGATACAGCATATCCGTATCACAATGGGGACAGTGAACCTTTCGTGGGGAGAGTGCTGGAAAAATATGACCGTGATTCTTACTATCTTGCGACAAAGCTGCCAATCTGGAAGCTGGATACACTGGAGGATGCGAAAAAGGTTTTTGAGGAACAGATGGAACGTCTGCACAAAGATTATGTAGATTTTTATCTGCTTCATGCGCTTGACCGTGCAAAATTTGAGAAGGTAAAAGCGCTTGGGATCGTACCATATCTGGAAGAAATGCGTGCGGCAGGAAAGATCCGTTATCTTGGATTTTCCTTCCATGATGATTATGAAGTATTTGAGGAGATTCTAAATTATTATCCATGGGATTTTTGTCAGATTCAGCTCAATTATATGGATACAGAAATCCAGGCTGGAATGAAAGGATATCATTTGGCAGAGGAGAAAGGCATTCCGGTCATTGTTATGGAACCGGTCAAAGGAGGAATGCTTGCATCTCTTCCGACAGAGATTGAAGAACAGTTGACAAAGGAGCGGGCACAGGCGAGTATTGCATCGTGGGCGCTTCGATTTGTCGGAACACTTCCAAATGTAAAAGTCATCTTAAGCGGTATGAGTACGATGGGACAAGTGGAAGATAATCTTAGTATTTTTGAGACATTTGAGCCGTTATCAGAGAAGGAACAGAAGTTGATCGAGAACACAGCGGATACTTTGAAATCGCGT
The DNA here is from genome assembly GCF_964238105.1 of Coprococcus sp. HPP0074. Lineage (NCBI taxonomy): Bacteria > Bacillati > Bacillota > Clostridia > Lachnospirales > Lachnospiraceae > Coprococcus > Coprococcus sp. HPP0074. The sequence goes on along the minus strand of NZ_CAXSKS010000002.1, from coordinate 219,703 downwards.
GTGAAGAACGGATGCACCGGTTGTGCTTACTGTATGCCATGTCCGGCGGGAGTAGATATTCCGGGAAATTTCAGAATCTGGAACGATCAGGCAGTATACCAAAATACAGAACAGACGAAGAAAAAATGGTCTGGAATGGATGAAAAAGCGAAGGCAGATCATTGTATCCGATGCGGAAAATGTGAGAAAGTCTGTCCACAGAAAATTTCAATCCGGGAAAATCTGCATCAGGTAGCAGAAGAATTGAATACATTGTAGAGAAAAGTAAGTAAAAACAAGCCTTGCAGAGGAAGAAATTGCTTTCCTGTAAGGCTTGTTTTGGCTTTTGTCAAGCGTTGGGATAAAAAGTTTTTCTGTAGAGATAGCGGGTGTGATACTGGATTAGGATAATAATTTCTGTGCACAGTTTCCTTCCACAGTGCCAATCTGACAAGTGCTGTCATAGGAAAGCGTACCATCGCACTGGATATGATTTACGACACAGCCGTCTGTCAGGAGAATATTTTCAGCGCTGATCGTGTCACACTGCAGACATCCGGCTTCCAGGGTTGTACACTCAATATTTTTTACGTTGCTGAGTTTCCGATGTTTTGCAAAACGAAAGAAGTTAAAGCTGTTGCAGTTTTCGGGAATAAAAGTAATCTGTTCTCCGAACAAGTCATTTAAAGTTGCCATGCCACGAATCTCGACGATATCAGCATTGACTTCTTCTGAGTTTTTCAAAGAACCAGAAACATAAATTTCATCTGCATAAATTTTCCCCTGCAGGTGGCAGGAACCACTGGCTTTGAGAGAACGGACTTTCATATCGTTTTCAGAATGAAGAGAACCGCTGACATGCAGTGTATTTACCTTAATTTCACTTTGAGAATGAATGGATCCGCTGATGTGCATCTCATTTCCTTCCAGTGTCGCATCCGGACATACTTTACAGGAGCCGCTGACTTTGAAAGTTTCAAAGGTTACTGGACCTTCAATTGCGCCGCTGCCGCTGATCTTGATCAAGTTATATTCTCCCTGTCCGATTTTTCCGGAACCGCTGATTTTAGTATCCGTCTTCATAAAAATTTCCTCCTTCTTTGAGCAGCGTTAAATACTGCTTGAAAAATGCTGTTGAAAAGTGATAAAAAATTTAACTGTTTTTGACAGTCTCTTCATCGAATGTAAAAGAAAAGGTGTCTTTGTATTTGAGTTTGATCTCATGGCAGAGTTCCTGGAGAGAAATCTGGCAGACGACTTTGATCCGCTCGTCAAGCAAGAGTGATCCTTCCGGGGAAGGATTGAGAAGAAACAGACCATAATGTGCTTCATTTACCGCAAGAAGCAGAAAAAAGGTCTTAATCTCTGTGATATTTGCGGCAGTCGTGGCTACATTTGGAATCAGATCGTATAGTTCATGTTCCTGGATCAGATTTTGTTCCTTCCACCTGCAAAGGGTGATCATCACGAGTACTTCGATAAAGGTAAAGGTATCTTTGTTAAGAACGTCCATGAAATCTGCTGCAACACGGATATCAATCTCTGTGAAACATTCTAGTTCCTCTTCTGTGAAAACACGGTTTGTAATTTCCGGGGAGAGAAGCTTTGCAAGTTCCTCGAGAGAGTAGCGGTCTTTCAAAGTCTGGATTGCCTGCACTCGTTTTAAAATCTGTTCTTTTGGAAAGAAAGTCTCCTGACCGGTCGGACTGGGTCTTTTCACGAACCATTCTTCTGGAATCAGGCCTTCCCGTTTCCAGCGATAGAGCTGTCCGTAGGAAATTCCGGTTGTTTTTAAAAGGTCTTTTTTTGAAAGCTCTTTTTGAGAAATGTCCATATAGCACCTCCTGTTAGAATCAGTTATATCAAAATTTTAATAAAATAATGTGTTACTAAAAAGATTTTAATAAAACATTGTTTTGCTATGAGTAGATATTAACATAACATTGTTTTGTTGTAAAGAGGAGGATGAAAAATAAAAAAATTTTTGCGACTATTTTCGTAATCGAGTGTTTGGAGCAAAGTCTGCAAAAAGGAGGGAAAGCTGGATGTACATCAGAGGAAAAGGAGAAATTACTTAAATTGAATAAAAAATTGAAAAAAGTGTTGACATTTGTTCTGATGGATGGTAATATATCGTTTGTACGACGGACATAGAGAAGTTGACATGCAGGAGTGTCGGAATTGGCAGACGAGCAAGACTAAGGATCTTGTGATCAATGCGATCGTGTGGGTTCAAGTCCCATCTCCTGCATTGCTGTTTCAAGTGACCGGGGTACGTTCGGAGCGTATGAGATTGCTCAAAAGTGAATACATATGCGAGATGCAGGAGTGTCGGAACTGGCAGACGAGCAAGACTAAGGATCTTGTGATCAATGCGATCGTGTGGGTTCAAGTCCCATCTCCTGCATGTCAGGCATTTACAGGTAGCTGTAAATGCCTTTTTATCATATTACAGAACAAAAAACTGTGATAAAGGCTCGTGGCAGATGATGGGAAGAGAGGAGTGAAAGAGAAAGGAATTGTACAGAGATGTATAGTTCCTTTTCGCTTCTTTTTCTGAATAATCTGTCTGCACAGTACAAATAAATAACAGTATGAGGAGGAAGCTTGTATGTTGGAGAAAATTGATTTGACAAAGAAACTGGAAAAACAATCCTACCGCGAGAAGATGGAAGCACTGGAACTGGAACTTGGCAGGTTACAGAGGGAATGCCATGCATATAAGATTCCTGTGATGATCGTACTGGAAGGATTCGGAGCGTCGGGGAAGGGCGTCCAGATTGGAAAACTCATACAGGCGCTGGATCCAAGAGGGTTCCGTGTTCATGCAATCACTGGAGAGACAGAGGAAGAACAGAAATATCCATTCCTTCGAAGGTTCTGGATCAAGACACCGGAAAATGGAAAGATTGCGATTTACGATACGAGTTGGTACCGGAGAGTACTTGCGGATCGTTTTTCGGGAAACACAGAGAAGGAGGAGGTGGAAGATTCCTATGCGGCAATCTGTTCTTTTGAAGAACAGCTGACCGCCAGTGGAACTGTGATGATTAAATTGTTTCTCGCAATCGATCAGAAAGAACAGAAAAAGCGGTTTGAGAAACTTCTGGAGTCAAAGGAGACTGCATGGAGGGTGTCACGGGAAGATTGGGAGAAAAATGAAAAGTACGATAGCTATGTCCGAATGATCGAGGAGGCGCTGCAGAGAACGGATACAGACTACGCACCGTGGACGATCGTGGAGGCGACAGACCGCAGATTCGCAACGGTTAAGATCTACACGACTGTGATCGAAGCGCTCAAGGAAGCGGTTGCCGAGAAGAAGGCGGAAGCCGGGCGAGAAATTTCACAAGAGACGGAAGAGACAGAAACGTGGGAAAACCGAGAGTTAGAGGAATCGGTGCTTGCGAAAGTGGATCTGACAAAAAGCTATACGGAGAAAGAATACCATAAGAAGAAAAAGAAACTGCAAAAGAAAATCAAGAAGTTGCACGGGGAACTGTACCGTAGACAGATTCCAGTGATCATCGGATTTGAAGGATGGGATGCCGGAGGAAAAGGAGGGGCGATCAAACGCCTGACGGAAAAAATGGATCCGAGAGGATTTACAGTGAATACGACCGCTGCACCAAATGACTATGAGAAGGCGCACCATTATCTCTGGCGGTTCTGGAAGAATGTGCCGAAGAAAGGACATGTGGCGGTATATGATCGGACATGGTATGGAAGGGTGATGGTAGAGCGGATTGAAGGGTTCTGTACGAAGAAGGAGTGGCAGAGAGCATTCAAAGAGATCAATGACATGGAGGCACAGTTTGTACAGTCCGGTGCGATCGTACTGAAGTTTTGGATGCAGATTGACAAAGAGGAACAGAGAAAGCGGTTTGAAGAGCGGCAGAAAAATCCGGAAAAACAGTGGAAGATCACAGAGGAAGACTGGCGCAACAGAGACAAATGGGATGCCTATGAGGAGGCGGTTAATGAGATGCTGATCCGTACATCTACGCCGGAAGCACCTTGGGTGATCGTGGAAGGAAACTGTAAATACTATGCGAGGATCAAAGTGCTGGAGGCAGTGATCGAAGCAATCGAGAAAAGATTAGAAAGCAGATAAGAAGGTGGACAGATGACGATCAGGGAGCAGATGGAACAAAGAGAACTAGAATATTTAAGTCCTTATGCAGCGATGAGTGTAAACTCCAAAGGCCGTGACAGAGAGGAGATTCCATGCGATATCCGTCCAGTATATCAAAGAGACCGGGATCGGATCTTACATTGTAAGGCGTTTCGGCGACTAAAGCAGAAAACGCAGGTATTTTTGATGCCGAAAGGAGATCATTACCGGACGAGGCTGACACATACGTTGGAAGTATCACAGAATGCCCGGACGATCGCCAAGGCACTGCGGCTCAATGAAGACCTGACGGAGGCGATCGCGCTTGGACATGATCTTGGACACACGCCGTATGGACATGCCGGAGAGCGGGCGCTGAACCGCGTGTGCCCGAACGGATTCCGACACAATGAGCAGAGTGTCCGGGTCGTGGAAGTGTTGGAAAATCAGGGACAAGGCCTTAATCTTACAAAGGAAGTGAGGGATGGCATCTTAAATCATAAGACTGCAGGACGACCATCCACTCTGGAGGGCCAGATTGTCAGATTGTCAGATAAAATAGCCTACATTGCACACGATACAGACGATGCGATCCGCGGAGGAATTCTGACAGAGGAGAGAATCCCAAAGGAGCTTCGCAAGACACTCGGAGCCTCACCGAGACAGAGGATGAATGCAATGATCCATGACGTGATCACGCAGAGTATGGACTGCCCGGAGATTAGGATGTCGCCGGAGATTGGGGAGGCAACTGCGGAGCTTCGGAAGTTTATGTTTGCGGAAGTCTATCAGAATTCCAGAGCAAAAGCAGAGGAGAAGAAAGCAGTACACCTTGTGGAGCAGCTCTATATGTATTACATAGAGCATATTTCAGAACTACCGGAAAAATATAGAGACAGAATCGAACGAGGAGAAGGCAAGAAAGAGCAAAATGTCTGTGATTTTATTGCGGGTATGACTGATTTATATGCCGTAAAGCAGTATCAGGAAATTTTTATTCCAGAATCTTGGAAAATTTAAAGGAAATGAGAAAGTTTTGTCGAATATTTATAACGTAAGGATTTTGAGACAGTTTTGGAAAGGGGGAAATCATGTATTATTCAGAAGACATCGTGGAAGAAGTCCGCATGAAAAATGATATTGTAGATGTGATTTCCAGCTATGTGAAATTGCAGAAAAAGGGAAGTTCTTATTTTGGACTTTGTCCATTTCACAGTGAGAAGTCCCCGTCGTTTTCTGTGAGCAGGGATAAACAGATGTACTACTGCTTCGGCTGTGGGGCAGGGGGCAATGTCTTTACATTTATTATGGAATATGAGAATTACTCGTTTGTGGAAGCATTAAAAATGCTTGCGGAGCGCGCGGGAGTGGAACTTCCGGAAATGGAATACTCTAAGGAAGCAAAAGAGAAAGCGAACCTAAAGAATACACTTCTGGAGATGAATAAGCTTGCGGCACGGTATTTTTACTCACAGTTAAAAGGGAAAAACGGAGAACATGCTTACCGTTATCTGACAGACAGAGGGCTTACCGATACAACGATCACACAGTTCGGACTTGGATATTCCAATAAATACAGCGATGATCTGTATAAATTTCTCAGGGAAAAGGGATATTCAGACGATCTGATCCGGCAGGCGGGACTGATCAATACGGATGAGAAACACGGAATCTATGATAAATTTTGGAACCGTGTCATGTTTCCAATCATGGATGCGAACAACCGTGTCATCGGTTTTGGCGGGAGAGTCATGGGGGATGGGAAACCGAAATATCTCAACTCGCCGGAGACACTGATCTTTGATAAGAGCCGGAATCTTTATGGATTGCATCGGGCGCGCACATCGCGAAAACCATATTTTCTGATCTGCGAGGGCTATATGGATGTGATCTCACTTCACCAGGCAGGATTTACCAATGCGGTTGCCTCGCTTGGAACAGCGCTGACAGCGGGACATGCCTCTCTGATCAAGCGGTATGTCAGTGAAGTCTATCTGACTTACGACAGTGATGAGGCTGGTACGAAAGCAGCTCTTAGGGCAGTGCCGATCTTAAAGGAAGCCGGGATCAGTGCAAAAGTGATCCGTATGGACCCATATAAAGATCCCGATGAATTTATTAAAAATCTTGGTGCAGAAGCATTTGAACAGCGGATTGGAAAGGCACGCAATGGATTTATGTTCAGCCTGGAGATTTTGGAGCGACAGTATGATATGCATACTCCGGAAGGAAAGACAGAGTTCTACTATGAGGCGGCAAAGAGGCTGGCGCAGTTCGAAGAGGAAATTGAACGCAACAACTATATCGATGCCGTGGCAGAAGCTTACCATATCGGATATGATAGTCTGCGGAAATTAGTGGCGAAAGCGGCGGTGCAGTCGGGGATGGCGTCACCGGTGGCAAGACCGCGGACGACACATGCAAAAGAACAGCAAAAAGAAGATGGCATGCTTCAGTCGCAAAAGATTCTGCTTACATGGATGATCGAAGATGAATCTCTGTTTGGAATGATCCGGAAATACATTATGCCGGAAGATTTTACTACGGAGCTTTACCGGACCGTTGCTTTACTGCTCTATGAGCAGTATGAGAAAGGAGAAGTCAATCCGGCAAAAATTATGAACCACTTCACAGATGAGGAGGAGCACCGGGAGGTGGCAGCTTTGTTCCATACGAAGATCAGGGAACTGACGACCAAAAGTGAGCAGGAGAAAGCACTCAAAGAGACAATCATCCGTGTGAAAGAGAACAGCATCGAGACGGCGACAAGAAATTTAGAACCGACCGATATTGTGGGATTACAGCGGTTGATGGAGAGTAAAAGAGCGGTGCAGGATCTGCAAAAACTGCATATTTCCATCAATTAAGGATAAAATAGAAACAGATTATGGAGGATAGACACGAATGGAAGAAAATACATTAAAACTGATTGAGAAAGTAAAAGAACTCATTGCACTTGGGAAAAAGAAGAAAAGCATTCTGGAATTACAGGAGATCAATGATTTCTTTTCAGATATGGAACTGGATTCTGAGCAGATGGATAAGGTGTTTGAGGCGCTTGAGGCGAGCAATATCGATGTGCTTAGAATCGGAGAGGGCGATGAGGACGACGATGATATCGAGATCATGCTCACAGAGGAAGATGAGGTGGATATGGAGAAAATCGACCTCTCAGTGCCGGATGGAATCAGCATTGAAGATCCGGTCCGGATGTATCTGAAAGAAATCGGAAAAGTACCGCTGTTAAGTGCAGAGGAAGAAATCGAACTTGCAAGAAGAATGGAAGAAGGCGATGAAGATGCGAAAAAGCGTCTTGCAGAGGCAAACCTCCGTCTTGTTGTCAGCATTGCAAAGAGATACGTTGGAAGAGGAATGCTGTTCCTGGATTTGATTCAGGAAGGAAATCTCGGTCTGATCAAGGCAGTAGAGAAATTTGACTACAATAAAGGATTTAAATTCAGTACTTATGCGACATGGTGGATCCGTCAGGCAATCACAAGAGCCATTGCAGATCAGGCGAGAACGATTCGTATCCCGGTGCACATGGTAGAGACGATCAATAAACTGATCCGTGTATCCAGACAACTGCTTCAGGAACTTGGAAGAGAACCGCTTCCGGAGGAGATTGCAAAAGAACTTGATATGCCGGTGGACAGAGTCAGAGAAATTCTTAAGATTTCCCAGGAGCCGGTATCTTTGGAAACACCGATTGGTGAGGAAGAAGACAGTCATCTTGGCGATTTCATTCAGGATGATAATGTTCCGGTTCCGGCAGAGGCTGCCGCAGCAACCCTTTTGAAGGAACAGCTGGATGAAGTGCTCAGTACACTGACAGACAGAGAGCAGAAAGTGTTAAGACTTCGTTTTGGTATGAATGATGGACGTGCAAGAACACTGGAAGAAGTTGGAAAAGAATTTGATGTCACAAGAGAGAGAATTCGTCAGATTGAGGCAAAAGCGCTGAGAAAGCTTCGTCATCCAAGCAGAAGCCGGAAGTTGAGAGATTATCTTGACTAGAGAGGAAGGAAAAGTGATGACAGAATTATCAGAACGGCTGCGTGCTGTGGCAGATCTCGTGGATGATGGGATGGTTGTAGCAGACATCGGAACAGACCACGGGTATATTCCAATCGCACTTGTGCAGGAGGGAAGATGTCCGAGAGCAGTTGCGATGGATATCAATATCGGACCGCTTGACCGCGCAAGAGCACATATTCAGGCGGCAGAGCTTTCTGAAAAGATCGATACAAGAAGGTCTGACGGGATGAAAGAGCTAAAGGCAGAAGAGGCAGATTGTGCGATTATTGCCGGAATGGGCGGAGCATTGACGATCAAGATCTTGGAGGAGAGCAGTGCGACAGCAAGAAGTTTGAAAGCGCTGATCTTACAGCCCCAGTCGGAACTTTATAAAGTCCGGGAATATTTGGCAGAGCAGGGGTATGAAATACTTGCTGAAGACATGGTGCTGGAGGAAGGCAAATTTTATCCGATCATGAAAGTGTGTCCGGGAAGTCCGTATACACTGACGAAAGAAGAGGCATGTTATGGAAAAGAACTTCTTTCTCAGAGGCATCCGGTACTCCAAAGCTTTCTTCATAGAGAGCTGGATATGAAGCGAAAGGTATTAAGAGAATTGGACGATAAAAGTGGTGATCATATTTGCCAGAGAAGAGAAGCACTGCAGAAGGAGACTGCATGTGTAGAAGGAATCTTAGGACAGTGGGAATCTGGGGGAAAGCAAAAGAAATAGAAGAAACGGGAGGAAAGAGCGATGCTTTGTAAGGAATTGACAGAGAAAATCGAAGAAGTATATCCGGTTTCGTATGCATGTGAGTGGGATAATGTAGGGCTTCTTGTCGGACGAGCCAACAAAGAGGTGAAAAGCGTTTATCTTGCGCTGGATGTGACCGAGGAAGTAATCCAGGAAGCGGTTCGGGTGAAGGCAGATTTACTCATTACGCATCATCCATTGATTTTTAAGGGGTTAAAGAAAATTTCAGATCAGGATTTTATTGGAAATCGTGTTGTACAATTGCTGCAGCACGATATTTCCTATTATGCGATGCATACGAACTATGATGTACTGCGGATGGCAGATCTTGCGGCCAACCGTCTAGGCTTACAGTCCATAGAGGTGTTGGAACAGACTGAGCCAAAAGAACCGGAGAAAGGAATCGGCAAATCCGGGCAGTTTGCAAGTGCGATGACTGTGAGGGAATGCTGTGAACTTGTCAAAGAGCGGTTTGCCCTTTCGAACATAAAAGTGTTTGGGGATTTGGACAGAAAAATTCAGAGAGTGGCGGTCTGCCCAGGATCTGGGAAGAGTGTAATCGGGGAGGCGATCAGAAAGAAAGCAGAGGTGCTGATTACCGGAGATATTGATCATCATTCTGGAATAGATGCTGAGGCGAAGGGACTTACGATCATGGATGCCGGGCATTATGGAATGGAACATATTTTTATAGAGGACATGAGAAAGTTTTTGGAAGAAAGATTTGAAAAACTGGATATCAAGTGTGCTCCGATCAGTCATCCGTTTTCTGTTGTGTAGCATAGAATGTAAGATGACAGAGAAGAAAGAAGGGAAACAGGTGGAACAACAGAGATATACCGTTCAGGTTGGGAAGGTACTCCGCCAGTATGAAGCGGGGACAACTTATGAGAAGATTTCAGAAGATTTTCAGGCAGAGTATGAAAATGATATTGTGCTTGTTTTTGTAGACAACCGTCTTCAGGAGCTTGGGAAAAAGTTAAAGAAAGACTGTGTATTAAAGTTTGTCACAACCGGTGAGGCAATTGGAAACCAGACTTACAGAAGGAGTATGAGCCTTTTGCTTGTGAAGGCTGTTTATAACGTGGCAGGGCATGAAAATATAGATAAAGTGAGAATCCTCTATTCTGTAAGCAAAGGGTATTATTGCAAAGTAGAGGGGAATGTTGTCGTCAATCAGGATTTCTTAAACCGGGTGACAATCCGTATGCGGGATATCGTAGAAGCAGACATACCGATTAAAAAGAGAAGTGTATCGACACCGGATGCCACAGCGCTTTTTCACCAGTACGGGATGGTGGATAAAGAGAAGCTTTTTGAGTATCGGAGAGGATCGAAAGTGAATCTGTACAGTTTGAATGAGTTCGAAGATTACTACTATGGGTATATGCTTCCGAGCACAAGATACTTGAAATATTTTGAACTGCATTTATATGATGAAGGATTTGTTATCCAAATGCCGGTAGCGTCAGCGCCAAAAGAGGTGCCGCCGTTTGTACCTCAGAATAAATTATTCCAGGTGTTGAAGGAATCTACAAGATGGGGAGATATGCAGGGAATTGAGACGGTCGGAGAGCTGAATGACATTATCACAAAGGGGGATATCCTTGAGGAGATGCTTGTGCAGGAGGCGCTTCAGGAAAGTAAGATTGCCTCGATTGCAGCGCAGATCGCAGCCAGACCGGAAGTGCGTTTTATTTTGATCGCAGGGCCGTCCTCTTCGGGAAAGACTACTTTTTCCCACAGACTGTCTGTACAGCTCAGAGTCAATGGGCTTGTGCCGCATCCGATCGCGGTTGACAATTATTTTGTAGACCGGGAACTGACGCCGAAGGATGAGAACGGTAACTACAATTTTGAATGTCTGGAGGCGATTGATCTAGAGAAATTTAATCAAGACATGACAGATCTTCTGGAAGGAAAGGAAGTACAGCTTCCGACATTTAATTTTAAGACTGGAAAGCGAGAATATATTTCAAAGCCGAAAAAGCTTGGGGCAAATGATGTCCTTGTCATCGAAGGAATCCACTGTCTGAATGATGCGATGACTTATAAGCTGGCAGCAGAAAATAAATTTAAAATTTACATCAGTGCATTGACACAGTTAAATATCGATGAGCACAACCGGATTCCTACGACAGACGGTCGTCTGATCCGCAGACTGGTAAGAGATGCGAGAACGCGGGGAACTTCTGCCCAACAGACAATCCGGATGTGGCCTTCTGTCAGACGCGGGGAGGAGGAAAATATTTTCCCTTATCAGGAAGATGCAGATGTTATGTTTAACTCTGCGCTGATTTATGAACTGGCAGTGTTAAAGCAGTATGCAGAGCCGATTTTATTTGGTATCGACAAAGAGTGTGAAGAGTATACAGAAGCAAAAAGACTTCTGAAGTTCCTCGAGTATTTTGTCGGTGTCGGAAGCGAAAATATTCCGAAAAACTCGCTTCTTCGAGAATTTGTCGGCGGCGGATGTTTTCAAGTATAGCAGGTGACAGTCATGTCAGAATATACATTGAGAGAGCAGAAGCTCAAACGAATGAAGGAACTGCGGCGCAGAAAGGTGCGGAGGCAGAAGATATTTCTCGGATGTACCGCCGGGGCAATCCTCTGTGTGGCTGCAGGGATCTTTGTGTATAGTAGAAGCTATACGTTAGACTTGAAGGCAAGGATACTTCCGGAAACTACAGTGGAAAAAGCAGTACCGCTGCTTGGAGGGAATATAGAACAGGCATTGGAACAGACGACAGAACTTGCAGTAAAAAATAGTGGAACAAAGGTCATTGCACATCGTGGGTACAGTTCTGAGGCACCGGAAAATACGCTTCCTGCCTATGAACTGGCAGCGCAGAGTGGTGCATGGGGAATTGAGGCAGATATTCACCGGACTGCAGATGGGGCATTTGTATGTATGCACGATCCAACTGTAGATCGCATGACCGATGGAACCGGAGTGATTGCGGAGATGACCTTAGATGAGATCCAGATGTTGACAATTGACAGTGGCAGCAACAGTTGGGCATATCCATATGCAAGGGTGCCGACCATGGAGGAATTTTTGGAAGTATGTCAACAAAGTGGTGCAAATGCTGTATTAGATCTTAAGTTTACCTCTGTAGAAGATATTATTTCGCTTGTGCAAAAAATACAGGAACTTGGGATGGAAGATTCCGTGGTATGTCTAAGCGGCAGTCTGGATCAGCTAAAGAAGATCCGGGAATGTTCTGAGATTATCCGTATCAAATATCTGGTGGAGGAAGGGACGCAGGAAACAATCGACCAAATGGCAGAATTGTCCCACAGTGGGATTGCAGCATCCAGAATCAGCAGCGATATGGTAGCCTATGCAAAAGACAAGGGAATCAGTATCAACGTCTGGACATACAATGAAAGCTGGGAAAAGCAAGAGTGGACCAATCAGGAGATTGATTTTCTGACGACGGACGATCTTTCCACTTAGATGGAATATGTAAAAAAGATAGAACTATAGCAAATGAGCGTGGCGTAAAATAAGGGATTTCATAAGAAATCTATTTTACGTCACGCTCATTTTTACGTTGTGGTCTTTTGAAAAATTGCCTGCATATCTTCTGGCAGAGGTGCTGTGAAGGTCAGTGACTGTTTTGTGATTGGATGGATAAAGGAGAGTCGGTAAGAGTGCAGTGCCTGACGGTCTATACAGTGATCCTCTGGATGGTAGAGAAAATCTCCCGGAAGCGGATGCCCAATATATTTCATATGAACACGGATCTGGTGGGTGCGCCCGGTCTCTAGTTTGAGAGAAACGAGAGAATACCCATTTTGATAAGCAAGCCGGTGAAAATGGGTGCAGGCATAATCACCGTGCGCAAAGTCGACACAGCGCTCGATGGTAGAACCGTTTGCCCGCCCAATCGGTGCTTCAATCATCCCAGACTCTTCGACAAGACCGGTGGCAGCGGCAAGATATTCTCGATGAATCTCTCGTCTGGCGACCATATTGGACAAAAGAGAAGCGCTGTACATATGTTTGGCAATGATCAGAAGCCCGGTAGTATCCCGGTCTAAGCGGTTGATACAGCGGTAGGTGAAAGGAATGTTCTGAGAAGCAAAGTAGTAAGCAGCAGCATTGGCGAGCGTATTCTCATAATTTCCCTGAGAAGGATGAATCGGCATGCCGGAAGGTTTATTGATCACAAGCAGATCTTTGTCTTCGTATACGATTGGAAATGGAAGAGGCACGGGAACGATGTGCTCTGAGGAAGTTTCTTCCACGATGGAAATCGTAAGAAGATCTCCACTTTGCAGCACTTCGTGTACCCGTGCCCAGACACCGTTTCGGCAGATGCCGTCAGGTGTCCGCTTTAAATGCGTGATCACCTGACTGGAATACTGCTGTTGCTTTAGGAAAGACTGGATCGTCATGCCGGCCATTTCATGATGGATCGGATAGGTAAATGTCCGTTTCATTATTTTGATTTAATCTCCCTCCATAATTCATTGTATAGCACATCGTTCTCGTCGCCGAGGAACTGGAATGTCTCACACCGTTCTAATTCAGAAGCATCCGGAAATGCGATAGTGCTGTTGCGGATTGCAGGATCTTTGATCAGTTTTCTTGCTTCTATGTTAGGTGTTGAGTAAGTGATGTAGTCAAAGTTCATCTTGGCGATGTCTGGACGGCAGAGGAAGTTGATAAATGCCTCTGCATTTTCTTTGTGCTTTGCATTTTTTGGAATGACCCAGGAGTCGATCCATACGTTGGAGCCCTCTTTTGGAATCACATATTCCAGATCCGGATTTTCCAGCTGGGTATAAATAGCCTCTCCGGAATAGATAACACCAATGGCGGCTTCATTTCCGATCATCTTATCGCGGACCTGGTCAATTACATATGCCTGCACAAGCGGTTTCTGTTCGATCAACAGTGCTTTTGCAGCTTCAAGCTCATCTAGGTCTGTGGAGTTTAAAGAATATCCAAGGTATTTCAGAGCAACAGCAAATGCATCGCGGACACTGTCCTGCATCAAAATATTGTCTTTGTATGTTTCGTCCCAGAGGACAGACCAGCTGTCGATCGGTTCCTTAACCATTTTTTTGTTATAGAGGATTCCGACAGTACCCCAGCAGTACGGAACAGAATATTTATTTTCTGCATCAAACTGGCGGGATTGCTCCATATACTGTGTGCCAATGTTTTTTATATTTGGAATATGATCAAAATTAATTTCTGCGAGCAAGTCATTCTCGATCATGCGCTGGATCATATAGTCGGATGGGCAGACAACATCGTAGGCGATGGCGCCGGACTGCACTTTTGGATACATGATTTCGTTTGTTTCGTATTCTTCATAGACAACCGAGATGCCGGTTTCTTCCTCAAACATAGTGATTACTTCCGGGTCAAGGTATTCTCCCCAGTTGTAGACAATTACCTGATTATCACCACTGACGGATCTCTTTGAACCGTAGAAAAATCCTCCGGCGATGATCACGATTGCCATAACTGCAGGAACGAGGCGCCGGAATACAAAGCGGGCAGCTTTACTTTTTTTGCTGACATATTTTCTGGTGCTACCTTCTTTGGAAGAAGGAGAAACATTGACGAGAATCAGCAAGATTAGCACGGATACAAACAACAAGGTCGAAAGCGCATACATCTCCGGTTTGATCCCTTTTCGAACTTCACTGTAAATTTTTGTGGACAGTGTGTCCACGCCTGGTCCTTTTGTAAAGTGAGTGATGACAAAATCATCAAGGGACATCGTAAAGGCAAGCAGAAATCCCGAGAAGACACCCGGAAGGATATCCGGGAAAACTACTTTGAAAAATGCATAGATTGGAGAGGCTCCAAGATCCAGTGCAGCTTCATAAGTCCGACGGTTTGTCTGCTTTAATTTTGGCATGACACTTAAGATGACATAAGGAATGTTGAACGTAATGTGTGCCATGAGGATCGTTGCAAATCCAAGTGAAAAGCGGAATGCGATAAATAAGAGCATTAAGGAAATTCCAGTCACGATATCTGCATTTAGCATCGGGATATTGGTGACAGCCATCATCGCTGTACGGACTCTTTTTCGCATTGCCTGAATGCCGATCGCGGCGGCGGTTCCGATGAGTGTGGCAATCAGCGCCGAAAGAAGGGCGATGATCAATGTTGTGTAGAGCGCATTCATAATCTGCTCATTCTGAAAAAGGGCAACGTACCATTTTCCGGTAAAGCCCCCCCATTTGGCGCGTGTCTTGGAATTGTTGAAAGACAGCACGACAAGGGTAATGATTGGGGCATAAAGTAAAATGAAAATAAGCCCCAGGTAGATTTTCTGTAATGTATTTTTAATCAAAATGCAGTTCCCTCCCCGTCTTTATCATATTTGGCGATGAGAGCCATACTTAAAATAATGAAGATCATCAGCACGAGTGAAAGTCCGGAGCCGACATGCCAGTTGCTTCCTTGTTTAAATTCCTGCTCGATGACATTTCCAATCAGAAGGATTTTACTTCCACCAAGAAGATCGGAGATGACGAAGGTTGTGAGCGCCGGAACAAATACCATGGTAATTCCGCTGATGATTCCCGGAACGGTCAATGGCAGTATGATTTTAAAGAAGGTCTGACGGTTGTTTGCGCCGAGATCTCGTGCGGCATTGATCACATCTTTGTCAATCTTTACGAGCACGTTGTAGATCGGAAGTACCATAAATGGCAAAAAGTTATAGACCATACCAAGAATGATCGCATAAGGTGTGTTGATGATCGCAAGCTGCGGCAGGTGGAAAAACGACAGAATACTGTTGATCACACCATTCTTTTCTAATAAAGTCTGCCATGCGAGCGTGCGGAGCAAAAAATTCATCCACATCGGAAGGATGAAGATCAATACAATAAAGCTTGTCTGGTTGACATTCATGGAGGCGAGGATCATCGCCAGTGGATATGCCATGACAAGGCAGATTAAAGTACTGATCAGAGACAAAAGAAGCGCAAGTCCGAGCGCTTTTAAGTTCTCCGGTGTTGTAATCTTTGCAAGGTTTGCAAAGGTAAAGGCACCATCCTGATCTGTCAGCCCATAATAGAAGATCATCAGAAGCGGGATGATGATAAAAGATACCGACCAGAATAAGTACGGTCCGGCAAGTAATTTTTTACTCTTCAACTGGAACCGCCTCCTCATCTTCAGATTCTGGCTTTTTCATAATCTGGATATCAAATGGGTCTACTTTGATTCCAACAGTCGTGCCGACCGGAACCATGTCTGTACTATGTACAAGCCAGTCAAAGTTATTTGCGGAAACTTCCATCTCATAGTGAACGCCTTTAAAGATCAGGTGTGTCACGACTCCCTCGAGAAGTCCTTCTTCTGGTTTTACAAGATCAATATCTTCCGGGCGGATCACAGCATCGACAGGTTTGTTTTTTCCAAATCCCACATCAACACATGGGAAATTGACGCCGAGAATTTTTACCAGTTTATCTTCGACCATGACAGCCGGAAGAATATTGCTTTCCCCAATGAAGTCAGCGACAAATGCATTTTCCGGTTCGTTGTAGATATCTTCCGGCGTACCGATCTGCTGGATATATCCCTGATTCATCACGACGATGGTGTCGGACATTGTGAGCGCTTCCTCCTGGTCGTGGGTAACATAGATAAATGTAATTCCGAGTTCGTTTTTCAGACGGATCAGCTCATACTGCATATCCTGTCTCAATTTCAAGTCGAGAGCGCCTAAAGGTTCGTCGAGCAGGAGCACTTTTGGCTCATTGACGATCGCGCGGGCGATAGCGATCCGCTGCTGCTGTCCGCCGCTTAAAGAGTCCGGAGTACGGTTCTCGTAACCATCGAGGTTGACAAGCTTTAGCGCATAGCGGATTTTGTCATTGATATATGCTTTTGATTTCCCTTTGATCTTCAGTCCAAATGCAATATTTTCTGCAATGGACATGTGGGAAAACAGAGCATATTTCTGGAAGACTGTGTTTAGCTGTCGCTTATTTGGCGGGACATTATTGATATTTTTTCCGTCGAAAATAATGTGTCCGGAATCACAGCTCTCAAATCCGCCCAGGATGCGGAGTAGAGTTGTCTTCCCGCATCCGCTCGGTCCGAGCAGTGTCAGAAATTCATTCTCCCTGATATATAAGTTGAGTTCATCGAGGACGAGATTGTCCCCGTAGGATTTTGATACATTTACAATATCAATTAATTTGTTAGCCATATGCTCACTCCTCCTTCGTTTTGTTAAATAGATGTTTTGTACATGAAAACAATTAGAAATAATTAAAAACTGGGTGGTGTGCTTACCCAGATAAATTTTGCACCAGTCTTTTTTCCTGCACTGATCGAATGTTCACAGTTCGGGGTAAAATAGAAAGTCTCTCCCTTTTTGGCCGTGTATACCCGCTGCCCGAGATGGATATGGATCACTCCTTGAAGGACATATCCGAATTCCTCTCCCTCGTGGGGTCTGTCTGGGTAAGTGGAGCCTCCGGGGAGTAAGGTGACACGGATTGGTTCCATCATATTCTTCTGTGCATTCGGGATGATCCATTCGATGGTGTTGAGAAGTTCCGCGTCTGTTTTTTCAAAGAAATCTTCTTTAGGAAATACGATCTGATCATCGGAGTCATCGGAGAAGAAATCTTTCAGATTTGTCCCGAGACATTGCAGTAGATCGACCAGCGTTGCAATCGAAGGGGAGGTAAGATCTCTTTCTATCTGGGAGATAAATCCCTTCGAAAGTTCTGCCCGATCGGCAAGTTCTTCCTGCGTAAGTCCTTTCTCCATGCGCAATTCCCTGAGTTTATTGCCTATATTCATATATACGGACATCCTTTCCATACGTATAAGTACTATTATAAATAAACAAAAAGTTTACTATTTCTAAACAAATGTGCCTATATTATTATACTCTATTTCAGGTAATAGTCAATCAGAAAATGAAGAAAAACAGACTTTGTTGAAGGTTATCCGCCTTGATAGGTTATGCAGGTGATAGGGCTTAGAAAAGAATTTCAGAAAAGATTAAGAAAGAATGAAAAGAAAAGTAAAAAAAATTTGTTAAACTAAAGACAGACAAAACGTTCGCGTATAATATTGTCTGAAAGAATATCATACGCGAACGAAAAATATTATTAAAAATGGCTTATAGATTCTTTTGGATCTTATCTTTTGTAAAAGGAAAGAATCTTATCCAGTCTGGAACTCATGTTGGCAAATAACAGATCGATCAGTGTGAGTGCCACCATGGACTCTACGACAACGACTGCACGCGGAACGATGATCGGATCATGGCGTCCGTGAATGGAAAGATCGATATTCTCAGATGTAGTTGTCACAGTCTGCTGTACTTGTGAAATAGAAGGTGTCGGTTTAAACGCAGCGCGCAGGACAATGTCTGAGCCGTCGCTCATTCCTCCGAGGATTCCGCCGGAATGATTTGTCAGCTTTGAGATGGAGCCGTTTTCGCAGGTGAAGGCATCGTTGTTGATACTTCCATGAGAAGTGGCTGCCTGAAAACCGTCACCAATCTCCACACCTTTGACAGCACCGATGGACATAACGGCTTTGGCGAGAGCGGCATCGAGCTTTTCAAAAACAGGCTCACCGATTCCGGCAGGCATTCCGTGAACGGTACATTCAACGACTCCTCCGGAAGAATCCTGTTTTTCCATACATTCTTTTAAGTATATTTTTGCCTGTCCGGCATATGTATTATTAGGCATATACAGAGCATTTTCCATAATCTCAGTCAGATGATATTCAGATGTAGGAACGGTAACAGGTCCGATCGACTTGGTGTAAGCCATGATAGTAATCCCCATTTCTGCGAGCAGTTTGGAGGCAATAGCACCGGCAGCGACACGGCCGATCGTCTCACGCCCGGAAGAACGACCACCTCCGCGATAGTCACGGAATCCATACTTGCTGTCAAAAGTAAAGTCGGCATGTCCGGGACGGTAGCAGGAAACGATATTTCCGTAATCTTTGGAGCGTTGATCTTGATTGCGAACAATTAATGAAATTGGTGTTCCGGTCGTACGTCCTTCAAATACACCGGAGAGGATTTCTACTTGATCCGATTCGTTTCGCTGTGTCGTGTAGCGGCTTTGACCAGGCTTTCTGCGGTCGAGAAAGCACTGGATTTCTTTCGCGGAGAGTGCAAGTCCGGCAGGACATCCATCGATGACGACACCGATTGCCGGACCGTGGGATTCTCCCCAGGTTGTGATGCGGAATGAATTTCCAAAATAGGAACCAGCCATATATAAAAACTCCTTTCGTGACAAAAATATTACAAACTTTTGTCATTATTATATAGGAAGTTAAAAAAAGTGGCAATGCTTATTTTATACTGTACTTTTAGAAAGGGACGTATTATAATGTTTACTAGATATTGTTTAGAGAAAGGAAATAGATACTATATGGGCGGCACGAATGATAAGAGAAGACGCCAGGGATCTGGGAACAGACATGCAGACGGGCGTGTAGATGACATCGAATACTTCTCCTATCGTCTGGATGATGGTCCGGATGAGGAGAATATAGAAGAGATAGAGAAGAAAGAAAAGAAAAGAAAGAATCCGCGGCCGCGTGCCCAAAGATCTGATCTTCAGAAGGCGCAGTTTACGGCTGAACTTCCAAAAGAGTTACGGACACAAAAGGCAAAGAATCTTGCGCGGAAAGAACTACAGAAGCAGCATGGACAGAAGCAGCATGAGCAGAAGAAAAATCATCAGGAAGAATCTGTCAAAAAGAATTCCCAACACAGGGAGGAGAGCAGAAGATCTTCTGAGATGCAGCTGAAACAGAACGCGAAGAACTCATCAGGAAGCCATTCAGCAAAGCAGAATCATCAGAAAAATGGCAAAAGCAGCGAGAAGAAAGAGCAGATGAAGAAGAAGGTATTGTTTATCGCAGGAGGGATTCTTGGAGCGGCAGTGCTTGTTTACCTTGGATTTGCTTTCTATTTTACAAAGCATTTTTATTTTAATACAACCATCAACGGAAATGATTTTTCAGGTAAGACGGTAAAAGAAGCAGAGTCTTATATGGAGAAGCAGGTACAAGGTTATACACTTACCTTGAAGGAAAATGATGGCGGAACAGAAGTGATCAGTGGAGAGGATATTTCTCTGGAATATCTTCCTGGGAAAGAACTGGAGAAGATTGTAAAAGATCAGAATGCGTTTCTGTGGATTCGGGCATTGTTCCAAAAGGGAAGCGCAGAGGCGAAAGTGGATGTCCAGTACGATGAGGCGGCATTAGATGCATTGATCAGTGGACTTCAGTGCATGAAGCCGGAGAATCAGACACCGTCAGTATCTGCGAAGCCGACATTTGACGGGAATACATTCGTGATTACAAAAGAGGTAGAGGGCACACAGTTGGATCAGGAAATCTTCCGCCAGAAGATCAAGGAGAAGATCAGTGGATTCCAGCATGAGGTGGATCTGGAAAAGGAAGGGTGCTACCTTAAGCCAAAATTTACTGAAGATTCACCTGAAGTTGTGGCGGCGAGAGATAAGATGAATTCGTACCTCGGAGGAACGGTCACTTATCAGATGGGAGCGACTCCGGAAGGAATTGACAAGGCAAAGCTTGCAGAGTGGATTACAGTCGACGAGAATATGAATGTCACATTTACGACGGATGGGA
This sequence comes from Coprococcus sp. HPP0074, assembly GCF_964238105.1. NCBI lineage: Bacteria > Bacillati > Bacillota > Clostridia > Lachnospirales > Lachnospiraceae > Coprococcus > Coprococcus sp. HPP0074. The sequence goes on along the minus strand of NZ_CAXSKS010000002.1, from coordinate 199,198 downwards.
TTTCTGCATATGTAAGAGATCTCGCATCCAGATATGATACAGTAGGAAAGACGAGAAGTTTTACGACACCAACCGGCAAAGCTGCGACTGTATCTGGCGGTACATACGGATGGAGTATTGATGAGCCGGCAGAGATTGAGCAGTTGAAGGCAGATATTGCCGGAGGAAAGCCGGTACAGAGAGAGCCTATCTATGAAAAACGTGCTGCGTCATTTGGTGCGACAGACTGGGGCAATACGTATGCAGAAGTGGATTTATCTACTCAGCATATGTGGTATATCCAGAATGGAAATGTAGTGTTGGAGACAGATATCGTATCAGGACTTCCGACGCCGGACAGGATAACACCAGAAGGGGTCTACGATGTACTTTATAAAGAAAGTCCGTCTATTCTTGTCGGAGAGAACGATCCGGAGACAGGAGAACCAATCTATAAACAAGAAGTAAGATACTGGATGCAGTTTACCTGGAGTGGAGTCGGATTCCACGATGCGGACTGGCAGCCGGCATTTGGGGGCAGTCTGTATCAGAGTGCCGGTTCTCATGGATGTATCAATATGCCGATTGATAAGGCAGGGCAGCTGCTGAACTTGATCAGTGCAGGAGTTCCGGTTATTTGTCATTATTAAGTCAGAGGAGAAAAAGAATGTATCAATTAATAAAAAGAGATGGTCTTGCCAAAAGAGGAAGACTGAAAACAGTACATGGTGTGATCGAGACGCCGGTATTTATGAATGTGGGAACAGCAGCAGCGATCAAAGGTGCTGTCTCCACAGAAGATCTTCAAGGAATTAAGACGCAGGTAGAGCTTTCTAATACCTATCATCTACATGTGCGTCCGGGAGATGAAGTAGTAAAAAAACTTGGGGGACTGCATAAATTTATGGTGTGGGATAAGCCGATTCTGACAGATTCAGGTGGATTTCAGGTCTTTTCTCTTGCAGGATTGCGAAAGATCAAAGAGGAAGGCGTATACTTCCACTCCCACATCGATGGAAAGAAAATTTTCATGGGACCAGAGGAGAGTATGCAGATCCAGTCCAATTTAGCATCTACGATTGCGATGGCGTTTGATGAATGTCCGTCCAGTGTGGCAGACCGCAACTATATCCAGCACTCGGTAGATCGCACGGTGCGCTGGTTGGAGCGCTGTAAAAAAGAGATGGCAAGGCTGAATAGCCTGGAAGATACGATCAACAAGCAGCAGATGCTGTTTGGAATCAATCAAGGTGGTATTTATGAAGATATCCGCATCGAACATGCGAAACGGATTGCGGAACTTGATCTGGATGGTTATGCGCTCGGAGGACTGGCAGTGGGAGAATCCCATGAAGACATGTATCGGATCATTGACGCGACAGTTCCATATCTTCCACAGGACAAGCCGACTTATCTGATGGGAGTTGGAACGCCGGCAAATATTCTTGAGGCGGTTGACAGAGGTGTTGATTTCTTTGATTGTGTTTACCCAAGTAGAAATGGAAGACATGGGCATGTTTACACGAATCATGGAAAGATGAATCTGTTCAATGCAAAATATGAGCTGGATGACAGACCGATCGAGGAAGGTTGTCAGTGTCCGGCCTGCCGCAAATACAGCAGAGCCTATATCCGCCATTTGCTGAAAGCAAAAGAGATGCTTGGTATGCGTCTGTGCGTGCTGCATAATCTGTATTTCTATAACAATATGATGGAAGAAATCCGCACAGCGATCGAGGAAGGAAGATATAAGGAGTACAAGAAGCAGAAACTGGAAGGATTCACACGCGGACAGATATAAACAAATCATAAAATTTCTAAAAATAACTTGATGTCTCAGCAGAAATTGTGTATCATAGCAATAGTGCTTAATTGAGAAGTAGGAGGAATTTAGTATGAATGGTTTATTAGCGTCAGGTGGAGCTGGTGGAATGTTTTCCATTATCTTAGTGTATGCAGTACTGATCGGAGGTATGTGGTTCTTTCTGTTCCGCCCGCAGAGAAAAGAGCAGAAGAGAATTCAGGCGATGGTTGCTTCTATGGAAGTAGGAGATACAGTATTGACAACAAGTGGATTTTACGGTGTACTGATCGATATCACAGACGATGATGTGATCGTAGAGTTTGGAAATAACAGAAACTGTCGTATCCCAATGCAGAAATCTGCAATTATTCAAGTAGAAAAAGTAAACGAAGAATAATTAGAATACCTTTCATTTTGGACGGAAAGCTGTCTGGAATGGAAGGTATTTTTTGCTTCGAAAAGGCGTATGAAATGTGCGGGAAATACGATTGCAGTCTGGTGGGAAATTGTGTATACTGAAAAGAGAAAAAGTGTTACAAAAGTTTAGGGGGTACAAAATTTATGAGGCAGATAAAGCGCGCGCGCAAGCGGGAACGCGTTAAAAAGAAACTGATCAGCATCGTAGTTCTTTGCCTGCTGTCGGTCATACTTTTCAGTACGGCAGCGGCTTCTGAAAAGAGTGGACTGGCAGTGATTTCTGTGAAGGCGAAGTCAGAGACGATGTACCAGGACAGTGAACTTCCAAAGTTTTCTGTGGATATTCATGGGGAAGGTGCGATGAAGACTACGTTAGATGAAAAAGAGCAGTATACGGCACAGCAGTTTATGGAAAGTCTGACAGAGGGGAAAGACTACACGCTGGAATGTGAATCGGACGGGACAAAAGAAGGAACCTTTCCGGTCAAAATAAAACTTTCAGATGATTTGCAGAAGAAACTAGAAGGGGAACTGTCTCAGTCCGTATTTTTTGAGACGCAGGATGGTACGTTGACTGTAAAAAATAAATATGGCGAGTGGGATGGCAAGAAGTTTAAGCAGCCGGATGGGACTTATGTGCAAAATGGATGGGTAGAAGATGACGGAGAGAAATACTATTTTGACGGGGAAGGAAATCTGGTAACCGGAGAACTGCGGATTGGTGTCAAAACTTATCAATTTGCAAAAGATGGAAAATTGAAATCCGAAGAGAGTTCTATTGATCCGAATAAACCTATGCTTGCACTGACATTTGATGACGGACCAGGCAAGCGGACCGGGGAATTGCTGGATCAATTGGAAAAATATAACTCACGAGCAACCTTTTTCATGCTTGGGCAGAATGCACAGAACAACGGGGAGTTGATCAAGCGAATGGCAAAGCAGGGATGTGAACTTTCCAACCATTCGATGACACATGCGAACTTATCTACGATGGATCCGGCGGGAATTTTAGACGAGGTGGATGGTACGAACAGAATCATCAACGGATTTGTTGCAAATGGCACTACAACACTTCGGCCGCCTTATGGGGCAGTCAGTGACACACTGAAACAGACTGTGAAAATGCCATTTATTATGTGGTCCGTGGATACACTGGACTGGCAGACAAAAAATGCAAAAGCGACGGTAGATAGTGTGCTGAATACCGTGAAAGATGGAGATATCGTATTGATGCATGATATTCATTCCACGACGATCGATGCTGCACTGGAGTTGATTCCAAAGCTTGTGGAGCAGGGATATCAGCTTGTGACAGTCAGTGAACTTGCCGAGGCAAGAAGAGTCGTATTGGAGAATGGTCATCAGTATTATTCCTTCCCACCGGGAGCCGCAGAGTCTGGGGAAGCAAAAGTACAGCCACAGGAAGAGGTATTTGAAGGGGAGTATCACCACGAAGAGGTGAACGAACAGCAACAATAAAATGCATCTTTCCGTGTGGGTATGAAAAATAATTGATAAATGGAAAAGTATGACAGTTAGATAAAACGAAGAGGGAGAGACACATTGCTTTGTGTTATCTCCCTCGTAGACTTTATAAATTGTGACTTGCACAGTTTCTCTATCTTTTTTTATAAGTTTCCAACAGTCTGTGGATTTTATCGGTTGGATTTAATACGGAACCGATGGAAATGTCGTGATTCAGGGAATCAATGATCAACGCAAGGAACTTACTCATATCTGCCACAACAAAATATGGCTTTTCAGAAGCCTCTGCAGGCAGGTAAGTGAGGTTTGTCGTGATCACGCGATCGATGTACCCTTTCTCATAGTATTCATCAAATTTTCCCAATCCTTCTGTGAAAAGTCCGAAAGTTGTGCAGATAAATACGCGGTTTGCGTGGCGGTCTTTTAATTGTTTTGCCACGTCTAACATACTTTCTCCGGAAGAAATCATATCGTCGAGGATGATCACGTCTTTTCCACTTACGTCGTCTCCGAGGAATTCGTGGGCAACGATCGGATTTTTCCCGTTGACAACTGTAGAGTAATCTCTTCTCTTATAGAACATACCCATGTCTACGCCGAGCACGTTTGAGAAATAGACAGCTCTGTGCATCGCACCTTCGTCCGGGCTGATGATCATCAGGTGATCCTTGTCTACTTTTAAGTCGGATTCTGCACGGAACAATGCTTTCATGAACTGATATGCCGGGCTGAAGTTGTCAAATCCTTTCAGTGGGATTGAGTTCTGCACGCGCGGGTCGTGGGCATCAAAGGTGAGAATATTGCTGACACCCATATCAATCAGTTCTTCCAGTCCGAGTGCACAGTCAAGAGACTCTCGCTTTGTGCGCTTATGCTGGCGGCTTTCATAGAGGAATGGCATGATCACATTGATGCGGTGCGCCTTTCCGGTAGCTGCGGAAATGATACGTTTCAAATCCTGGTAATGGTCATCCGGGGACATGTGATTTAAATGTCCGTTGACAGAATAAGTCAGACTATAATTGCACACATCTACCATGACAAATAAATCTGCACCGCGGACAGATTCGTGGATCATTCCTTTTGCTTCTCCTGAGCCGAAACGCGGGCAGGAAGTTTTCAGAAGGTAACTGTCCTTTTTGTAGTTTGCGTAAAGTGCAGAAGACTGCATGGATTCCAGGGCACTTTTCCGGAATGTCACGATGTAGTCGTCGACTTTTTGTGCCAGCGGCAGACAGCTTTCCAGTGCTGCAATGCGAAGCGGTGCCGCCGGAAGAGTTTTTTCTAATAATTGAATATTTGGCATAATGGCCTCCGTTAAAAAATTTATTGACATTTCATTTATATCACTTTTTGATCTGTGGGGCAAGAAAGAGGTGTAAAAAATTGCTTTTTCCTTAAAAATCTAGTATGATAAAAGGAAGCCAGAAACAAATATGGCAGAAAACGCATGTTTCGAAAGAGATGTAAAAATTTTGACGAAATACAGGCGGTATTTGTTTGGAAGTAGTAGAATTAGGAGAAGACAATATGAAACATAGACATATCATCCGTTCCGTGGAGGACGGAAGTATTGCGTGGGAACTTGGCGTGGAGCCGGGGGACTGCCTGATCAGTATCAATGACAAGGAAATAGAGGATGTTTTTGATTACCATTATCTTGTAAATGACGAAGAACTTGTACTTCTGATCGAGAAGCCGGACGGAGAAGAGTGGGAGCTGGAGATTGAGAAGGACTATGAGGAAGATTTGGGGATCGAGTTTGAGCAGGGGCTGATGGACGAGTATCGTTCCTGCAGAAATAAATGTATGTTCTGCTTCATCGACCAGATGCCGAAAGGAATGCGAGAGACACTTTATTTTAAAGATGATGATTCCAGACTCTCCTTCCTGCAGGGAAATTACATCACGCTGACAAATATGAGTGATCATGATATTGACCGGATCGTACAGTATCATCTGGAGCCGATTAATATTTCCTTTCATACAACGAACCCGGAACTGCGGTGTAAGATGCTGCACAACCGGTTTGCGGGGGATGCACTGAAGAAGGTACAGACACTCTATGAGGGCGGCATCACGATGAATGGGCAGATCGTGCTCTGTAAAGGAATCAATGACGGCGAGGAGCTGGAGCGGAGCATTCGTGATATGACAGCATATCTGCCACATTTGCAGAGTGTATCGGTCGTTCCGGTTGGATTGACAAAATTCCGCGACGGACTGTATCCGTTGGAGCCATTTACAAAAGAAGAGGCGAAGGAAGTGCTTGCGATCATTCACCGTTGGCAGAAGAAAATCTATGAGGAATATGGAACACACTTTATCCATGCAGGAGATGAATGGTACATTCTTGCCGGGGAGGAGATGCCGGAGGAAGAGCGTTACGACGGTTACCTTCAGCTGGAAAACGGAGTCGGCACTACAAGACTTTTGCAGAACGAGTTTCAGGAGGCATTTGAGAAATTGTCCGGGGATGACAGAGAGACAGAGATTTCCCTGGCAACCGGAAAACTTGCGTATCCGTATTTAAAAAGAATGATCGAGACACTTCAGACAAAATATCCAAATGTGATTGTCCATCTCTATGAGATTCGAAATGATTTCTTCGGAGAGCTGATCACTGTAGCGGGACTGATCACCGGGCAGGATCTGAAGGCACAGCTTTCTGGCAGACCGCTTGGAAGCAGATTGCTTCTGCCGTGCTGTATGTTAAGAAACGGCGAAGAAGTATTTCTTGATGATGTTACCTTAGATCAGCTGAAAGAGGCTTTACAAGTGCAGATAGATATTGTAAAATCAAGCGGACAAGATCTCATCGAAGCAGTTCTGGATGAGAAGATATAGGTGACTTGTCAGAACAAAGACAAAAGAAAATAACAAAATAAGACAGATATAGGAGTGAAACTATGAGTAAACCAGTAGTTGCCATCGTAGGAAGACCGAATGTAGGAAAATCTACATTATTCAATGCGCTGGCAGGAGAGATGATTTCCATCGTGAAAGACACGCCGGGAGTCACAAGGGACAGAATTTATGCAGAAGTAACATGGCTTGATCGGGAATTTACCCTGATTGACACAGGCGGGATTGAGCCGGACAGCAAGGATATCATTCTTGCACAGATGAGAGAGCAGGCGCAGATTGCGATTGATACTGCGGATGTGATCATCTTTATCACGGATGTCAGACAAGGACTTCAGGATTCGGATTCCAAAGTGGCAGATATGCTGCGCCGTTCTGGAAAGCCGGTCGTATTAGTTGTAAATAAGGTGGATAGCTTCCAGAAGCTGATGGCAGATGTGTATGAATTTTACAATCTGGGAATCGGAGATCCAATCCCGATTTCTGCATCCTCAAGACTTGGACTGGGAGATATGCTAGATGCAGTCGCTGTACATTTTCCGGAGCATTCTGCAGAGGAAGAAGAGGATGAGAGACCTCGGATCGCGATTGTCGGAAAGCCGAATGTGGGAAAATCTTCGATCATCAATAAACTGGTCGGAGAGAACCGTGTGATCGTTTCCAATATTGCAGGAACGACAAGAGATGCCATCGATACAGAGATTACATGGAATGGAAAAGAATATGTCTTCATCGACACAGCAGGACTTCGTAGAAAGAATAAGATCAAAGAAGAACTGGAACGATACAGTATTATCCGTACGGTGACAGCTGTGGAGCGGGCAGACGTCGTCTTAGTTGTGATCGATGCGGTGGAAGGTGTCACAGAGCAGGATGCTAAGATTGCCGGAATCGCTCATGAGCGCGGCAAAGGTGTGATTATTATTGTAAATAAATGGGATGCCATTGAGAAAAATGACAAGACGATGTATGAGTATGAAAAGAATGTTCGTCAGGTATTGTCATACATGCCGTATGCAGAGATCATGTATGTGTCTGCGAAGACGGGGCAGCGCCTTCCAAAACTGTTCGATATGATCGATATGGTATTGGAGAATCAGACACTTCGTATTTCGACCGGAGTACTCAATGAGATTATGATGGAAGCCGTTGCGATGCAGCAGCCGCCGTCAGATAAAGGAAAGAGACTAAAACTTTACTATATTACGCAGGTGGCAGTGAAGCCGCCGACCTTCGTCATTTTTGTCAACGATAAGGAACTGATGCACTTCTCTTACACACGCTATCTGGAAAATAAGATCCGCGAGGCATTTGGATTTAAGGGAACCTCGTTAAAATTCTTTATCCGCGAGAGAAAGGAGAAAGACCGATAATTATGGAACGTTTGGTCTGTGTGATCATAGGATATGTCTGCGGGCTGCTGCAGACGGGATATCTCTATGGAAAATGGAAACATATTGACATCAGGCAGCATGGAAGCGGTAACGCCGGAACGACAAACACACTGCGGACATTAGGATGGAAAGCGGGAATGATCACGTTTCTCGGAGATTTCTTAAAATGTGTGGTGGCAGTGTGGATCGTACATATACTTTATAGTCAGGCTTACCCAGAGGAATTAGCACTTCTTTCCATGTATGCAGGAATGGGCGCTGTGCTCGGACACAACTATCCGTTCTATTTAAAATTTAAGGGCGGAAAGGGGATTGCGGCGACCGCAGGGTTGATTTTTGCGACAAATCCGATGATGATGCTGATCGCGGCAATCGTTTTCTGGGTAATCGTCGGAATTACCAGATATGTTTCTCTGGGATCTCTTACAATTGTTGTGCTGTTTGTTGTGGAGGTTGTTGTATATGGACAGCGCGGAGGATTTGGACTTTCTCAGGCACATCTGTATGAGATGTATGCGATCGCAGTCTTTTTAATGTTGTCTGCATTTTATAAGCATAGGGCAAATATCAAAAGACTGTTAAATGGAACGGAAAATAAGTTTGGTGCAAAGAAGAAACAGGAGGACTGATTATGGCAAAAGCTGGAGTATTGGGCGCAGGAAGCTGGGGGACAGCACTTGCATTACTGTTGGATAAAAACGGGCATGATGTGACGGTATGGTCGATCGATCAGGCAGAGGTGGAGATGCTTGACCGTGAGCGGGAGCACAAAAGCAAGCTGCCGGGAGTGAAACTTCCGCAGACGATGAAATTTACCAATGAGATTCAGGAAGCAATTACAGATCAGGATTTCATGGTGCTTGCGGTGCCTTCTCCGTTTACGAGGGCAACTGCAAAGAAGATGGCTCCGTTTGTGAAAGAAGGACAGAAAATCGTCAATGTGGCAAAGGGAATCGAGGAAAGCACACTGATGACACTTTCTGAGCAGATTGAGCAGGAAATTCCACAGGCGGATGTGGCGGTATTGTCCGGTCCGAGCCATGCGGAAGAAGTCGGAAGATGTCTTCCGACGACTTGTGTCGTAGGGGCGCGTACAAAAGAGACTGCCGAATATCTTCAGAAGATGTTTATGAATGAAGTCTTTCGTGTCTATACAAGCCCGGATATTCTCGGGATCGAGCTTGGCGGCTCACTGAAAAATGTCATTGCGCTTGCTGCCGGAATTGCCGATGGACTTGGATACGGGGATAACACGAAGGCTGCTCTGATCACGAGAGGAATTGCAGAGATCGCACGCCTCGGGGTGAAGATGGGTGGAAAGATCGAGAGCTTCACCGGACTGACCGGAATCGGAGATCTGATTGTAACTTGTGCAAGTGTGCACAGCCGGAATCGGAAAGCAGGTTATCTGATCGGTCAGGGAAGGACGATGCAGCAGGCGATGGATGAAGTGCAGATGGTTGTGGAAGGTGTCTATTCTACAAAGGCAGCCGTAAAGCTTGCACAGAAATATGAAGTGCAGATGCCGATCATTGAGCAGGTCAATGCAGTTCTCTTTGAAGGAAAGAGCGCGGCAGAGGCGGTAAAAGAACTGATGCTCCGGGATGGAAAGACAGAACATTCGGATCTGCCGTGGGAAGCATAAGATATTTGAATATTGAAAGAGAAAAAGGATTTCAAACTGTTTTTAGTCAGCAGTGGAATCCTGAATAAAATAAAACTCCTTTTCGTCAAAAGAAAATGAAAAGCAATTCATTTCTTGACGAGAAGGAGTTTTTCGTTGTACCGGATATAGGGATGACCTGACCAGGGAAAGCCCGGTCACAGGTGCGATCAACTTATTTAGACTTCAGCTTCTTTTATTTTTGTCAGTCTGTAGAATGCGATTCCGCCAAGACTGTTTCCGGCAATTGCCACGAGCAGTGTCAGAAGATAGTCTGCCGGAGAACTTGAGAGTGCGAAGAAGAACATGTTCGCTACACAGTGTTCAAATCCGGCGAGGATAAAGACTGCCACGCACAAAAAGACGGCCAGTGTTCCTAAAATATTTGGAAGCTTTTTAAAGGTTCCAACTGCGATGGACATCAGGATTCCACAGAAAATCGCAAGGATGAATGTGCTTAACAGATTGTCAGACAATTTTAGTTCCACGGCCGGAGCAACTACTTCTTTTAATTTTCCTGCAAGGCGTGTCTGAAGTACGAGAAACGCAAAGAGGTTGGTACCGATGAAATTACCAATCAGTGTCAGAAGTATTTCTCTCCAGTTCTCTTTTGAAAGATAGCCGATCTTACCGGTATATAAGTTCAACTCGAAATTGATGATCGTAAACAGTCCGAGACCGAAGAGGAATGCAGCGACGATCTTATTGTCCATATTTAAGTAGACAGTTCCGCCAAAGCCGATCAGAAATCCTCCGATGATAGATTTTTTTAATGTTGTCAAAATATTCATGTTTCACCTCGTTTGTAGTTATTCCGCAATATTATAGCATAAAAATGCTTTAGGAAAAAGAAAAAAATAAATAGAATAGCGGAGATTCTAAAACTGGCTTTTTTTGCATAGATTGTATCAGCATAGCAAGGGGGTATTCTTATGGAGACGTTTCATTTATACAAAGACATTGAGGCAAGGACAAATGGGGAAATTTATCTGGGCATTGTAGGGCCGGTGCGTACTGGAAAATCAACTTTTATCAAACGATTTATGGACTTGCTCGTACTGCCGAATATGACCGATGCAAACAGTCGGGCGAGGACGAGAGATGAACTGCCACAGTCTGCATCAGGGAAGACGATTATGACAACAGAGCCGAAATTTGTCCCGAAGGAGGCGGCAGAGATCCAGCTTTCACAGGATGTGAAGGCAAAAGTGAGACTGATCGACTGTGTCGGCTATATGGCAGAGGGGGCAACCGGGTATATGGAAAATGATGCGGAGCGGCAGGTGAAGACACCATGGTTTGACCATGAAATCCCATTTACACAAGCTGCGACCATCGGGACAAAGAAGGTGATCCATGAACATGCAACGATCGGGATTGTAGTGACGGCGGATGGGAGTTTTGGGGAACTAAAGCGGGATAGTTATGTTGCACCGGAGGAAAAGACAATTCGAGAGCTGCAGTCGATCGGGAAACCGTTCATTGTGCTTGTCAATACACAGAAGCCATATAGTGAAGAGACAAAAAAACTTGCTGCATCTATCGAAGAAAAATATGGAGTCAGTGCACTTCCGGTCAATTGTGAACAGCTTCGGGAAGATGACATCCATCATATTATCCGACAGATTTTATTTGAATTTCCAATTGCAGAGGTGGAATTTTACATACCAAAATGGGTGGAGATGCTGCCGATGGACCATAAGATCAAGGCAGATCTGCTCGTACATGTAAAAGAAATCATGGCGGGGCTTCAGACAATCCGGAATGCAGCGGACGGACTGCCAAAGATTGATAGTCCTTACATTGAAGAGGTCAAGATCGATGAGATTCAGATGGATACCGGAAAGGTGAAGATCCGGATGGAACTGGCAGAGACATTTTATTATGAACTTCTTAGTGAGCTGACTGGAACGAAGATCGGCGGAGAATATGAGTTGATTGGAACGATGAAAAAACTTGCCCAAATGAAAGAAGAGTATGAGCAGGTCAAAGATGCGATGGATGCTGTGCGCCTCAAAGGATATGGGGTTGTCACACCGAAGAGGGAGGAAATCCATCTGGAAGAACCAGTCATCATCAAACAGGGCAGTAAGTTTGGCGTAAAAATTCATTCAGAAGCGCCGTCTATCCATATGATCCGCGCAAACATCGAGACAGAGATTGCACCAATCGTAGGAAGTGAGAAACAGGCAGAGGATCTTGTGCGCTATATCAATGAGACGAGCGCATCAGCAGAGGGAATTTGGAATACAAACATTTTCGGCAAATCGATCGAGGAACTTGTCACAGATGGAATCCGTGGGAAGATTACAAAAATCACCGATGAAAGTCAAGTGAAACTTCAGGATTCCATGCAGAAGATCGTCAATGACAGCAATGGGGGAATGGTTTGTATTATTATTTAAAATGAAAATTAGTATGCTTTACACAATGTAATAAAATAATTTTTGAAATATTGTAAAAAGTACTGGAATATAGTAAAATTATTTCAAAAGTGTATAAAAATACATAAATTTAAAATGGAAAATACAAAGGAAGAGTGAGGAGAGGGGTATATGAAGAAAATACTACTTGTGGAAGATGACATTGCACTTTCTGCCGGGCTTTGCTTTGAACTGGAGGAGGAAGATTATCTGACGGTTGCAGCACACTCTTTGAAGAAGGCGGGACAGTTGTTGGAGACATCAAAATTTGATCTGCTATTGCTGGATGTAGATCTTCCAGATGGAAACGGATTTACATTTTACAAGGAGATTAAAAAACGATATACCGTTCCGGTTATGTTTTTGACGGGAAGAAAAGAAGAAGAGGATGTGTTAGGAGGCTATGATCTCGGTGCAGATGATTATGTGACAAAGCCGTTTTCTCCATCGATACTCAAAAGAAAAATTGCGGTGATCCTGAAACGTACAGGACAAAATGAGAAAAGGGATCAGGGGCAATATGACGATGGATATCTCCGGATTGATTTTGACAAAATGACTGCACAGAGGGGGACAGAAACATTGCTCCTGACGCCGAATGAATATCGGATATTAAAGCTTTTTGTGGAAAATGCGGGGAGGATCCTGACAAGACAGGTATTTTTGGAACGACTTTATGACTGTGATGAAAATTTTATTGATGAGCATACGCTGACAGTCAATATGACCAGGTTGAGAAAAAAGATCGAGGATACATCTCATAAATATATTCAGACCATTTATGGAATGGGATATCTTTTTGCGCGGGGGGAAGGGCATGAGGCATAAAATGTGTGAAACGATGGTGCTGACCCTCGTGCTTGCAGTTGGAGGGATCGCAGTTCTTTTCTGTCTGCCTCTGAACCAGCAACTATTTGCGTGTGGTGCAATGATCATCGTATGTACAGTAGTCTTTGTATGCCTGCTGGAAATGATGCTTCTAAGAAAAATGCTTGTAAAACATGCGGAAAAGTTGCTAGACACGCTGGATGATATGATTGCGGAAAAAGAGGAGATCAGTTTTTCGGAGTATCATGATACATTGACTGTAAAGATCCAGGATCGGATGAAACAGTATCATGAAATTATGATCTATACACGGGAGGAGAATCAAAAGGAAAAAGAAATGATTCAGAGTATGGTATCGGATATTGCGCATCAAGTGAGAACTCCGGCAGCAAATTTAAAGATGTTTGCAGAAATTCTTGGGCGGAAAAACCTTTCCGAGGAGAGAAAGAAACAGTTTTTTACGATGATGGAGGCACAGACAGAGAAAATCAATTTTTTGATGGATGCGATGACAAAGATGTCCAGACTGGAGACCGGGCTTGTCTCTTTGCATCAGAAGCGTCAGTCGTTGCTTGATACGCTTGCTGAAGCGATGAGCGAGGTGATGCCGAAAGCGATGAAAAAAGGGATTACTGTCACCGTTTCCTGCCCGGAAGAGACAGAACTGATTCATGACCGGAGATGGACGGTGGAAGCAGTATTCAATCTGCTTGATAACGCAGTGAAATATACAGATCAGGGCGGGAAAATCAAAATAGATGTCAATCAGGGACAATTTTATACGAAGATTAATATCTCTGATACTGGAAGGGGCATTGCGGCAGAGCATCTTAATAAAATCTTTCAGCGATTTTACCGGGAGCCGGAGGCAGAAGGAGAGGAAGGGATCGGTCTGGGCCTGCATCTCGCAAAGGAAATTATTGAACTGGAGAAAGGGTATATCAGTGTGGCTTCGGTTGTGGGGGAGGGGACGACATTTTCTGTCTATCTTCTAAACGAGCCAGATTCCACCGTTCCGAAAAGAAGTGACTGATAAAAGAGACAGAGGAAAAGGGGGATAAAGTAATATGATACAGCTACGGACGAAAAACCTGAAAAAGTATTATCAGAGAGGACCGCATTTGATCAAAGCGCTGGACGGAATTGATCTGGAAGTAGAGCGCGGATGCTTTCTTGCGGTGATGGAATCTCAGGGAGCGGAAAATCTACGCTGCTGCATTTGCTTGGAGGATTGGACGAACCGACGGAGGGGCGCGTACAGATTGGAGAAGTTGTCTTAGATCATCTCGATGAGGAAGAGAAAAGTGTCTTCCGGAGAAGAAAGATCGGATTTATTTTCCAGAATTACAATCTGGCGCCGATGCTAAATATTTATGAAAATATTGTATTCCCGCTGACGCTGGATGGAAGAAAGCCGGATGAGGAACTCTTGCGTTCTATCATCTCTTTTTTGCGTCTGGAAGATCTGCTGGATGCCTTTCCGGGAGAATTGTCTGGTGGACAGCAACAACGGGCAGCAATTGCACGGGCATTGATCGCAAAACCTCCAGTTGTTCTGGCGGATGTAAACTGAACCCCATGTGCTTACTGTACATAGAGTGTACACAGTAGGATTACATGACAATATAGGTACATGATACACAAGTAATGAGAAAAAATGTGTATGGAGTAGGAAGAAAGTATTAATATCTGGTATGAGGGAAGAGAGCCTTGTAGCAGTTTTTTTATTGTCAATAATAGACAGGTTTACAGGAGGTATTTTGGTGGTATGTGTGAATAGCTTTCTCGTGGAAAACAAGGTAGTGTTGTGGTTGAAAAGGAAAGGAGAAGCATAAAATGAGTAAAAAATTTACAACACAACAGAAACTTATGCAGGCAACGCAGTATGGAATACGGGTGTATGCACAACAACGAGGAAACGGTAATGATAGTGAACGTTTAAAGCTGGAGAAGATTGCAAATGAAATAGGAGAGTATTGGGGATTGGAGAAATCTGTGTCAGGTTATCCGAAACTTTTTGAGGAAATTATGCTTCAGGGGCTTTGGAGATATGCCAGTGAAATGCAATATACGCATGGAGAAGCGGAACAAGAACGGATCAAAGAAATATTGGATTTGGTGCATGAAATCCAGAATCAATAGTTTGGACCAATATAGCCAGGCAGCAAAAAAGGAGAAACCGCAAGACATACTTTCAAAATTAAAGGGAATGAAAGAAAAGTCACAGCCTCATGTGATTGAAGCTATGACCTTTCTTTTCCCTCGATGAGATATTCATAGGAAACATTAAAAATCTCAGTAAGCGCTTTTAATTCCACATCTGTGACGTAACGCTTATTGGTCTCAATTCTGGTGATCACATTTTTATCCATATCATATCCATTCAGCTGAAGCTGGTAGGCTAAGAGCCGCTGTGACATATTATGCTGGCGACGGAGTTCAATGAGCCTTTGGCTGATCAGGTTTTTCTCCCCGGTGGATGTTTTCGGTTTCGGCATATTTCTAATCCCTCCTGCAAATAGTGTTGGCAGGTTTGTCTCACTTTTTGCACTTTTTCTATTGATTTTACATGGGATTAGGAATACAATCGGTTGTAAAAGTGAGACAAGAAATATACGGAAATAGGATGATGGAATCGGTTGAAGAAAAACGGAGAGAATAAGAAAGAGCAATAGTACAAGAGAAATTTAAGAAGTGGCTGCTTTTCCGGTTTAGAGAAGCCCGGAAAAGAATGCGTTGATATCGGTATGGAAGATTTTAGCAAGGGCAACAAGTTCCGAAACCTTGATGTTCATACGGTTAGTTTCCAGTTTGGCATAGGTACTTTTGGACATAGAAATTCCCATCAGGTTCAATTTTGCGACAACCTGATCCTGGGTAAGTTTATTCGCATAACGGATTGCCTGTATATTTTTTCCGATATCCATATCTGGTCTGATTTTCTGTATCATAAAGTCCTTCCATTTCTTGAATATTTCGCAATAAAGAAACTTTATATTGATTTTACTGGTTTCGCTTTTTATAATGTTTCGTAATAAGGAATTATTTGCAAGAAGGGTGATAGGTATGCACCAAAGGGATATAGAGCGGTTTGCTTTCCTGCTTTTATGCGGAAAGCGTGACAGGGAAATCCTGCTGGGAAAGGAAAAAATGACGTTTTCAGATTTGGACAGGCTGACGTATGTTTCTGATTTTCTAGGATTGAAGCTGTATAACTTAGAAATCTGGAATGAATATGCAGGACAGTTCAGTGAACAGTTTCGGCAGTTGGAATTGCTGTATGATGAAACCTGCAGCATTGTGTCCTGGGATCCGACAGAAGCAGATGAGCATTTACATGATAAATGGCTTCAGGAGTTTTGTACTCAGGTAGCGGATCAGGAAATGCGGAAACAGCTGGAACAGATCATCAAACAACAGTATCAGGAAAAAGAGATGGTAGATCCCACGGAGACAGACATCGTGTAGGTGTTTATCTTTTTTACAGAAAAGTGAAAAAGAAATTATAAAAGATAAAGAATGGAGATCCTGATAATAAATTTCAATTACTCATTAAAAATGGGGGATTTATTACTTGGTGAAAATATCATTTTTTGAAAGATGTTGACTCATTGATGTAGCAGTATTCTATGCAACTTTATACTTAGTTATTCTATAGCTAGAGATAGGAAATTTTTTCAAATTAAATAATATGGAAATGTAAAAAGTAGAAAACATACAGGAATATCGAAAAACATAGTTAAACTATATATAACAACACAAATGCAGAAAAATAAAGAATAATATATTGACATTGAGAAATATATGAGTTATTATATCGAATGAAAGGAGAAGGAAAGATGAATAACACAATCCTGAAATCCTTATCTGTAGAGAATTTTACTTCGTTTGCAGATAGGATTACATTTACAACAGAGACAGACATTAGTAAAAAAGAATTTCTTAATAACACATTTGAAAGTAGAGACATGATGTTTAATAAAGTGTCTTTTCTGTATGGTGCAAATGGTTCGGGAAAGACTTTCTTCTGTAAAATCATAAGAGAGATTCAAAGATTATTAGACTGGTCACCATTGTTGGCAATGAACAATTCTCAATTACTCTCTTTACCACAATTTAAAGAAATTGATGCTCCGGTAAAGCAATTTATGTTTGATGTGGCTTATCAAGAGCGTCCATCGAAGTTTGCAATAGAGATTGTTCTTGATGAAACTACATATTATTATGAGTTTTCGGTACGAGAAAAAAAGATTGAATCAGAGTTGCTCACAAAAAAATATCGTAGAACAGAAAAATTACTTGAAAGAACATCTTCCTTGTATAAAGATATTGTTTTACGCTCTGAATTAAAAGATTTTGAAAATAAGAAGCAGGCAGTTAAAGAAGAGGCTCTATGTCTTCCAGTAGCCGCATTATTGAACAACAGTTTGGCGTCTAAAATTGTTGACGCTATACAAGGAATACAAGTTGTTAGTATGACTGCAGCGAGATTAAAGCCTACGAAATCGAAAGAATCATTTTCAGAGGAGCGATTAAGAAAATATATTAATATTCTCCAGAAAGCAGATCCTACGTTAAGAGATATAAAGGTTTCTTTTGAAGAAGAAGAGATTGACCGTCAAAAAATTGAGACGGATGATTTTGAAAATCGAGAAATCATAGCTACTAAAACGACGGTAGGGGTAGATACGGCACATGCTGTTTATGAGAATGGAAAGGAGACAAGTAGTACACCTATGACTTTCTTTGCAGAAGAATCATTAGGTACTGTAAAACTTTTCACGGCATTACCATATCTGTATGATATTTTGGAATCAGGAGGGGTGCTTGTTATTGATGAGATTGAAAATGGATTGCATCTTTCTCTGGCTAAGGAGATAATTGGGCTTTTTACTAATGAGGAGAGTAATCCAAATCATGCACAACTTATATGTACATCGCATCAGCCACTTCTAGTTTCCGGTGAATATAGACGAGACCAGGTTTGGATTACGAGTAAAGATTTATATGGAAAAAGTTCATTACATAGAATGAGTGATTTGAAGACATCACGTGCAAAAGTTAATTTAACTAATCGAATTATTGAAGGGGCATTTGGATGTAACCCAGAAATGTTTTTTGAAAAATAACACATAAAATATGAAAAAGAAAAACACCGAGTTGCAGCCCGGTGTTCTGCAGGACGACAAAAGCAGCAGCCGTCGCTACAATATTAATAACCGTAACCATTGTATCACGCTTAATTGCTGTTTGCAATATGAAATTTGTGTCCAGAAAGGCAAAAAAATGCAGACTTTTTCTAAAAATGTGATTGAATATAGTAACTGTAAATTAAATTTTTAGAAAGAGGTATTTTTATGAGATTAAAGTACAAATATTACATTTGCCAATGCGGTAGAAAAGTTATTCCGTTTACCAACCCATGTAAATGTCCACATTGTGGGCGTATTACCCGTTTGAGATAAGGTAGGTGGGAAGTGTGGGAAAAAATCAACATGTGACACCTCATCCAGATGGTGGATGGCAGGTAAAAGGACAAGGAAATAGCCGTGCAACGCTGAGGACTACAACTCAGAAAGAAGCAATAGATCGTGCACGTAGTATTTCACAAAACCAAGGATCTGAATTAGTTATTCATCGACCAAATGGACAAATTAGAGATAAAGATTCTCATGGAAGAGATCCATTTCCACCAAGAGGATAAATAGCTGAGAGGTAGTATGCCTGGATAGGGCATACTATCTCTGGTTTTAAGAGAAATGATGAAAACAAAAATTACAGCGGAGGTAATGATGTCAGTCGAGCAGTATCAAAAAAGTGTAAATACATTGGATAAAGAAATAGCAACTCTAGAAAAGAAGAAAGTAGAAGCTGATAAAAAATGTGCAGATATCCAATCGAAAATTAATTCGATTCAGAAGAATATTGCATCTAGAACTTCAGCTAATATGGTAGCTAGTAAAAAGAAACAAATAGCTAGTTTACAGGCGGAATATTCTAAAAAGATGTCTTCTAGTGCAGATGTTGGGAGAAAAATATCAGATAAGCGAAAAAAAAGAAATGATGCATATTTGAAGTTACAGAAAGCACAGAAGGAAGAACAAAAAAAGCAAGAAATGTCATTAAAAAAGATGCAGAAAGCATATGAAAATAAAATAGAAGAACTTAATAATCAAGCAGTATTGCAGTTGCGTACAAATGATAATATCGAAAAAACGAACAATCAGCAGGAAATGGAAGAATATGATGTATTCGTTTCCCATGCATGGGAGGATAAAGAATCTTTTGCGGATGAATTTGTAGAATCTTTAAGAGAGTGTGGAGCTAAGGTATGGTATGATACAACCCAAATAAAATGGGGCGACTCTATGAGAAGCAAGATAGATGACGGGTTAAGGAAGTCTAAATTTGGCGTAGTAGTATTATCACCTGATTATATCAAGGATGGAAAATATTGGACAAAGACAGAATTAGACGGATTATTTCAGATAGAGAGTGTTAATGGGAAAATGCTTCTTCCAGTCTGGCATAATCTTACTAAAAAAGAGGTTATGGAATACAGCCCAATTGTTGCGAGTAAATTAGCAATGACAACGGCGAATATGACTCCGCAGGAAATGGCAAAAGAATTGTACAAATTATTATCTGAAGAATAAATATTGAATAAAAACAATATAACAATCGGAATAAACAGTTTTATTGTGCTCCGATTGTTCTTTAAATAATAAATTCCGATATGGCAGACATGGTGAATGGATATTCTCCGAGTGTTATGTTAGTGTGCAAGAGATAATGATAAATACCAGCATTTAGGAGATATGGAAGATAAACTATAACTTTCACAATTGTATGAGAATACAAGAAAAGAGAAATCTGCGACAGCAAAAATGCTTTCTTAGATTTTCTACCATTTCAATATGATGTTCTGTAAAATGAAAGCGATAACAAATTAGAATTGAGTACAACTCTATATAATAAAATGATTGTTTACAGAACTGGAAGGTGTAATTATGTGAAAGTTGAAGATATAAGTAGAAAGTAGGAGTTTAGAAAATGCTACTATATCATGGAACTCTACTAGAAAGTGGAGAAAAGATTATTCAAGAAGGAAAAATACGATGCCAAATTAAAAGAAGTCATGAAGGATATGAGAATATTATTGAAGGTACGACAGATGGATTTGTGTATTTGACACAGAATTTATATACTGCATATTATTATGGAAATATTCTACTTTTGGATCAGGATGACTATAATAAAAAGTATGTTTACATATTCAAAATAGAAATACCTGATGATAATATTTTATTAGAACCTGATTTTGACGAGTTAAAAGTAAGAAATAAGGTATATTCTAAAATATTACATGGAAAGAATGTTTGGAAATGTGCGGTTGTGCAAGAATAAGACAGGATATTACTATTAAAGGATTAGAATACATTAAGTTACCGGGAACAGGGAATAGACTTGAAGATATACAAGATGTAAAAATATGTTGTGAATTGTCCAAAATGCAATTGGGATATGCAAGAAGTTATGGAGAATTGGAAAAAGAGGTAGAAACACGTTGGAAATGGAAAAAGTTTGATGAATAAAGCAAACTTATAAGGATAGCAAAAAATAATGGAAGAAAGAGAATGTAACATGGAATCATCTGTTGCAAGTAGGTATTCCATGTTATTTATTATAGTTAGATAAAAAAATCACTGGAGAGGTAGTAGAAAGAATTGGAATAAATTGGAACAGATCATCAAACAACAGTATCAGGGAAAAGGGATGGTAGATCCCACAGAGACAGACATCGTATAGGTGCCTGTCTTTTTTCGCAGAAAATTAGGAAAAAGATTTCGAAGGGAGGTGATAGGAAACGTGAGTATCAGTATCCATGAGTTGCTGGCAGTAGCCAGGGAATCGGAAGGTGTGAAGGCAGTTAAGGGGGATGACATATTGTGTGAGAAACGCTTTGCGCCAGATACCCGGTATATGGTGGAGTTTTTGCTATTGGAACAAAAGGAACAGTTTGGAGAAAAGGGAGAGTATCATCGTTATTTTTTGACTAAGGAATCATATCGTGAATTGATCGATCTGCAGAATCAGGGAGTCCTGCGCTTTCAAAAGCAGGCGCTTGTTTTAGAGGGGACGCTGCATTATCTTCCAGCCCAGGCATTTGTCCGGGACCGGGAGTAGGAAGCTTAACAGGCTGGAAAAGAAAAAGTCTTTGCAGGAGCATGGCTCCGAGTCCGGGAGCTCTTTTACCGGAAATTTTTATAGAACGAGAAAGAAGGGAGTGGTAAGCGATGATCATTGGAATCGACCACGGGTATTACGCCATTAAAACAAAACAGGTGTGTTTCCCAACAGGGCTGATGCGATACACCTATGAACCTTATACTATGCAGAATGTTCTCCAATACGGAGGCGCTTATTATGTGTGTGGAACTGGGCGGCAGACTTTAGTGAAGGACAAGACTGCCAATGACAATTATTATCTTTTGACTCTGGCTGCACTGGCACAGGAGATTCGGAAGCGGAAAGGGGAGAAATCTGCCAAGGTTGTTCTTGCAGCCGGACTTCCCCTTACCGGATTTGGAAGGGAAAAACAGAAATTTAAGGAATATCTGTTTCGGAAGGAACAGCCTGTCCGCTTTTTCTACGAAGGGGAGCGCTATGAAATCCAGATTGAAGATGTGAAACTGTTCCCCCAGGGATACTCGGCTCTGGCTCTTTATCCGGAATACTTAAAAGATGAACCCTCTGTTCTTCTTGTGGATATCGGAGGATGGACGGTGGATCTGATGCGCCTTGATAATGCTGTTCCTAATGCAGCTACCTGCAGGAGTCTGGAACTGGGTGTCATTCGCTGTATGGATGAGATTCTGGAACAAGTGCGCAGAAACACCGGGCTGTCGATAACAGAGACACAGGTTGAGCGCATCTTACAGGGAAAGTCATGCAGCATGCCTGCGGAAGTGGTGTCTTTGATCGAGAAACAGGGCAGGCTTTACATTGAAAAGATATTGTCTGCGATCACCGAGGCGGGCTTTGATCTGCGGGCAGTTCCTTCCATTTTCATGGGAGGCGGGGCTACTATTTTTCAGCACCGTGTAAGCACCCAGGACCGCCTGTGTCGCCCGATTTACCTCACAGACATCCATGCCAACGCAGCCGGATATGAACGGATTGTGGGGCAGATGAGGACGCTGTGAGCCGCCCGGTCTTTTCCTTTCGCCCAAACCTTAAGAACCCGGAGCATGAAAAAGCGTGGCGGCTTTTGCTGGAAGTTCCGGCAGGACAGAGGAATCAGTATCTAGTGGATGTGATCTTAGAAAAAGACGAACGGGAAACTTTACGGAAATTGATTCAGGAGACTGTTCGGGAAGAACTGAAAAGTGGCGGTATGGAACAAATGCCAGCATGTGAAAAGGAAGAAATTCCCGGTCAGATGCTGGATTTTTTATTTCAGATGGAGCAGGAGTAAAGGGGGTGAGGCCTATGGACAAAGAAAATATGGCATTGTTGGATCTGCTTGGGTTTTGCATACATTTGACATGGATTCTTTAGTGGGTATTGTGAATAGCTTTCTTTCAAACTTTGGAGTATGTTGTGTATAACAAAACGAAAGGGGAAAACGCTTATGGCAGAGATGAAGAACATATGCGGAAAGATCCCGGTGGAATTACATGAGAAGGTAAGAGCCGAGATCGAAGAGAAAGAAACGAGTACACAGATATTTATCCGGCAGGTGATTGAAGAACACTTTAACAGACTGGAAGGCAAAGGAGAAGAGAGCATGGAAAAAAGAACATTAGCAGTACAGGTCACAGAGGAATTATTCCAAAGAGTCAAATGGGTAGTCGCGAAGGAAGGTATCAAACAGAAAGATTTTATCATCCGCATCATCGAGAAAGCGGTGGAAGAGGTAGAAGCCAAATGGCAGGAGCTAGAGCAGCCGGAAGAAACCGCAGAAGCAGACAGAATGGAAGAGTCTACAGAAGAGACTGATGAGGAAGAGATTATCGAAGAGGAAATTGAAGAGATGGAAACTGCGGAGGAAGAACCTGACGATGAGAGCTTCGAAGAATCCACAGAACTGGACGAGGAAGAACCGGATCCAGAACTTCCCGAAGATGCAGATGAGGAAGAAGAACTGCCAGAATCCGAGGAAGAAACCGAAGAGATTGCATAATGCCAAACAAATAGAACTATAAAACTTGCAGGCGGTGTGGGAAAGAAACCATGCCGCCTGTTTTTTCTCAGCAAAGGAGGTTGATAGCCGCAACCATTCGATTTTTTGATTTATTCAGCGGGATCGGGGGATTCCGGGAAGGGTTAAGACGTGCAGACGGTTTTACCTGTGTGGGGCACTGCGAGGTGGATGCTTATGCGGATAAGAACTACCGATTGCTGTTCGACACAGAAGGGGAGTGGTTTTGTAATGACGCAAGAAAAATCGAAACAGACCGAATGCCAGACTTTGATCTTTTGTGTGCGGGATTTCCTTGCCAGGCATTCTCTATCGCCGGAAAGCGGGGAGGATTTGCAGATGCCAGAGGAACTTTGTTCTTCGAGATTGCCAGACTGGTTGCAGACAAGCGACCTGCGTATTTCATCCTTGAAAATGTTCCCGGACTGCTTTCGCATGACAAAGGCAGGACGTTTCACACCATCCTCAGTACGTTATCTGAGCTGGGGTACGGTGTGGAATGGAAAGTGCTTAACAGCAAGGATTTTGGAGTCCCCCAATCCAGAAAGCGGGTGTATCTTGTCGGATATCTTGATCGAAGATGTGCCGGAAAAATATTACCTTTCCCAACAGCAAATGGAACGCCTCTTGTTCAAGTCCAGACGGGCAGACAGGGGAAACGGATCTACAAAGCCGAAGGCTTAAGCTGTACTCTGACTTCCGGAGCCGGAGGTGTGGGTGGTAAGACAGGGTTGTATGAGGTAGGTATTCCTATTAAAGAGAATACCAAGCAGGGTTATAAGATGGCGTATCCGAGAGATAGCATTGACTTAGGCTATGCAGGAATGAACACACGGAGAGGGCGTGTGGGGCATCAGATTGCCCATACCCTGACCACCGGAATCCAGCAGGGAACGCTTCATTTTGTGGATCTGTCTCCACATCCTCTTATCACAGAGCATTGCAGATGTCTGAATACCAGACAGTCTGGCATCCATAATCACAAAGGGGAATGTTCCGGTGTCTTAAAAGAGGAAGGTGCCAGGGCAGTGCTGACTCCGGGAAGGGAAGAAACCCGGCAGAATGGCCGGAGGATGAAGGAACCGGAAGAGCCGATGTTTACCATTACTGCCACAGACCGCCATGGAGTTGCCTATCGGGGCAGAATCCGAAAACTGGTGCCAAGGGAGTGTCTGCGGCTGCAGGGTTTTTATGACTGGCAGATTGACCGTACCGAACAGGATACTTCGGACAGCCAGCTTTATAAACAGGCGGGAAATGGAGTGACCGTCAACGTGATCGAAGCCATAGGAACACTTCTTCGGCAGGCAGATGCGGAAATCCGGGCAGAGGATGAAAAGACAAAGAGGTAAGGCAGTATGGCAATTGGAATTCAGGATCAGTACTTCGGTACAGAAATTGAAATGACAGGTATTACCCGTCAGAGGGCTGCAGAGGTAGTCGCAGAACTATTTGGAACAAGGGCAGTTTGTGATGGTGGGTATTATGGAGTCTGGTCTGTGACAGATCAGGAAGGGAAGAAGTGGAAGTTTATGTATGATGGCAGTATCTATACGGAACGCAGGGAGCGTGGACGCATGGTTCGTGCCGGAAGTGAATACAGTACCGAAATGGTCAGTCCCAAACTTTCCTATGGAGAGATGGGCAAATTGCAGGAAGTAGTGCGGTGTTTGAGGCGCCATGGGGCAAAGGTGAATGCGTCCTGCGGGCAGCATGTTCATGTGGACGCTTCCAACCATACCCCAAGAAGCCTCAAAAATGCTATGACCATCATGTATTCCAAAGAGGATATTCTGTTCAAGGCATTGAAAGTACAGACTTCCAGAGAAAGCAACTATTGTCAGAAAGTACGCCCCATTGTGCTGGAAAAAATCCGCAGAATGCCAAACAACACCATTTCCATGGAAAAGCTGAAACAGATCTGGTATGGAGGCAGGGATGGAAGTCATAATCATTATGACAGTAGCCGATATTATGCCTTAAACCTTCATGCGGTGTTTTCGAAGGGAACGCTGGAATGGCGGTGTTTTGAAAGCACTCTCCATGCAGGAAAAGTACGGGCAAATATCACGCTGGCTCTTGCCATTTCCGCTCAGGCCATCAATCAGAAATGTACCCAGATGCGGAAAACAGAGATTACCGAGAATCCTGCGTTTACATTCCGTACCTTTTTACTGCGGTTGGGGCTTATCGGACCGGAATATAAGAATGTCCGGGAACATCTGCTTGCCAACCTGGAAGGGGATCGGGCGTGGAGATATGACCGCAGTCAGTATGAATGTTTGAATAGAAATCATCGGGCAGAGGATGCCCGATAGGAGGTAGAGATGAAAGAAACGTATTATTTTGCCTATGGCAGTAACATGAACTTAGACCAGATGGCGTACCGCTGTCCGGCAGCTTTTGTTGTGGAGAATGTCAAGCTGGACGGGTATCGCCTGACTTTCTGTGGCAGGGGAAAGGGAAGCGGTGTTGCTACCATTCTGCCAGAAGAGGGAAGCCGGGTGGAAGGAGTGCTTTGGAAACTCACACCGGAGTGTGAAAAAAGACTGGACTTTTATGAAGGATATCCACACCTGTATGGAAAGGAGCCTGTTCTTGTTCAGGGAAAGGATGGTGTGAAACGGGAAGTCATGGCATATACCATGAATGCACCCTATAAGGATCAGCCTGCCATTCCCTCAGACCTTTATTTTATGGGGATTGTGGAAGGCTGCCATCAGAATGGGATTTCCAGCCGCTCTGTGACCGATGCGTTAAAGCGTGTCCGGGAGGAAGTGGGCAGACAGAAACCCAGCCAAAAGAAAACAGAAGTCAGCAGATAACAAAGCCGCAGGGGAAAGCCTCTGCGGTATTTTTAACGAAAAAAGGAGAATGCAATGAAGAGTAGGAATATCAAAACAAGACTTGCAGCCTTTGGGCTCGCATTGCTCATGGGCATTAGTCCGCTTGGAAATTTGGCGGATGTCCATGCGGCAGAAATGCAAAATCTTTCAGAACCAGTAACAGAGAATGCAAAAATATTTGAAACGGAACAGACAGAGGAGGTTTCAGAGGTTACCGGACAGCTGGTAACAGCAGAAGATATCACGAAAGACATTTCCGACAAGGATTTTATGGCAGAGACTTGTATGGAAGGCATCCATTACGATTTGGAAAAAGAGGATGTTACCTTAGAACGGATCGAAGCAGAGGATGGAAGTGCCTACCATCCAGACCAGGCAGGGACTTATATTGCAACTTACTGGGTTGTGCCAAAAGATGCGCGTGACAGTTATTCAGTTACTCGTAAGATTATCCTGACGGATACGGAAGGACAGGCCCATGCAGAAGAAAACGGTGGGCAGAAACAGAAAGAGGATACGAAATCCGAAGAAGATTCGGAGACGCCTGTGCAGGAGATCCCGGATGTGGAAGTAACGGTATCCGGGGAAGATGCAGATGCACAGGCAGCAAGGGAACTGGAAGAAAAGATTGAGGATGGGGAAGTGATGATGCTTTCCGGTGCAGAAAATACCTTTACTGCAAGGGAAACCGTACATCTGGAAAAAGGAGAGACCATTTACTATCCAAGTTATATTGGAAATTATCTGACCTGCTGGTTTACGGTGAATGGAAAGATTGCCTACTGTCTGGAATCCCATCGCTCTTCACCGCCGAGTGGAGATTATATAGCACAGGTGCTTGACAGCAATAAGAATTTGCAGAAGGTGCTGTATTATGGCTATGGCGGCGCCGGGGATATTACCGGAAGTTATCTGTCCGGGAAAAGTGCAGAAGAGAAATATGTATATACCCATATCGCAGCCAGTTATGCTTACGCAGGTGAGGCAGGATTTACGGGATGCAAGTATGAGGATCTGGTAAACGCAGGGGTGATCGCTTATATTGACCATCTGTTTGCTATGGAAGAACCGCCGAAAGGGGAGATTTCTCTTTCTAAAACATCCGTAAAAGCAGTCCGTGATGGAAAGGTGCAGAAAACACCGGATATCACATTGTCCGGGAATCACCGAAACTACATTTCAGTCCATGTACCAAAAGACATCACCATTTATAACAAGACAAAGGGAACTTCCGCAGAGAATGGTGCGCTGAAGATCTATGGCGGGGATACCTTTTATTTGACTGCCCCAATGCTTCATACCGGAAAATATTCCTCCGGGGAGCTGCATGGCTCTGTAGGGGAAACCTGGAGAACGTTGGTATTATCTACAGGAAACAGCAATCAGGACATTGGAGTCTTTGAATCGGAGAAAGCCAATCCGGTAAGTTTTACGGTAGACTGGCTGGAGATGACAAGGATCGAGCTTTTAAAACAGGATGCGGATACCAAGAATCCTTTAGACGGTGCAGTGTATGGCATTTATACAGACAGCAAGTGTGAGCATCTTTTGATGGAAATGCCAGTCACCGGGGAAGAGGCAAAAGCGGTCAGTGATTATTTTGAGGCAGCCATCAAAACAGTATATGTGAAGGAGATCAAGGCTCCAGACAAGTATGCACAGAGTGATGTGATCCATAAGGTGGATGTGAAAGCCGGAAAAACGGTCACCATCTCAGCAACCGATGAGAGGGTGAAAGGTGCTGTCCATATCCAAAAGATCGATAAGGAGACACAGGCCTTTCTTCCCCAGGGGGATAGTTCCCTTGCCGGGGCTGTGTATGGTCTGTATGCCAGAGAGGATATCGTCCACCCGGATGGAAAGACGGGGGTTCTGTTCAAAAAAGACAGCCTCATCGCACAGGGCGTGATCAAGGAGGATGGTACCTTAGATTTTTCCGAATTGTATCTGGGAAAAATGTATGTGAAAGAGATCACTCCGCCGGAAGGCTATACGGTAGATCCAACAGAGTATGAGGTGGATCTTGCCTACGAAGGACAGGAAGTGGCAGAGGTAACCAGGGATCTGACGGTACAGGAACAGGTGAAAAAGCAGGCGTTCCAGCTGATCAAGATCAGCGAAGATGGAGACCAGACAGAAACAGACCTTGTGGAAGGGGCAGGTTTTAAGGTGTATCTGGTCAGCAGCCTTTCCAAAGTAGAGAGTGGGGAATTACAGCCATCCAATGGGGAACAGTTTACTGCGGAAGATTTCCGAGGTTATGATTTCAGTAAGGAAGAGGGGGCAGTGACCTATGTGGATGGCAAGGCTGTCCCGGTACCGGAGCTGATCACAGATAAAAAGGGATATGCCCTCAGTCCGGAACTTGCGTATGGTCTTTATGTGGTAGAAGAGAGTACGGTGCCGGAGAATTTAAAAGCCATCGATCCGTTTTTGGTAAAGGTAGATGAGGACAGCAGAGAACCGATGGTATGGAGGATCTTCGATGACCGTCCGTTTGAGTTTTTGTTAAAGATCGTGAAAAAGGATGCACAGACAGGAAATCCGGTCTTGAAGGCAGGCACATCCTATAAAATCTTTGATATGGAAAAAGAGGAATATGTAGAGCAGACGGTATTCTATCCGAAGAAAGAGACGATTAGTGTTTTCAAGACCAATGAGGAAGGCTATCTGGTAACACCGGAAGAACTGAAATGTTCTACTTACCGGATCGAAGAAGTGAAAGCACCGGAAGGGTTTGTAAGACAGGGATATGAGAGTTCCTTGTATGAAGGGGAAAAAGTAATTTCTCCATTGGAGGTGACCGGAAAAGGCAGTTACAAAGAGAACCCGAAAGAGGGAATCGTGATCACTGTTTCTTCCGATACCGCCCATCAGATCGATCCAGATACCGGGGCAGTCATCGTGGAAGCCTGGCAGCCAAACGATGAGCAGGTGGGAAGCCTGACACTGACCAAAACCGGGGAACAGCCAGTGGAAGTGAAGGGGGATTCCCTGCTTGCAAAGGCAAAGAGACTGGCAGGAAAGATCAAAGATGCAGTGACCGGAGAGGATACCGATACCGGAGTGTTCCATGATTTTGTCTATGAAGAATCCGGTGTGGAAGGGGCAGCCTTTGAACTGTATGCCAAGGACACCATTTATTCCCCGGACGGAGCAAAGGATGAGCAGGGCAATCCGGTCATCCGTTATGAAAAAGACGATCTGGTGGCAACTTTAGTGATCGATACAGAAGGAAAGGCAGTGGTAAATAATCTTCCATTGGGTTCTTATTATATGAAAGAAACCATAGCAGGCGACCATTTCGTATTGAACCCGGAACAGAAAGAATTTACCCTGACCGCAGAGGATGATACGCAGGCAGTGGTTTATGAAGGGGTTGCTTATAAAAATGAGCGACAGAAGATTTCCATTTCTGTAGAAAAGAAGGATGCAGCCACAGAAGAGAAGCTGGAAGGCGTGATTTTTGGTTTGTATGCCAAAGAAGATATCCTCTCCCAGCAGGGTGAGATTCTTGTAGAAAAGGACACTCTGCTGGAGAAGAAAGCAACGGATGAAAACGGTCAGCTTACCTTTGACAGCGACCTGTATCATGGAAAATATTATGTAAAAGAGGAAGTGAGAAAACCGGGATATCTTCCAAATGAAGAAATCTGGGAGATTGATGCCTCTTACACAGACCAGAACCTTGCAGAAATCAAGCTGACAAAAGAAGTGGAAAACCAGCCGACTGAGAGCCAGTTTACGAAAACCGATGCAACAACCGGGGAAGAACTGGAAGGCGCGAAGCTTCAGATCATCGATAAAGAGGGCAACATCGTAGAAGAGTGGATCAGTACAAAAGAACCGCACGTAGTCTATGGATTGCCAGAAGGAACGTATATCCTTTACGAAGAACTGCCGCCTTATGCAGAAGGGTATGTGTCTGCAGAAGATATCGAGTTTGAAGTAAAAGAAGATGGCAGTGTGACCAAGGTGGAGATGAAGGATGATTATTCCAAAGTGGAAATTTCCAAGACGGATATTACCACAGGCGAGGAACTGGAAGGAGCCAAGCTGCAGATCTTAAATAAAGAGGGTGAGATTCTGGAAGAGTGGGTAACGGATGGAAAGCCTCATCTGGTAGAGAAACTTCCGGTAGGGGAAGAGCTGACTCTGCGTGAGATCACAGCGCCGGAAGGCTATGAGATTGCAGAAGATGTGGAATTCACATTGGAAGATACCATGGAAATCCAGAAGGTGGAAATGAAAGATGCAAGAACACCGGAAACACCAGGTGTACCGCAGACAGGGGATGACCACTGGAAACCAATCCTGTTGTTTGTTCTTCTGGGAGCATCAGCAGCCGGACTCATGGCAACCATGATTTATAAGAAGAAACGTGGAAAGACAGAAAAAGCAGATGAAACGAAAAAAGAAGAATAAGCTGTGGATGTTGCAGGCAGCCTTGTGCGGTGTCTGTATCCTCAGTGCAGCTCTGCTTTATCAGGATTATGTGACCGTTCCCCGGAAGAATCGGGAACTGGTGGAGGCGTTAAAAACCTGCTTCCCGGAGGAACTTCCTCCGGGCGGTGGTTCTCTGGGACAGAAAGAGGAACAGGCTGGAAGAGAAACGGAAGTGTCTGCGGTTGATCTTCGCTCTCTCCAGAGTCAGTATCCGGATGTTCGGGGCTGGCTTACAATCCCGGAGAGTGGCATCGATTATCCGGTACTGCAGAGCAGCCCGGAAGAACCGGAGTATTATCTGCGGAGAGATTACCGGGGAAACTACGACATCAATGGAAGTTTGTTCCTCCAGGCAGACTGCATTCTGGGAGAATCGGGGAAGCTGACCATCTACGGTCACAACATGAACAGCGGTGCAATGTTCGGGAATCTGGATCAGTACGCCTCCTATGAGTACTGGAAAGCACATCCCAGCGTGTTCTTTCAGACACCGGAAGGCATGGAGGAGTACCAGATAGCGGCAGTTTTGAAAGCCGATGTGTCCATGTTCGACTTCCAGCAGATTTCCTTTCAGAACCAGCGGGAAGCAGAGGCATATGTAGAACAGGCAAAAGAATTGGCGCTGTTCGAGACTGGGGTAGATGGTACAGGTTGTGAAAAACTCTGACGCTGGTGACTTGCTCTTATGAGTGGAAACAAGCCCGGAACATCCTTGTAGCAGTAAAAGCAGGGGCTTAAAAGGGAAAAGTGTTCAACAGTGGGAACTTTCTTCCAGTCTCTGGATATCTACAGTACTCTTCAGAGTCAGTAATGTCAGGAAGTGTTCAAAACTACCAGAAAAGTGCAGAATGTGAGACGAACTGTAATGGGGAGTGGCACTGCAACACAAAAACTGTTCGAAGTTAGGGAAGATGCAACGAATTATGGCGGCTTGTGTAGTCCTGTAGTGTTGGAAAAGTGTTCAACAGTGGGTGCTTTTCCAGCTCTTTGGTGGCTTTCTGGAACTGAAGCTGCCGGGAAGTGTTTGAAAGTACCCCAAAAGTGCAGAATGTGAGACACGACTGCATAAAAAAGACAGTACCATCATATACAAAAGTGTTCGAGGATATAGGATGTGCAACGAAATGTGGTGTGATGTAGTGTTAGAAAGTGTTCAAAGACTGGGACTTTTGCAACTATCTGGATGTATCTGCCATCTATTGGAAGAGTATTTTTGAGAAGCATTTAAAAGAAAATCTCTGTTCAATTGCCTGAAAAAGCGTTACAATCATTCCATAAAGACAGGGAGGTGTTCCATGGATCAGAAAGAACAAACAAAGTGCATGGGTTCAGACGGAATGCAGAAAATGAACGGCGTTATCAATGCCGATCTCATGACTGTGGAAGAGATTCATCAGAAACTTTTGCAGAATTTCGCCGGAGGCATGGAAAAAATAAATGTGAAAGGAGGAAGAAGATGCAGGTTGTCATCGAGATACCAAAAGAAGTATTGTATGATACAAAGCAAACGATAGAACAAGCAACAGACTTTGCAAAAAGAGCAACTGCATTGGGATTTTATAAGCAATATGGGGTATCGGTGGAATTGTGTTCTCAGATTGCTGGCATAACAGAGAAAAAATTTATATCAGAAGCAAAACGTAGTTTTATAGGATAGCAAAAACCAGATGCGTAGAATGTGAAATACAAGATCTTTTGTGCTTGACAAGTGTGTCAGAAGCGGTTACACTATGCCTAGTGATCGCACTACAGAAACTTGTGAAGCCTGTAGTCCGGAGAGACTCCTACGGGGGTCTTTTCGTTATTATAGGACAGATAAGAAATGGTTTTGAGTGGTGTAAGACTTATTGAAAAGCCTAAAAAGTAGTTGAAGATACACACTGGGTGAATTATAATGAATTTTATCATATATGAGTAGGTGATGCGAATGAATCAGGAAGCACAGGAATATTATAATATTGCCAGTTGGACAAAAGATAAAGTAAATTACAATCGGATATCAAAATTTAATACGAATAAACATAGACAGGTTTTACATGGACAAATATGGTTTTGTGATTTGGGATACAACATAGGAACGGAGAAAAATAAAATGCGTCCGGTACTGGTGATGTCCAATAATAAAATCAATAATTCTGAAAAAGTGGTAGTTGTTTGTATTACCGATGCAAAAGGAAAAGTAAACGCAAGATGTTTGCCGATTCAGGATTCATGGTTTTTGTTATATTCTGATACAGAAGATGAAGAAAAGCAAGTGATTCCGGGAAGAACGATACCAGCGTCTATGCATACTTATGAATTTTTGGATAAAGACAGTATGATTCAGTGTGAGGAGATACGTGCAGTTAGTAAGGCAAGGCTGGATGCAAATCGAGGATGTATTGGTACTTTAACACCGGAAGATTTTGATCTTGTAAAAGGAAAATTCAAAAGAGCATACAATCTGTAAAATGTGACTGCTAAAAATTTGTTGACAAAGAGAAGGTAGTTGCATATAATAAAGAAGAACAGAGATACTATGATTAAGTCCCACACTTGAGCAATCAAGATACAGTGGGTACTTTATAAATGTTTAAACGAAGCCGTAGGACCGTAAGGTATAGCTTCTGGAGGCTCCCCAGTTTATCTGGGGAGTTTTTCTTTGGAAAGATTTATGATAATAAAAAATGAAAGTAATAAGAAATCAGGCAGGATATGTTCCCGTAAAAGGAAGGTATCCTGCCTTTTTTGCATGAAAGAGAGGACATTCATATGAGAAAATTTTATACAGCAGAAGCAGTAACTGAAGGACACCCGGACAAATTATGTGACCAGATTGCAGATGCAATCTTGGATGTGTGTCTGAAGAATGATGAAAATTCCAGAGTAGCCTGCGAAGTGCTTGCTACAAAAGGAAATATTATTGTGGCGGGAGAGATTACCAGTGCCTATGAACCGGATGTGTTTGCAGTCGTGCGAAAGGTACTATCTGATGTAGGTTATTCCAGCGAAGGGGTTACTATGGATACCTTTGTCCATCGACAGAGTCCCGATATCGCAGAAGCGGTCAATGCTTCAAAAGAACGAAGGGGAGGAGTGTCTGACAATCAGATAGACTGGTTCCAAGGAGCAGGGGATCAGGGTGTGATGATCGGATATGCTTGTGATGAAACGAAGCAGCTCATGCCCATGCCCGTGGTGTTGGCCAATCGGATTGTCAGGGAATTATCTGCCTGTAGACAAAGCTCTTATATTCAGGGAATCTTACCAGATGGGAAAGCACAGGTGACGGTAGAATATGAAAATGGAAAGCCTGTTCGACTGGACAGTGTAGTAGTGTCTTGTCAGCATAAGGAAGAAAAAGATTTGAAAAAGCTGGAGGCAGAGATCCGAAAGAAGGTGTTGCTGCCGGCTCTTCGTCCCTTGCCACCGGATGAGGAAACTAAGATTTATATCAATCCATCGGGGCGTTTTGTCTGTGGAGGGCTGGATGCAGATACGGGACTGACCGGAAGGAAGCTAATGGTAGACAGTTATGGAAGCATGGTTCCCCATGGTGGCGGTGCATTTGCCGGGAAGGATTGTTCAAAAGTAGACCGCTCTGCAGCTTATATGGCCAGATATATCGCTAAGAATATCGTAGCTGCGGGGCTTGCCAGCAAGTGTCAGGTGTCTTTGGCTTATGCAATCGGAGTGGCACAGCCAGTTATGGTGCAGGTGGACACGTTTGGTACGGGAAACGTGTGTGCGGATGACTGTTTGGAGCTGGCAATCCCCCTGGTGTTTGGGCTGACTCCGAAGCAGATCGTGGATACCCTGCGCCTTACCCGTCCTATTTTCCGACAGACAGCTGCCTTCGGGCATTTCGGGAGAAAAGAGTTTCCGTGGGAGCATACCGATAAGGCAGAAGCTCTTCGCAATGCGGTGATCTGATGGCTTGGGTTACCGAAGAAGAATATCGGGCAGCCAAGCAGGTGAGAGCCTATGAGTATCTGCAGACATATCAGCCGGGGAGACTGAAAAAAACACGGACAAGAAATGAATGGCAGCTTCAGGATCATGACAGTTTCAAAATCAACGAGATTACCAGCAAATGGCATTGGAAGTCCAGGAATATTGGCGGAATGTCTGCTCTGCGGTTTTTGATGCAGGTAGATGGCATGGAATATACGGAAGCAGTAAAAATCTTGTGTGAGCAGACGCCTGTGTATGTTCCCAGAGCAGAACCAGCCCCTAAGAAGAACTTTTCCCTGCCTTTACCCAACGACAGTTTTTACCGGGTGCGGAGATATTTGAACCAAAGGGGAATCCGGGATGAGGTACTGGATTACTGTGTACAGCTGGGAATCCTTTATGAGAGCGCCCCACACCATAACGCTGTTTTTGTTGGAATGGATGAGCAGGGGCAGGCAAAGTATGCGTTTTTACGGGGAATCTATGACAACCGGGGAAAGAACTTCCGGATGGAACAGGAAGGCAGTGAAAAACAATACAGCTTTTGTGTTCCACCTCTTGGGAATAGCTGTCGGGTGGCAGTATATGAAGCCTGTATTGACGCCCTTGCCCATATGACGCTGGAAGATGGACCGACAGATAAGTACCGTCTGTCTCTAGGGGGCATTGCAGCACCAAAAGAAGGAGAGGAACGGGCAACGAAGAAGATGAAACGTCCAGATGCATTGGAACATTTCCTAAAAGAGCATCCGGAGGTGACAGAAATTGAGATCTGCACCGATAACGATTTTGCCGGACGATGGGCGTGTGCGCAGTTAAAAGAGCAGTATGGAGAAAAATATACCGTAGTTTGTAACTTACCGCAGATGGAAGGTGCAGACTATGGAGACCTGGCAAAACAGGCAGGGGAAAAACAGAAGAAACAGCAAAAGGAAAGAGGGAGGTGAGGCAAATGGAAGATACGATCAAAATAGAATTATTGACACCGCTGACAGGAACCTTTATTCCAAATGAGATGGAACAAGATTGGGAAGAAGAGGATTACAATGACTTTGAAGAAGAACAGGTATTTTTTGAAGGAGATGATTTAACGGAGTATGCTTCTGTGATTCAGGAAAAGATTGCAGAATACAACCGTGTCGGACATGACGATGATAAGACCGATAATCTGATGGATTATTTTGACGGAAGTGTTGCTATTAAAGAAAAGGTGGTGTCTGCAGTTCCATCGGTGAAAGAATCGGATGGTGTGTTATATGGCTGTACAACTTTAGAATTGAAGGAGTATCTGGAAACGGAAGAATTATCGGAACTGTGTGAATATCTCACCGGACAGTATAGTGATGGATGGGGAGAAGGGTTTGAACAGCAGGAAATTCAGGTTGATGGTGGAGAACTTCATGTCCATTTCTGGCAGCCGAGGGACTATCTTTTTGAACAGGTCAAGCCGGAGATACAGAATAAGCAAGAACCGGAAAAGAAAAAGCCGAAGATGGAGGTCTTAGGAAGAGATGGAAATGTGTTTATTATTTTAGGAGCTGTGGCAGGTTTGTTGATTAAAGAAGGGATGGATCAGCAGGCGAATGAAATGTATAAACGGGTGATGCAGTCAGGTAATTATTATCAGGCTTTGCATATCATCAGTGAGTATGTGGAAACTGAATTGAGTGTATCAGATGAAAAATCGCAGGCAAGAAAATCGCAGCTTTTGGAATGTATTCAGAGCAATAAAAAGAAAAGTAAAAAACAGCCGGAGCGCTGATAAGAAAGGATGATGCCTATGGAAAATACCCTGCAGTTAGGGAACTTATTGAAAGAAGGAACGTACCCGGAAGAATATACCGGAGGGGAGAAGTGGACAATTTTACATGGAGATACGCTGAAGCTGGTGAAAGCATTCCAGCCGGGAATCTTTGATGCAGTGATTACCGATCCGCCTTATGCGTCCGGGGGAACAAAGCAGAATGAAAGAAACCGTACCACCAATCAGAAATATAGCAGTATGAAGGCAGAGAATGCACTGCCGGATTTTGATGGGGATAACAAGGACCAGCGTTCCTGGACCCACTGGATGACAGAGTGGCTCTACGATGTGCGGAAAGCCTGTAAAGTCGGTGCACCAATCTGCCTGTTTATTGACTGGAGACAATATCCCTCTATTACCGATGCACTCCAGTGGGCAGGCTGGATCTGGAGAGGAACTGCGGTGTGGGATAAGGGAAACTCCCGTCCGCAGAAAGGACGTTTTCGCCAGCAGGCTGAATATATTGTGTGGGGCAGTAACGGACCCATGCCCATCAGCCGTCCGGTGTCTTGTCTTCCCGGTGTGTTCCGTTATGGGAATACCCAGAACCGTATCCATGTGACAGAGAAACCGTTACAGCTGATGAAAGATGTGATCCAGATCTGTGAGCCGGGCGGCAGGATCTTAGATCCCTTTGCCGGAGCCGGAACGACGGTCCTCGCAGCTGTAGAGGAAGGCTATGAGGCAGTAGGTATCGAGGTAACAGATGCCTATTATAAGCTGGGCAGTGATCGGGTGAAGTTTGCACTGGAAGCAAAGGAAAAAGAAGAGAGCGAAAAATAGCAAGGGCATCCACATGGATGTCCAACTTTGTTTCAGAAGAAGAAAGGTGCATCCACATGGATGCAGGAAAGGGGGCTTATGGACAGAGTCTATGATGTAACCATCCGAGAAGTGCGTGAAAAGACCGTTGCGGTGAAAGCATCCAGCAAAGAAGAAGCAGAAAAAGGATGCCGTATGTATGGCCCTGGTACCAGCGAATATGACATTCAGTCTGTTCAATATGAAGCCGTGGAACGGAAACAGGAACAGACATTTGAGATTGAAATCCGAAAAAGTTGTACCATCCGCAAATCTATCTCTGCACATTCCAGGGAAGAAGCGGTAGAACGGGCAGAGATACTGTATGAGGACGGTGGCTTTGATGCTGAATTTGATGAAAGCACGATGGATGTGAGTTTTGAGGTAAAAACAGAAAGAGCAAAGAAAAAGGAACAGGTACGATAGGAGATGAGGCGATGGAACAGGCGATGGCCTATGTGTGTTGTCCGGCAGAAGAAAGCAGGGTGAAGGTGCAGCGATATTGCCGGAAGATTTATGAGTTGGGATATGTTCCCATTTGTCCAAGGTTTGGATTTCTGCCATTTTTGGAGGAAGGGGAAGCTGAGGATCAGCAGGCATATAATCGGATGTCCCATTTGATCTTAAAGCGGTGCCGGATGGTGGTGGTCTGTGGAAAAGAGGTGACTGGAACCATGAATACCGATATCAGTACCGCAGACCGATTGCATATCATCTGCACCACATTAGATGGATTGATCAAGATTAAAGAAAAGGAATCATAATCGATTCTGCGTGGGGGAGTCGATGGAAATCGGTGGAACTGGTTTTGCAAGCATAGCGTTTGGATATCCAAACGCACTTTGGGGAGAACCCCAATCCCCCGGCAGTCGAGAAAGGAGAGAAGTGAAATGTTTTTTGCAGGAATGGCTCTTGGGGCAATGGCAGGTGCAGCCTTTGGCATTGGACTGATGTGCTGTGTGGTTGCCGGAAAGAGAGAAGATCAGCAGATGGAGCAGATGCGGATACGCAGACAGAAACAGGGAGAACCAAAACAGATCCAGTTCCGAGATATGGAAGGGACAAAGCGGTTCATCCTTTTGGATGGGGAAAGTCTTTGCATGATGGCAGAGGACGGAACGAAAGAGATTGGGCTTTGCCGCTTTGTGGATGAAAAGCAGGTAGATGTGAATGGGCAGGTCTGGGAGATCGGGGAATTCCTCTGGCAGATGGAACGCAGGGGAATTCAGGTGTATCCCTTAGAGACAGCAGAAAAGAAGAAAAGGTAGGCGGTTGAATGAGAAAACGAAACCATGTAGTTCCTGTCCGTCTGAATGCGAAAGAACTTCGCCATCTGGATGGGCAGGTAGCAAAGAGTGGACTAAGCAGGGAGGAATTTTTACGTTCTCTGATCTTAGGTGCACAACTGCAGACAAAGCCCTGTGAGCATCACGCAGAACTTCTTCGAAAAATCGCGGGGCTTTGCAACAATGCGAACCAGCTGGCTCATGTCGCCAATGGAACAGGGAGGGCAGGGGAAGCCAGCATACAGGAAATGCTTCGGATTTCCAAAGAGACCTGGCGTCTGGTGAAAGAGGAATGGTAGATGGCATATACCAGCGTTCTCCCCGTCCACCGCCTGGACCGTTCCATTGAATATGTGAAAGACCGGGCAAAGACAACCAAGAGTGCCGGATCCCTGGAAGAAGCCATTGATTATGCATTAAACCGGGAAAAGACGGAACAGACCATTTTTGAAGATGCCATTGGGTGTACCTGTGAGAATGCCTATGTGGACATGGTAAAGACAAAAGAGCGTTTCCATAAAAAAGAAGGGGTACAGGGATACCATTTGGTACAGAGTTTTGCGGAAGGGGAAGTATCTCCGGAACTGGCCCATCTTATTGGACAGGAACTGGCAGAGCAGCTTTTGAAAGGGCAGTATGAGGTCGTGATCACTACTCACTTGAATACGAAGCATTACCATAATCATCTGGTGTGGAATTCAGTGAGTATGGTAGATGGGAGAAAATACCACAGCAATGCCAAAAGTTATTTTACCGAAGTGCGTCAGATTTCCGATCAATTATGCAGAAAATATGGTCTTTCGGTGATCCAGACGAATCAGGGAAAAGCCATGCATTATGCCCAGTGGAAAGCAGAAGCAGAAGGGAAGCCCACTTGGAGGACTGCCATCCGCATGGATATCCGGGATGCCATTGGTGTGAGTTTTTCCTGGAGTCAGTTTGTAAGAGAAATGGAGAAACGAGGCTATGCGTGGAAATTAAATCGGAAGTACCCATCATTAAAGACACCGGGGGTGGAGCGGTATATCCGTCTGCGTTCCTTGGGAAAAGGATATGGGGAGGCAGAAATCCGGGAGAAGATCCTGCGTCCAAAGATTCAGCGGGTGTATGGAAACACGCAGATGCAGTCTCCAAGACGGAAACTCACCGGACTTCAGAGACTTTATTATTCTTATTTATATCAGATGGGGGTATTTCCGAAGAAGCCCAAGCGGATTCCCTATGCAGTGCGTTCTGATATCCGGAGACTGGAGAAACGAATCAGTCAGATGGAGTTTTTGCAAAAAGAAGAGATTACCACCAGGGAAGAGCTGGCAGCATACCGGAAACCCTTGGAAGAACAGGTACTTTCTTTGATGAAAGAGCGCAGAGAATTATACCGGAAAAAACTGGGAGGTATGCGCATTCAGGAAATCAATGGGGAATTAAAAGAACTTCGTAAGAGAATCCGCTTAAGCCAGCAGATTGAAAAACAGTCCTTGGAAATGGAAGAGCGGTTAAGGCAGGCAAAAGAACAGGAGGAGGTACAGGAAGCGTCCAGGAAACAACGAAGAGAGGCAGAACGGAATCGGTAAGGAGGTGAGAGCGTATGAACTATGGCGGTGATGCGGCGGATCAGATTGTCCGGTATTCCATGGAAGGCATGGAACATACCTTACGGATCAGCGGGAGCATTGCAAAAAATCTGGCGGTGCTAATCGTAGCGGTGATGAAGGATCAGAAAAAGACCAGGGGAAAGACCAATCTGCTTCGGATGTTAAAGGAACAGCGGGCAATGAAGTTTTTCACCATTCCCCATGACAGGTTACGGGAATTTGCAGGGGAAGCCAAATCCAGAGGGCTGTTGTATGTGGTCATCCGGGATAAGAAAAATCCCAAGTCAGCAGAAATCATGGTGTTTGCCGATGATGCAGCGAAGGTGAACCGGGTGCTGGACAAGATGAATCTGGACTTTGTAAAATCCGAAGCCGGGGAAGCGGTTGTGGAGCAAGCACAAGTCCGGGAAGCAGAGCGTGTGATCGATGCAGAGTTTACCGAGAAAACCGAGGCAAAAGAAGAACTTCCGGTGAAGACCGAAAAGGTGGTGCTGCCGGAAGGGACCATTGAATTTGAACTGGATGAAGAAGAGCATCTGTTTGATGTAGGGGAAGTTTCTCCTTCGGGGGAAAATTTTACCCAGGCGGAGAAGGCAGAGAATCTGTCCGAACCTTCCTCTCACAACAGCGCTTCTTTTTCCGGGCAGGAAACTAGCTGGAAAGGGGACAAGCCCTCTGTCCGGCAGGAACTAAAGAAGATTGAAGCCGAGCAGAAACAGCGCAGGCAGACACAGAAGAGTCGGAGAAAACCGAGAAACCA
Source organism: Coprococcus sp. HPP0074 (assembly GCF_964238105.1). NCBI lineage: Bacteria > Bacillati > Bacillota > Clostridia > Lachnospirales > Lachnospiraceae > Coprococcus > Coprococcus sp. HPP0074. The sequence continues at coordinate 158,662 of NZ_CAXSKS010000002.1, read as the reverse complement.
GCAGAGAAAAAAGAAAAAAGTGAAAGGCAGGTAAGGCGATATGGATTTAACGAGTATGATCCCAGGTGGAGCAGGGGAAGAACAGGCTTCAGAACAGCGGTTGTCAAAAGAAGAGTATGCAGCCATGAAAAAACAGCAGAGGGAAGAAGTGTGGGCAGAGGTTGACGCCCAGGCACAGGCGGTGTTCCAAAATGGAGAATCTTTAAAAGGATTCTTGGATTTTATGGCACAGTGCAACACTCAGAAAACGCCCAACCTTCTGCTGATCTACGGACAGAATCCACAGGCAACTGTGGTAAAGTCTTATGATTACTGGAAGGCAGAGAACCGTTCTCCAAAATCCGGGGTGCATGGATACACTTATATGGTCAGCACCGAATATGAAAAAGACGGAGAGATGCGGACAGGCTATACCATCAGTAAGGGCTTTGACATCAGCCAGATGAGTGGAAAGCCTCTGGAGGAACGTCCGCAGCGTTCCATGGAAGAACTGATCCATGCAGTTTTAAAGGATCAGCCAGTGCGGATGCAGATTGCAGACAATCTGCCGGAAGGCATCCAGGCACAGTATATTCCAAAACAGCGCACGGTCTATGTGCAAAACGGAATGGAGGAGAATACAACATTCCATGCAGTGAACCGGGAACTGGCGTGTGCAGCATTAGATCAGCATGATGGGAATTATGTCAGGAAGAAAGTCAATGCCCAGGCATACTGTGCCACCTATGTAATCGGCAAGCGGTATGGGGCAGAGGTGTCCGGTTTCCAGTTTGGAAAAGTAGCAGAGATGCAGGCGGATGGGCAGAAAGATCCCCAGGAACTGCGTGGCTTTTTAAATGATGTGCGTCAGGCAGCCTATACCATCCGCAACCATATGGAACGGAACTTCGGGGAACAGGAGCAGACTTTTACGAAGGATGATTTTTCCTTTGCAGAACCGTCAAAGCAGGCACCGAAGAAGGAGAAAAAAGAGAAACAGCCGGAGCGGTAAGTTCTGAAAGAAGTTCCGCCTTTGGGATAGCTATTGTGGGGGTCTTGTGGTATGTTGGGTGTAACAAAGGAGGTGCCGAAGATGGCAGATTACTATTTGAAAACAGACAACATCATGAAAAACATGTTTACGGTGGCACTCAAAGATGAGTTAGCAGCCCAGAGTCAGATGGGAAAGGTTCGCCCTGCGACAGAAGCAATGCTGCAGAAAGTCTGTTCCTATGAACTTTCCGAGAAAAGGCTTCCCATCACCACAGAGGAACAACGGGAACTTCGCAATGCCCTCAATCGGCTGCGAGACAAGTATTTGGCCATGGGCAGATACAGCGATGGCATTGACAGTGTGATCTTAAAGGTCATGAAACCAAACACCAGCAGGCGCTTCTTCTGGTAGCAGAAGGGAGGGATGTCTATGAAGATATATGATCAAAAACAAGTGGAACAATTACGAAAGCGGTATCCGAAAGGAACAAGGCTCTGCCTGGACTTTATGGATGAGGCAGGGATGCCGCCGGGATTGCAGGGAACGGTAGCATTTATCGATGATGCCGGACAGATTCACATGCATTGAGAGAATGGGCGGAGTCTTGCCATCGTTCCCGGTGTGGATTCTTTTCATAGGGTAGACGGACCAGCAAAGGAAGTGCCAAAAGACGAAAAAGCGAAGAAGGAGCGAAGCCTGCAGAGGTAGCATGCAAACGTTCTGACTTTTGGGTATGGCTGTTGTTCCTGCCTGTTGTCTGGTGGGCAGGCGCCATCACTGCCTGTGCCATCGAGCCGGATACCAATCTGTTACAAATCTTACAAGTGCTGACCGAAAAACTGGATCAGCCATTTTCTATCACCTATACACCGTACACACTGCGGTGTGTGTTCACATTCACTATCGCCTATGTGTTAGGCATCGGTATTTATTATTCCCAGAAGAGAAATTATCGAAGAGGGGTGGAGCATGGCTCTGCCAAGTGGGGCGATGCAGCTTCCATCTGCAAGCGTTATCGGGACAAGCGGTACACCCAAAATCTCATTTTAACCCAGAACTTCCGTATGGGGCTGGACTGTTATAAACACAAACGCAATTTAAATGTATTGGTCGTGGGTGGCTCCGGCGCGGGAAAAAGCCGGGCATACGCCGTAGTCAACATTATGCAGTGCAACTGTTCCATGGTGATCACCGATCCCAAAGGGGAACTTCTGCGGAAAACCGGAGGGCTGCTGGAACGGGAAGGGTATGAAGTGCGGGTGTTTGATCTGATTAACCCGGAGACATCCTTTTGTTATAATCCCTTTGCTTATGTGCGGGATGACAAGGATGTGCTAAAACTCATCAATAACCTGATCCGAAATACCACCCCGAAGGGGGCGCAGAGTTCGGATCCGTTTTGGGAGAAAAGCGAAACCGCGCTGTTGCAGGCACTGATGCTGTATCTGTTACATGAAGCGCCGCCGGAGGAACAAAACTTCTCCATGATTATGGAAATGTTAGGTTCTGCCCAGGTGAAAGAGGACGATGAGGAATACCAGTCGCCTTTGGATATCCTGTTTGAACGACTGGAGATGCGCAATCCGGAAAGTATTGCAGTCAAGCAGTATGCCATTTACAAGCAGGCAGCTGGAAAAACTGCAAAGTCGATTCTGATTTCCGTGGGTGTCCGTCTGGCAGCCTTTAACTTAAAGCAGATCGCCAATTTAACCTGCACCGATGAACTGGATCTTTACAGCATCGGGGAGAAAAAGGTGGCGTTGTTTTGTTGTATCCCGGATGCAGATACCAGCCTCAACTATCTGGTGGGCATGATTTATAGTAACCTCTTCCAGACCCTTTATTATGTGGCAGACCGGAAATACCATGGGAAACTGCCCATTCCGGTACACTGCATCATGGATGAGTGGCCCAACGTGGCATTGCCGGATGATTTTGACAAACTTCTGGCAACCATGCGGTCGCGCGCAATTTCCTGCAGTATCATCATTCAGAATATTGCCCAGATGAAAGCTTTGTTTAAGGACAGCTGGGAAAGTCTCATAGGAAATTGCGATGAATTTTTATACCTGGGTGGTAATGAAAAAGAGGGGCATAAATATGTCTCAGAACTACTGGGAAAAGAAACGTTGGATACCAATACCTACGGGCAGACCAAGGGAAGAAGCGGAAGTTATTCTGTGAATTTCCAACAGTCTGGAAGGGAACTTCTTACCCCGGATGAAGTGCGACTTTTGGATAACCGGAAAGCGGTGCTGCTGGTGCGTGGGGAACGTCCCATTTTGGATGAGAAATATGATCTGCATAAGCATGTGAATGTGAAATATACCGAGGATGGCGGTGCGCCTCCCTATGATTATGCGAAAGCACCGCTGTCCCATGAAGATGTAACCATTGATACCAGGAGACTGGATGATTATGAACTGCTCTCAGCTGAGGAAATCCTCGGAGGGGAGCAGTCTTTTTGATTGGAGGAATGCCATTGAAGAAAACAAATGAAATGCCAAAGAATCAAACAGGAAGCCATGCCTTTGTACCGAAACGGATGGGAAAAGGGCCCAAATATCCCTTTGCCTTTTATGTGGCGCTGGTGCTGTCTATGACGGTAGGGGCAATGCCGGTGCTTGCTGCCGGAGATCCGCTGGCGGTCATTAATAACCTGTCCACCTTTATCTTTTCCCTGATCCGGGCCATTGGTCTGATCTTATTGGGATTTGGTGTGGTACAGGTAGGCTTGAGCCTAAAGAGCCACGATCCCAGCCAGAGAGCCAACGGGTTTCTGACGCTGGCAGGCGGCGTCATCATCACCTTCGCAAAAGAGATCCTGGACCTGATTGTTGGGTAGCAGGAAGAAATGGAAAGGGGCGGGGAGAGATTCTTCCTGCCCCGGCAAAGGAGGTGAAGCTGTTTGAGTGATAACTGGATCGTGCAGAACCTAAACTCTGCACTGAACACCTGGAATGAGAAACTGGCAGAAATCTGGACACTGCTTACCCAAAGCCCGGAATCCTTTAAGGGGGGAGATATTTGGAGTGTCATCACTGGAATCAACGGAGCGCTGACTGCCATTGGATATGGACTGTTAGTCTTGTTTTTTGCTGCCGGGATTGTAAAGACCTGTGGCAGCTTTACGGATATGAAGAAGCCGGAGCATGCCCTCAAAGCCTTTATCCGGTTTGCTCTGGCACAAGGCGCCATCATGTATGGCATGGAACTGATGACAGCCTTGTTCTCCATTGTGCAGGGGATTGTGTCCACCATTATGGCACAGTCGGGCATGGCAAATGGGGGTGTTACAGAACTTCCGGCAGAGATTGTGGAGAAGATTGAAGCGGTGGGAATGCTGGAATCCATTCCCTTGTGGATTGTGACCTTGCTTGGAAGCCTTTTGATTACGGTGCTGTCCTTCATTATGATCCTTACCGTATATGGAAGGATGTTCAAGCTGTATATGTACACTGCCATTGCACCCATCCCCATTTCCACTTTTGCGGGCGAACCCTCTCAGTCGGTGGGAAAGAATTTTATCAAGTCTTATGCCGGAGTGTGCTTGGAAGGGGCGATCATTGCACTGGCTTGTATCATCTTTTCCGTGTATTCTGCCAGTCCCCCGGCCATTGGGGATACGTCCTTAAGTGCGGTGACCATTGTGTGGAATTATATCGGAGAGTTGGTGTTTAACTTATTGGTACTGGTTGGGGCGGTAAAAGCATCCGACCGGATTGTAAAAGAAATGATGGGATTATAGGAGGAAGTAAAACCATGAATGAGAAGAACAACGAAAATAGAAACGGAAGAAAGATTTTGCCATTCTCTTGGGAATACGGGCAGGAAGAAATTACTTTGAAGGTATCCAGCTATGCTTATGGAAACGGGCTTGCAATTTTAATGTACCGCCAGGAAGAAGGGGAGTTGGAATTGTTTGATGATCTGACGGTGAATCTTCCGGGCGGGTATGGTCTGAAACCGCAAGAGGCATTTATAAGCGGTGATTTTACGAAGGACAAGCTGGCATTCATCGAAAAGAACAGGCTGGGAAACATACTGCCGGGACAGGCCCGGTCAGGCTTTGCTACCTACACCCCAGTGGCGTTTGACCTTGCAAGGCTTGCCCAGTATGACCGGGAAGGGGTGGAAGAATTTTGCAGACAATGGGGACTGGATGTGCCAAAAGAGCCGGAAAAAATCCAAGGGAAACCTGCAGGCAACAAGAAAAGAGAAAGAGGGAGATAAAAATATATGGAAGTAAAAATGAATAAAGAAATCCGTAACTATCAAGAGTCCATGTTTATGGGGCTGAATTTGCGCCAGTGTATCTTTTCCCTACTTGCCATCGCTGTGGCAGTAGGGATTTATTTTGGTCTGGGAGACTATGTGGGGCAGGAAATGACCGGGTGGCTGTGTATCTTAGGGGCTGCTCCTTTCGCAGCCTGCGGGTTCTTCCAGTATCATGGCATGAATGCGGAGCAGTTTGCCTGGGCATATATCAAGTCCGAATTTTTATACCCCAAGCGATTGCTGTTTCAAAGCGAGGATCTTTACCATGCCTGCATGGAAGAGACTATGATCTTTGGAGAAAAGACCAGGGGAGATGGTGCTGCCCTTTTGAAAAAGCGGGAACAGCGGGCAAGGAAAAAACAGATGAAGCAGAAAAAGAAGGCAGGAAGGAGTGGTGCGTTTGATTAAAACCTTACAGCAGGCATTAAAAATGGACCGGGAGAAGTTTAAAGTACCAAGGTCTGTCCAGCAGGCAATTCCCGTTCAGCGGATCTGGCCGGATGGGGTGTTCCAGTCCGGGACGAAATTTTCCAAATCCTTTCGGTTTTCGGATATCAACTATGCCATTGCAAGCAAAGAAGATAAAACGGAAATGTTCTTAGATTACAGTGAGTTGTTAAATGCTCTGGATTCCGGCGCATCTGCCAAGATTACCCTGAACAACAGAAGAATCAATAAGGAAGAGTTTGAAGCCTCCCTGCTGTTGCCGATGAAAGAGGACGGGCTGGATGAATACCGCAGGGAATACAACGAAATGCTGTTATCCAAGGTCAGCGGCACCAACAACAGCATCTATCAGGAACGGTATCTGACGGTCAGTGTCCATAAGAAGAATATTGATGAGGCAAGGACGTATTTTGCCCGTGTGGGAACGGATATCATTACCCATCTGAGCAAGCTGTCCTCCATTGGGGAAGAACTGGATGCAGAACAGCGCCTGCAGATTTTCCGTGATTTCTTCCAGGCAGATGAACCCCAGTGTTTCCCGTTTGATATGAAGGCGTTTGCCAAACGGGGGAGCAGCTTTAAGGACTGGATCTGTCCCCAGTCCATGGAGTTTTCCAAAGACTGTTTCAAGATCAACGAGCGGTACGGACGGGTGCTGTATATGCAGGATTATGCCAGTTATGTAAAGGACGACATGATTTCGGAATTGTGTGACTTGAGCCGGGATCTGATGCTGTCCATCGACATTCTCCCAGTGCCAACAGACGAAGCAGTGCGTGAGATCCAAAACCGTTTGCTCGGCGTGGAGACGAACGTGACCAATTGGCAGAGACGCCAGAATGCCAACAATAACTTTTCCGCCATTGTGCCCTATGATATGGAACTACAGAGAAAGGAAACTAAAGAGATGCTGGATGACCTGACCACAAGGGATCAGCGGATGATGTTCGGCATCCTTACCATGGTGCATATGGCAGACAGCAAGAAACAGTTGGATTCGGATACGGAAAGCATCTTATCCGTGGCAAGAAAGCATTTGTGCCAGATGGCAACTTTGAAGTGGCAGCAAGTGGATGGACTCAATACGGTACTGCCTTATGGCATCCGAAAGATCAATGCCCTTCGTACCCTGACCACAGAATCTACCGCAGTGCTGATTCCATTTCATACTCAGGAGATCATGCAGCCGGGTGGGATTTATTATGGGCAGAATGCAGTGAGTAAAAATATGTTGGTAGCAGACCGAAGGAAGTTATTGAATGGAAACTCCTTTCGTCTGGGTGTCAGCGGTTCGGGAAAAAGTTTCTCGGCAAAAGAAGAGATTGTGGATCTTGCCCTGTCTACGGAAGATGACATCCTCATCTTAGATCCGGAGTCCGAGTTCGGTTCTTTGGTAGAAGCACTGAATGGAGAAGTGATTACGATTTCCGCTACATCCAACACCCATCTGAATGCACTGGATATGGATTCTGCCTATGGAAATGATAAGAATCCGCTGATTGAAAAGTCGGAATTTATCCTGTCTTTGTTTGAGCAGTTAGTAGGGGCAGGAAATCTGTCTGCCAAGGAGAAATCCATCCTGGACCGCTGTACCGCAGATGTGTACCGGGAATATATCCGGAGCGGTTACCAGAGCGAAGCGCCCACCTTGAAAGACTTGTACCGCCAGCTCATGCTCCAGCCAGAAGAAGAGGCCAGAGGACTTGCATTGTCTTCGGAACTGTTTATCAATGGAAGTCTCAATACCTTTGCACAGAAAACCAATGTGGATACGAAGAACCGTATCATTGCCTATGATATCCGGGAACTGGGAGAGCAACTCATGCCTCTTGGTATGCTGGTCACCTTGGACAGCATCTTCAACCGGGTGATCCAGAACTGGAAGAAGGGAAAGACCACCTGGATCTTTGCCGATGAGTTTTATCTATTGTTCCGGTATCAGTACAGCGCAGACTTTTTCTACCGGCTCTACAAGAGAATCCGTAAATACCAGGGATTTGTCACAGGTTTAACGCAGAACGTAGAAGAACTGTTAAAATCCGATACCGCAAGGTTGATGCTGGCAAACAGTGAGTTTTTGATCCTTTTGAATCAGGCAACCACAGACCGAGATGAACTGGCTTCCCTTTTGAATATTTCCGAGAACCAGTTATCCTACATCACGAATGTAGGCGCAGGAAAGGGACTGATTCGGTGTTCCGGGAATCTGGTGCCATTTGAGAATAGCTTCCCGAAGAATACGAAGCTGTACCGCTTGATGACAACGAAACCGGGAGAGTGTTAGTCGAAAAGATATTTTTAGGGTGCTGTTGGAATTTCTTCGGCAGCATCCTTTTGGGAAGGAGGGAATGTAAATGGAAGAAGGACAAACAGTGGAAATCCAGGAAACGAGAGAACCGCTTCGGGAGCAGGGCAGTATCCGGGCATTGCTGGAACTTTTGGAACAACAGGGCATGGAGCAGGAAAAAGGGGATGTGCTCCGTATGGCAGACTATATTGATTCTATGGAAATACAGCTGGGAACTGTCCTAAAGGAATTGGGAGAGGTGAAGAAGCAATTGGGTGTGATGCAGGAAAGCAAGGTCAAACTCTTTGCGGTGAACACAATCCAGAGGGCGGAACATCAGGTGCAAACACTTCGTTCTCAGGTGGGAGAATTTAAGACAAAGTTTGTGGGACGAGCAGAACAGGCAGTTATGGACTTTAAAGAAAAGGGGAAAGATGCCCTTGCCTGTGCGGTAAAGGGAATGCACCTTACTCAAGGCTTGCAAAAAATCCAATCGTCTCTGCATACGGTGATGCTGTCGATGGATCAAAAGATTGACCGTCTGGGAAGTATGGCGGAGGAACTGCATGTTGCCAAAGGGCATTTGAACAACGCATTTTGGGAAATGAATGGAAAAAATACAGCAAAGATCACAGAGCGAAATCCAGAACAGGGGATCATCTTTCAAACCCAGAAGGTGTTATTCCAATCCATGCGGAGTATCCATAAGCTGGAACAGAAAACAGAGCGCTGGAAACAGCAGGCTGAGAAACTGGAAGCAAGAGAAGGAAAACAATTGTCTGTGAGGAATACCTTGCAGGAACTTCGACAAGAACAACACCCTCTGAAGCTAGGCAAAGAAGAAAAACGGAAGGTGGCAGTTCGATAAAAAACTTTTCAGAGAGAGGTGAGAGCCATGAAAGAAGAAACAACCATTACCTTTTTTGCATCCGAGTGCGGGGAGTTCCATGGGATGGGGGAATGTATCGAATGTACATCTTTAAAAGAAGCATTCCGGCATTACCAGAGATTTTGCAAACGTTCCCCTCAGATGCTCCCATCTTTGGAATTTTCCCTGCACCATGCAGACGATCCTTTGTATAACGAGGGAGAATATCCATTGGCTACCGGGGAGAAGGGAAAAGAGTTATTGTCCTATGTTCCTTATTATGCCAATCATCCGCTGGTGCAGGAAGCAGTAAGGGAACTGGAACAGCTGGAGAGCCAGCAGAAGAAAACAAAAAAACGGGGGAGAGAACGCTAGAAAGTACAGAAGATGGGAGGTGTGTGATTGAAAGATATCAAAGAAAAAGTGCGGAATGACAGTCCAAAGATCCGCAATCCTGCCTCCCGGCTTCCAAAGGAACTGGTACGTTCTGCCATGCTAGGAGCGAAAGAGAAGTCCAGCATCATGGCAGATAAAATCGGAAGAGAAACGGGAGAGGAATCCACGGTGGAATATGCCGGAAACCGCATCCAGCGTGTGGAACAGCGGGCTGGAAGGGAAAGTGCTTCGGCAGCCTATCGTGGCGGTAAGAAGCTGGCAGTGAAACACTATGAGAAGTTAAAGGAGCAGAAACAAAAGCAGAGAGAAGCCGCGACAACCCCGTTGGGAGGGGGAAATGCAAGAGGTGGCACATCTACCCAGGCAGGGCAGACAATGGCGAAGAAAGGGCGAACAGAAGCCACAAGAAGCATTAAGGTCAAGCCAGAAGCAGGGAAAACGATCAAGGAAGCTGGAAATCGGACGGTAAAAACAGCGCCCCGTATGGTGAAAGCCTCTCCGGTTTCTTCCCAGAAAGTGAAAACCCAGGCAGTCTTACAGAAGAAACAAGCACTCAAATCCATGAAAGCAGTCAGGGAAGCGAAACGGGCTGCCATGCACTCTGTTCAGACTGCCAAGCAAAGTGCAAAGACTGCAAAGGCAACCGGAAGAGGATTGAAAGCCATGGCAGAAGCCGCTACTCATGCAGTGAAAGCTGCATTTGCAGCGCTGATGGCAGGTGGAGGCGCAGTGTTTGTTGTTCTGATTCTGATTGTGGGGATTATTGGGGGTGCAGCCTTTTTGGGAAATTCCCAGAGTAGTGAGGCTTTAAGCGCAGAAGTACTGGCGCATACACCTGTCATTCAAAAGTATGCCAGCGAGTTTGGTATCCCGGAATATGTTTCTGCCATCCAAGCCATTATGATGCAGGAAAGCGGCGGCAGGGGAACGGATCCCATGCAGGCCAGTGAGTGTCCTTATAACACCCAGTATCCCAATACTCCCGGTGCGATTCAGGATGCAGACTATTCCATCAAAGTGGGGATACAGTATTATGCGGATTGTGTCCGGGAAGCCGGATGTGAAAGTCCTCAGGATATGGAGAAACTGAAACTTAGTTGGCAAGGCTATAATTACGGGAATGGGTATATCTCGTGGGCATTGGAAAAGTTTGGCGGTTATAGTGAAGCCAATGCATTACAGTTTTCCCAGAAACAGGCAGCCGCCCATGGCTGGTCTGGGTATGGGGATCCGGAGTATGTGCCTCATGTGATGCGGTATTATTCCGGCGGAGGTTGGTTTACCGGACTCTTTGGAAACGGACAGTTTGTCACCATTGCAAAAAGCCAGCTTGGAAATGAAGGCGGAGAGAAGTTCTGGTCATGGTATGGATTTGACAGTCGGGAAGAATGGTGTGCCTGTTTTGTCAGCTGGTGTGCGGATCAGGCGGGGCTCATTCAAAACGGAGCTGTGCCAAAGTTTTCCCTTTGTACGGCAGGCGTGGACTGGTTTCAGGCACAGGGGAAATGGCAGGGGGCAGGAAGTGTCCCAAGTCCCGGCATGATTATTTTTTTTTGATTGGGATTATGACGGATGCAGTGACCATGTGGGAATCGTGGAAAGCTGCGATGGAACTACGGTACATACGATTGAAGGAAACAGCGGAGATGCAGTAAGGCAGAATAGCTATACGGTGAATTCCCAGTCGATTCTGGGGTATGGGCTGGTAGCTTATTAAAAAGTAAAAATCAAATGGATTGCATTGTGGGAGCCGAGAAACAATGTTATAATGTAAAGGAAGGCAGGGCTGATGTCCTGCCTGTTAATGAATACGAAAAGTACAATCAGGAGATTGATAAAATAGAGTAATTGGGAAGTGAAATGATTGAAACGGGAAGAAATTTTTGAATATGTAAAAAACCAATATGGAACAGTTCCAGAGTATCTCTGGGAAACATCACCGAAAAGTGCAGTGCTTCGGCATAAAAATGGAAAGTGGTATGCAGTGCTGATGCAGGTTGAAAAATCTAGGTTGGGATTAGAAGAAGAGAGCATGGTAGATGTCATCAATGTGAAGTGCGAACAGGATATGGTTGGACTTCTGACACAGACTTATGGTTTTCTTCCGGGATATCATATGAATAAAAAGTACTGGATTACAATGTTGTTGGATGGAAGGGTGAGCGAAGCAAAGATATTGGATTTTTTGGATCTGAGTTATGATTTGATAGATCAGAAGAAAGATTGATTTGTAAATAAATTTGAATGGTGTGCAGAGGATGAGAAAATATGAAAGCAATAAATATATATATTCAAGAATACAAGAGAATATGGCCACTGAATTTGAAAATATTTTCTCACAAAGATCAAAAAAGTTAAATGTAAAAGTATAGGAGTTTCTTGCGATAAAAACTCTTGTTGACTTGTTGCTGGATATAAATATAGAAATAAAGCATTTTGAGAATATTTTTGCTTCCTTTACGATAGAACAGATTGGAAAAGAAACAGAGTAGATACCTTACTCATGAGGGAATATCTCTGTGGTTGGAGACAGGAACTATAGAGGCAGGTGGAAAACAGGCAGAGCTTACAAAAAATGAATTGCGGATCATGTATTATCTTTTTGAGCATGACGGAGTCATCTGTACAAGGGCAGATTTGATTGAATACTTATGGGATAATCGGCTCTACTCAGATACATCTTAGCACAATGAGGAATTAAAGTCACTAACCCGTTATCGTTTTGATAAGGTCAAAGAACGGGCAAAATTGAAAAGTTCTGTTTCAAGACTTGTCTGTATTCTTTTCCCGGAGCTGGAAAGACTTGTTCCTACGCTTCATATGGCATCCGTCTATGCTTTGCTTTGTGAATTTCCAAGTGCAGATGCTGTTGCAAATGCACATCTCACAAGGCTTTCCAACCTACTCTTTGATAGTTCGAAAGGCAGATATGGAAAAGATACTGCTGTCATGTTTCGTGACGCTGCAAGAAGTTCTATCGGTTCTCATATGCCTGCCAAGTCTTTGGAACTAAAGCACACCATAAAACTTATTCGGGAATTAGCGATTGAGATTGACGAGATTGAAGCAGCCATCAAACGAATCATGGATAAAGAAATCCAATCGCCAATCTTTACCATTCCCGGTATCAGTTACCGGATGGGCGCAATGATCATCGCTGAGATTGGGGATTTCTCTCGTTTTGATTCCGCAGATAAGATATTCGCATATGCAGGAATGTCTCCCTCCACTTATCAATCCGGACAGTTAGACAACTGTTATTCCCATATGGAGAAACGAGGTTCCAGATACTTCCGGTATGCCCTTTACAATGCCACAAAATATGTCTGTCACTGGGATAAATCTTTTGGTGCATATCTTGAAAAGAAACGATCGGAAGGCAAGCATTATAATGTTGCCATATCCCATGCCGCTAAGAAGCTTGTGCGATTGATTTTTGCAATGGAGAAATCAGGAAAAGCATATCTGCCAACTGCTTAATTTTTTTCTGTAAATATCTCCTTTTAGAGCACCTATAAAGATGCTCTTGTTGTCATACAGTTTTCAAGGTTCAAATATATCTGAAATGCATTTCTGCAATTCATTCAAAAAACTTTCATTTTAGACTTGACTTTTAATAGTTAGTCTTTCTATACTCATTTTCACTTCAAATGTCGTTCCGCCCTGCTCATTTCCATGAACCTCAATCTCCCCGTCATGCACCTGCACGATCTCGCGTACCATTGCAAGTCCAAGACCTACACCGCCAATTTTTCGGCTTCTTGACTTATCCACCCGGAAGAATGGTTCAAAGATCCGCTCTCGGAATGTCTCATCGATTCCATTTCCTGTATCTGCAATCGTCAGAACAACTTCTTTCCTCTTTCGTTCTGCCGATACCGTAACTTTTCCATCTGTATGGTTGTATTTAATCGCATTTTCAACAAGGTTATAAAGCATCCGATAGATCAGTATATCACTTCCTGTCAGCATCAGACCCTCGCCTGCATTCTCTTCTTTTTCATCTACTGTACTCTGCGATTTCTGTATCAGTGTAACACCTTTTTCCTGTGCCAACGGTTCCAGATCTGCCAGCACTTCCTCGATTAGTCCACAAAGTTCGATCTTGTCATTGCGCGCTACTGTCTGTAACTCACTCATATCCAGAAGTGTTCTGACCAACTTGCTGAGACGCTCGTTCTGCTCTGTTACCATCTGGATCGTCTCTTGCGCCGCTTCCCCATTCTCCGGATTTTCTGACGCATGATAGAGGTCCAGTTGTGCTTGAATTAATGCCAAAGGAGTCCGCAGCTCATGTGCTGCATTCCCGGTAAACTGGCGCTGTGTCTCGAACGATTCCGACAGTCGCAAAAGCATCTTATTATAAGACGTACGAAGTATGTCCAGCTCTGCAATCTTATTCTCTTCGATCGTATAATCCGTCAGGTTCTGTGCCTGTACTTTTTCAACTGTCTCAGAAAACTCTCTGAGCGGTTTTAATGCACGGCCACTAATAAAATATGTCACCGCTCCACCAAGTAACGCTACAACACCTGTGATCAGTAGACTTCTGTTTCTATAATCGGATTTCGAATTATACACCTCCGTAGCAAATTGTGATGCAAAATTGTCCCACTCATTATCCGGAATCTCAATGTATAGTGCTTCCGGTGTTTTTCCCTGATCTGTAACTGTTTCCTGAAGTGTATCGATATAATAGACTCCATTCTTATATAAGAAAAATGTAAGGCATCCGCACAATACTGTGATCAACACTGTAGTAAGGATTGTCAGTCTCCACTGGAGTGATAATTTTCTCATGCTTTGCTATCTCCTCCTATCTTATAACCCTCGCCAATCCTATTTACAATCGGATCATAGCCAAGTCCCGCCTTGAGTTTTCTCCTCAGAGAAGACATATGCACACGAATAGAGCCGCTAAAACTATTCACAGAAGAATCCCAAACATGCTCAATCAACTCTTCCTGGCTGACCGGCCGGCCCTGATTCAGAAGAAGATACTCTAGAATCCCATTTTCTTTTCTCGTCAACGCAACCGGATTCTCTTCTGCATACGCCACTCGTTCTCTTATATCAAACCGAATGCCGTTGCATTCCAGGCAGACATTTTTCTGTATGAATTTTCGTCTCGTCAGACTTCTCACGCGTGCCTCGAGTTCCTGCAAATGAAATGGTTTTTCCATATAATCATTCGCACCTGCATCCAACCCTTCAATTTTATCTGCAATCTGACTTCTCGCAGACAAGATCAATACCTTTGTCTCTTCATCTTCTTTACGAAGTTCCCGAAGAATCTCCATCCCATCCACCCCAGGAAGATTAAGATCAAGCACGATCAGATCATACATTTCAGCATAAATCATATCCAATGCTTCTTCTCCGTCATTGCATACATCCACCTCATAGCCGCTCTGGTGCAGACTTTTCGCGATCATGTCACATAATTTCTTCTCATCTTCAACGACTAATAATCTCACTTTATTTTTCTCCATCTTCTTAACAGAAATTTTACACCTCCTATTGTATAATGCCAACATCGAAAAGTCAATAAACTGACTTTGAACATTGAAAGGAGTATTTTATGAAATCTGAAAAAGCATCACAGATTCTTTTACTTACAGCCGGTCTGGTTCTTTTCTTTGGCGGAATTTTCCGCGGCGAAGCCGCTGTAGTACTCAGCAAAGCAATAAAATTATGTATGGAGTGTGTCGGAATTGGATAAGAAAATGAAATCAAACAAAAACCCTCTGGTCCGCTTCCGCGGATGGATTCAGGCAGCTGCTACACTACTGACCAACATTCACATCCCGAATCTGTTTAAAGGGAAAATTTATCAGGGAAATGTAAAAACGATGTGCGTCCCGGGACTAAACTGTTACTCTTGTCCTGCCGCCACAGGTGCCTGTCCGATTGGAGCTTTTCAAGCCGTGGTCGGTTCTTCAAAATTCAAATTTACCTACTACATCACCGGATTTTTCATCCTGTTAGGTGTTCTGTTAGGACGGTTTATCTGTGGATTCCTCTGTCCGTTTGGATGGTTCCAGGATCTGCTGCATAAGATTCCGGGCAAGAAATTTTCCACCGCAAAACTGAAGCCTCTGCGGTATCTGAAATATGTGATTCTGGTCGTCTTTGTTATACTACTTCCGGCATTTGTAACCAATTCACTTGGTATGGGAGATCCTTTCTTCTGCAAATACATTTGCCCACAGGGCGTACTTGAAGGCGCAATTCCGCTGGCACTTGCCAACTCAGGAATCCGTGCCGCACTCGGACATTTATTTACATTTAAGTTCACAATCCTTGCGCTTTTCATCATCCTGAGCATCTTGTTTTACCGTCCATTTTGTAAATGGATCTGCCCGCTGGGTGCTATTTATTCACTGTTTAACAAGGTATCTTTTCTTAAGATTCAGGTTGATCATGAGAAATGTGTTGGCTGCCAGAAATGTAGTCGTGTCTGTAAGATGGATGTCAATGTAGTAGACACACCAAACCATCCGGAGTGTATCCGATGCGGAGAATGTATGAAAGCCTGTCCGACTGATGCAATCTGCTATCATTACGGATTTTCAAACAAAAAAAAGGCTGACAATAAATAAACTAAAACGAACAAAATAAAATTGAAAAGGAGATTTAAACTCATGAAAAACAAAACACTTAGAACAAACTCAATGAAATTAAAAAAGGTAATTGCTGCATCCCTTGCCATTTCTGTACTTTTTGCGTTTACAGGCTGCGGAAGCTCTTCCTCAACAAACAATACAAACACAAAACAGGAATCTTCTTCCACAACAGAAACTGGCAGCGCAGACGAGCTGAACGAAAAACTGAACGACCTTTACCAGCAGGAAAACCAGCTTTTTGCTGATCACAAAGATGCATGGGACAAAGCCTTTGGTCTTATGAACAAGAACGCTGCCGGTGATGCCATGAGCGAAAACTATGCTGATTCCCTCGCAAGCACAGTGGAATCTAACAAAGACTCTTTCTCTGAAGAAGAATATGAAACTCTGTGCAAAGACATCGAGACAATCCGCGGAATTGAAGAAGAAATTGCCAAGCTTGAGAAAGAGATTGCTGCATCCGATTCCTCTGACAGTTCTTCCTCCAAATCAGACGAATCCACAGCTGTATTCAAAGCTTTCAAAGGAAAAGATCTGGATGGAAACGATGTAGATGACAGTCTTTTCGCTAAAAACAAAGTTACAGTTGTAAACTTCTGGTTCAGTGGATGCAAGCCATGTGTCGGAGAGCTCTCTAAGCTGAATGAATTAAATGAGAAACTCAAAGAAATGGGTGGCGAAGTTGTTGGTATCAACACGGATACTTTAGACAACAATGAAGCGGGAATCAAAGAAGCAAAAGAAATTCTGAAAGCTCAGGGCGCTTCCTACAAGAACCTGACTTTCGATTCTAATTCAACAGTTGGAAAATATGCTGGAAACATCATGGCATTCCCTACAACCGTTCTCGTAGATAAAGACGGAAATATCATTGGCGAGCCATTCATGGGCGGAATCGATGATCAGTCAAACTACGATCAGCTGATGAAACAGATCCAGTCCGTACTTGACCAGAAATAATTTATCTTATAATTAAGGATTGTCAATTTTTACGTATAAATTTTGGAGAAATCTGTGGGTAGGGATGTATCCCCCAGTTTTAAGAAAAATGGATTAGATTATCAAAATATTGTTATTTTTGTAGGATATAATATCGATAGTCTTTCGTTAATGAAAAGCCTAATCCCCTAGCTATGTTGGGGAGAATGGAATAAGCAGAGGTGTGTGGGGGCAATAAAAAAAGGATCCTATGTGCTTGTGATATCCGTCTTTTAGGACGAGCAGTAACAGTAACCTTAGGAGAGCTGATAATAAACCACCATTGAATTGTGGGTGTAACTAGAAATTGAATTAGCAGGCCTCGATTTTGCCGGGCCGAAGATTCCAAGAGATTGTGATATATTTTGGAGGTAAGCTATGACGAAAATAGAAGAATTTGTAAAACTGATAACAGGACGATTTGATAATAAGGAGCAATTTGATGCAATGAAAAAGGCAGGAAAGACATACCCTTATGCACAGCACGTAAATACGGTTTGCAATGATAAAATTAAAAATCTTCCTGCTGATTTTAAGGGCATGTTTATTGTAGAAGAAAGTTATTATGAAAATGAAGGAAAGCGTCATGCGTCACCGCATCTTTTCTTGATTACAGAGAAAGAAGATAGAATTTTACTTTCATCCTATGAAATTCCAAATGGGGAAGATAAGAACACGTTTTCATATGAATTTATGAAAGAGGTGGAATATATTGAATTAAAAAGATCCAAAAAATTTACTCCTGCACTATATTATGAGAGAAACGGTGTCTGGGAGGGAGGCAGTACTAGTCAGTTCTCACCCGTTATGATATTTAAACTATGGGAAAAGTTTTCGGATACGTGTTTGGAAGTATTCGAAAGTATGGAAGTGAATGGAAAAAGAACATTTGGATATGACGTTCCGATTATCTATAAGAGGGTATAAAGTCTTTGTTTAACGGTTCGAAAATTCTGAAAATAAAGGAAGCAGTTCGAGTATAGCTAGTGTGCTGTATCGTTGATATTTAACATAAATTAAGTTGTTGATAGTTTAAATAGTTGCTGCTTCATCAGGATCAATTTCATCCATTTTATATGTCCAATGATAGACGATTGGCTCAGCATTGATTTCATCGAAGTAGCGGTATATTCGCTCTGCCAATTCATCCTTTGAATTAACACGAATGCCCTTTAACATCTGTTTTGTCATCTTGCTGAAGAAGCTTTCGATCATGTTCAGCCATGAGGTGTGTGTCGGTGTAAATACAAACACAAATCTGTCTTCCGGTAACCCTGCAAGATACCGGCGTGTTTCCTTTGATGTATGCGCTGAATGATTGTCCAGTATCAACCGTATTGTGTCACTTTTTGGGTATTTTGCATCGAGAATCTTTAGAAACTCGATAAAATCAGAACTTTTGTGTGTCTGGCTGACCAACGGAATTGCATTCCCCGTCAGAAGATCAATTCCTGCAAGCAAAGACAGCGTTCCAAGCCGCACATACTCATAATCCCGGCGGATATACCCCTTTTCCTCTGTCGGATTATGATCGGGATATTTGTTGGCAACAGCCTGAATGCCGGGTTTTTCATCATAGGAAATAGTATGTGTCAAATGCCCATTTTCTGGTATGGTGATCGTTCCATCATCGCCAAACTGCATCTCAACCTGTTTGTAAACTAGGAGAACGTCATGCATCTTATTCTCAAAATCAGGGTCTTTCCGCTCAAGATAATACTTGATTTTGAATGGTTTTATATCCATCTTTTTGAGATATTTTTGAAGCCATGGTTTGGTAACTGTCTTTAAGCGTGGATAGCCAGCTTCTTCCGCATGTGCCTGTATGTGTTTGTGCAGTGCCGCCAGTGTCCATAATTCCGCGGCATAACCAAGATCGCAGGGCTTTTGGCAGGCTATACTGATAATCCATGATTTTGCATCGTCGGTAATCTCAACCGGGCGACCGGAACGGTCGTTATCAAATATGGCCAAATTAATTCCACCGTTGAGATAACGGTCAATACAACGCCGGACAGTATTTACACTAATGCCCAGGCCATCTGCAATGGCTTTGTCTGTTTTGGCTTCAGACTTCCATAGCAGGATGCGTGCACGGTCAACAACCTGTGCTTGGATAGTCCTGGTTTTAATCAGTGATTTCAGATAGGCAGATTCCTCATCTGATATTGTTATACTATAAGATAATGCTGGCATAATTGACCTCCGTAATTGTATTCATTAAGTCCATTATACCAGATATCGAAACTATCAACAACTTAATTTATGTTATACTAGAGCGGACATCGGACGCTATATCCACACTTACAACTTTGAACGATGTCATTCTGCCCTTGATTATAAAACACTGGCTGAATGCTACTATCCAGCAATGATTCTGCCTTATGTAGCTTAATGCATATATGGGTCAGGCAAATGTGATACCATTCTCCCTGGTTCCTTAGTAACTATAAACCATATCAGTTCATTATAAGAATCTTAGATTTTTGTCTTGACAACTAAACCACTATAGAGTATATTTGTGTGTTAAAGGAATTAAATATGAACATCACTGAAATAGAAACATATCGAAAAGCTCCATCACCTGCAAGTTTTTTAGCAATCGATGATGCCAAAGAAAAAGAAATTGATCGGCAAATTCAAAAGTTAAAAAATATTAAAACCGTAATGCAAGAAAAGAAAGAGAAAATTGTTCTTTGTGAAACTTTATAAGATCAGGAAATCAGGGTTGAAGTATGCAAAGCAGAAAAACTATTACTTTATCCATATAATTTTTCAGAAGATGATATATCAAAAGCCATTTATCACTTAAAAGATACATGGGGAATTGAACAGATCCGGATGGGAATGGGAAGTTTTATTTCTCTTGATAATGTGTATAAGACGAATTTCTACAGATACGAAGGACTCTATACAACTACTCTGAACGCAAAAATGTCTTCAGATTGTTTTACAAAGTCTGGAAGAAAATATCTCTGCAGATACCAGAAAGGTACTTGGGATAGATTGCCGGTTCTATATCAAAAAATGCTGGATTATGCCAGAAAAATAATTTACAGCTTAATGGTTATGCTTATGAAGCAGGATTAAATGATTTTGTAATCTCTGACGAAGAGGATTATATAACTAAGATCATGATTAAGATTGATGAAATTTCATGATGGATGATTATGTGTGAATTTGAAACAAAACAAAAGAAGTGTGCTATACTATTGTTCAGCAAAAATCTTATTGACATATTTCGAATTATTTAGGAGGATAAACGTTTATGTGTACAGCAGCAACTTATAAAACAAAAGATTTTTATTTTGGAAGAACACTCGATTATGAATTCTCTTATGGTGATCAGATAGTAATTACACCACGTAATTATTCGTTTCACTTTCGTCATGTTGGTGATATGGAACATCATTATGCAATTATTGGAATGGCCCATGTAGCAGAGGATTATCCTTTGTACTATGATGCGATGAATGAAAAAGGAGTAGCAATGGCAGGATTGAATTTTGTCGGAAATGCTGCTTATTCTGAGGTTCAGTCTAATGTGGAAAATATTGCACAGTTTGAATTTATTTCGTGGATTTTAAGTCAGTGTGCTTCTTTAGTAGAAGTTCGTGAGCTTCTTGATCGAATTAATATTGTTAATACTCCTTTCAGTGAACAACTGCCATTAGCACAATTGCATTGGATTATCTCTGATGAAAATGAATCAATTACTGTAGAATCTATGTCAGATGGTCTGCATATTTATGATAATCCGGTAGGAGTGCTTACGAATAATCCGCCATTTCCACAACAGATGTTTCAATTAAACAATTATATGTATTTATCCCCAAAGCAACCAGAAAACACTTTTTGCGAAAATTTGGCTCTTGATGCATATAGTAGAGGTATGGGTGGATTAGGTCTTCCGGGAGATCTTTCATCTTCCTCTCGTTTTGTGCGTGTAGCTTTTACAAAAGTAAATGCAATTTCAGGTGAATCAGAGGCAGAAAGTGTTAGTCAGTTCTTCCATATTCTTGGATCTGTGGATCAGCAACGTGGATGTTGTGAGGTGGCTGATGGAAAATGTGAAATCACTTTGTATACGTCTTGTTGTAATGTGGCAAAAGGTATCTATTATTATAATACTTATGAAAATCATCAGATCAGTGCAGTAGATATGCATGTGGAAAATCTGGATAATAACAAATTGATTTGTTATCCGGTAATTCAAGGAGAACGAATCAATTATCAAAATAAATAGTATTATAATGGTCTCATAAATTAAGACACTTTTTCGGAAATTTTTTAATGAATCTGATATACTAAAATCAGTATGAAAGAGAGGATTCATAATTATGTCCAGACAAAGAAGAAACTTTAGTGCCAAATTTAAATCTGTCCTAGTAATCTAGTGTGCTGTATCGTTGATATTTAACATTACTACTGCATCTTATTCAGATGCAGTAGTAAATGTCGGATACAAGGAATTCAATTTAATTCTTGCATCCTCCGTTCGAAATTGCCAGTTTACCTTTGCGGCTACGGTATTTCGTTCAACTTCCCATGCTGATAATTCCTTACGAAGATTTGAAATATTATCAATCCTTCTGTTCAAACATTGTCTGGTCATGACGTTAAGTTCGATTTCTGCAATATCAAGCCAGCTGCCATGTTTTGGTGTGTAGTGAATCTCCAACCGTTTCATGATTCTTCTGGCTTCATCAGCAGGTATTATAGCACTACAAGGGTAACGTTTGTACAATGATGCTGGTTTATGTGTATTAAGATTATCCATTACAAGAATTATTTTTTCTACATCTGGATACATGACATCGGCAAGATATTTGATTTCTTCTGCCCAGTCAATTGCAGTCCGATGTTCCCGAACACTTACATGATGAGCTCCACCAAGCGGTTCTACGAATGCAAAAATGCTGCATGTACCATTTCTGACATACTCAGAATCTACTTTCTGGTCATTGCCGGGGCGCATAGGAAGTGGGGATCTTGCCTCGCCAAGTAACTGATATGGTTTTTCGTCCATACAAACAACGGGGCGTTGTGGGTTATATGGAAGTTCGTATACATCGAGAACATCCTCCATACAAGCTATAAATTCTGCGTCCTCTCTTGAGGGAATGCACCAGTATTCATTTTTGTGAGGTCGAAGTTTGTTTTTTTTAAGGCTCTACGGATAGCATCTTTGCTAACCGGTGTATCAAGCACTACTTTGGCTTCTTTTTCCAGCAGACGCAAAGTCCATCTGGAATGACCTTCTGGAACAGGACCGCAGGCAAGTTCAATAATACGTGCTTCTGCACGTCCATCAAGGATACGCCTTGCATTGTCGGAATTGATATTTCTTTTGAACTCGGTAACCGCTTCAATGCCACCGGAAAAATATTTGGTCACTGTATTCGTTACAGTTGTCAGGCAAACACCATTTGATCTTGCGGATTGCTCATGGGTTAATACTTTCCCATGAGCCTCATCCAAATCAATAATAATCTGGCATCTGCTTCGAATAGTTTTAGATGTATTACTTTTGCGAATTATAGATTTTAATGTCTTCAATTCATCATCTGTAAGTTTAATGACATATTTTCTTGGTCTTGCCATATAAATCACCGCTGTTTTCTTTTATTTTAACATGAAGCGGCTATAATAGCTATAAATATTTAGTTAAATGTCAACAATACAGTACACTAGTGGGTTACTGAAAGAGTCGATTCATTTGATTTTTGCAGATAAAATTTGTATTATCATAACGCATGATTTAGAAATGGCATCTATTGCGGATACAAGTATAAATTTATCAGATTAATGGTTAAAAAGGATTTTAATTACTTCTTTTTAAAAGGCAATAAATATTTCTTTAGGTCTTGTAAAGAGACGGAAACTATTTTTTATCATTATGCAGAAAATCATGTGGAAGAATTAAAATTTAGGAACGAATGTGTAGTAAGTGGAAATGAGTTCAATGAGTTTATACTACGAAAATTCGATTATAACCTTGGAAGAATATATAGACCTTTTTTGCAGTACATACGTTAAAACGTTAAGTTTGGTAGAATGCCCATTATATTCTAAGCAGCTTATAACTTGGAAAAAATGAAAAAAGTAGTTTTACAAGGGGATATATAAAAACTTAAAAAAATCCACGGTGTTACGAATTGTACAAATCTTTTTGGAATAATTTGAAGTTTTTAATCGGAAACGGGAATTGGGCACCAATAGAGTATTTGATGCTTCCAACAAGTACTTATAATTGTCTTAAAAGACAAAAGTTTTGTTTTATCCAGAATTTAGAACAAAAATATAATTCTGTTGAAAAATTATGCTGTATCCGAAAAATGGGTGTGCATTCTTCTGAAATTGTGATAAAGGCACTGTAAAAATGGGATGATAAAGCAAAAAAACTATAGGTCACTCAATTCTGGAGCAGGAAAAAGATTTTTTGTGTCCGTGGGAAAATCGGTTTATGATGTAAAATGTAGATATTACAATACCGCTTTAAAAATAGTTCTGGGAGAATATGAAGAATACATATATAGGTGTTAAATTCAAATGCAGACAAGGAAAGATTTAACTATTCGTATATATATCAAAGACTTTTTCGATATGGAAATGTTTATTGGCTTATGGAACATCAATTGCGGGACTTGTAAGTAAATGAGGATAGGTCTTTGATGAAACTCATTTTATACCGGATGAAGCAATAATTCATGTGAAGTGCAGCAAATATTTTTTCTGGCGTTATTAAAAAATGAAAACTATTTTTATCATTATACAGAAAGTCATGTGGAGGAATTGTAATATGAGAAACAGAGAGATGGGGGTGTGAAGAAAAACAGAATTATAATAATTGCTGATGAAGGAGAAATGACATGGGAAAGTTTGATTTTGTTGGAACAACAAGCAGAGTTTTATCAAATGAAAAGTATCCAGGATGCCCTTTCCAACCTGACAGTTTTCTCTTATCATTTGATTTTAATTGCAGTAAAACGAGAACTGGAAATAGTATGCCAACTTGTAGAAGCAATCCGAAAGCTGGTGATAACACCTATGATTGTTTTATTACCGGATCATTCTGAAATGCGAAATAAAATCATTTACTTGGGGGCAGATGTGGTATTGACACAACCGTATACAGCGGAAGAAGTCAGTCTGCAGTCGTATGCATTGATTCGCCGCTATACAGAATGGAAATCGGAAAGAAAAGAAGAAATCCCTGTTATGGTAGGAAAACTGAAAATCCTTCCACTTCAAAGAACAGTAGAATGGGAGCATAAAAGAATCCCTGTTGTAAAAAGGGAGTTTGATTTTCTGTATCTGTTAGCAACTACGCCGGGAAGAGTATATACATACAGTCAGATCTATCAACTGGTATGGCAGGAGTACCCACATGGGGATATTACAAATATTATTTACTGCATGGTACATCGACTGAAACAGAAATTGAAAAAAGTAGATGTAAATGCAGAGCATATAATCAGCAGTGTAAAAGAGGTTGGATATTGTTTAAAAGTATATAAGGAATCATAGAAGGCGGGTTTCTGAAAATGGAGCCTGCTTTTTATATGGTGAGATTTGGTTGTAACTGTAATAGAAAAGAAATGACAGGAAAACTGACAGTTATTTGACAGAAAACTGACAGTCTGATGACAGATTCGTCTTGTATACTACTTCTTTATGTAAAGAATGGGCTTCGTTGCATGACATAAAGGAGCAGTATATGTGCCGGAAAGAGTTACAAAAGAGGAAAAACTAACTTCATATGCAGCGTTTGGTGGTGTCGCAATTCGAAACAGGATTGCGGCATCTTTCTTTTTGTGGACAAAATTTCAGTTAGCACGACCTTTCTCGTGTGAGAATGCAAGATCACCGCCGCTCCGATTTGATTTCATATAAATTCAGATCGGAGGAAAAGAAAGGTGACATTTCATAAAGCAAAAGAAGAATCTAAATGGAAACAGTGGAAGGAGCAGGAGGAACGGATTTTGCGAAAATCCGGTGTCAGTGAAGAGGTGATCCAAAGACTTCGTGAATTAGACTGGCAGGATTTTAATGCGGAGCGGAGATTCTGGGAACATTTTTCTTCTAGTCAAGAAGAATTATACACCAGGGAATTGGAAGAACCATCTTCAGTGGTGCTTAATATTCAACAGTTACTTGACAGTGTGGAGAATGAGCAGCTATTACAGGTTCTTTTGGAGTCGGATAAGAAAACACTGCAGATTTTACTTCTGAAGATGTGGGGATTTTCTGTTCGTGAGATTGCAGGCCAGATGGGACTAGCGGAAAAGACCATTTATACACGGATTGAGCGATTGAAGAAAAAAATTAAAAAAGTTTTGAAGAAGTGAAGAAAAATGGGGTATCTCATCGGCTCTATATATGAAAGGGGTAATTGCCCCTCGTTCCTTGACAACCACATACCAGCATTACAGGTACGTTCCAAAAGATAGAAGCGTGACAGCATAAGCGCCAGGACGGATGGGAACAAGCACTGCAGGATTGTTATGGAAAGGTCTGTACAAAGACTATGGCGGATCAGTTCGTGAGAAAACTGTCAGTGCCTGTTCTCATTCTGAGCGACTCCTTATAGCTGTGAATGGACTTTTGCAGGTCTTTCGCCAGGATCATCGGAGGGGGATAATGATACGAAATTCTTCTCAAAAAAGAAGAGGATGGACTCTAAGTTGTAATCAGCAAGACTTTCAGGAAATCTGCGAGCGGTGCCAAGCGAAGCATCCGCCTGTAATGTTCCCTGCCATAGATGTGGTGTGGCAGCCGGGGAGTCGAGGACAAATACGGTGTCAAAGAAAAGAAGAAACGATAAGAAATCAAAAAAGAGTGTGTCGTTGATATCAGATACATGCGGCTGTGGGAAAATGTCACAGCCGTATTCTTGTGGTATTAACGCCATGCGGAAAGAAGTACTATGTTTTATAAAGTTGAATATCAAAAAAGAGCGCATCAGGAAGTGGAGAAGATCTTCCGGGTGCTGTTTCCCGAGCAAGGTTTGGCAGTCCGGGAAGAGCAGATCCGCCTATGCCACGAAATGCTGGATACTCTGCTGGGAGAACAGATTGCCTTGTGTGATGCAGGGGTGGGGATTGGGAAGACCTATGCTTATCTGGTAGCCTGCGTATTATTGCGGAAGTATTCCATGCTGACAGGGAGAGGAAATTCGTTGGAACAGCGTCCGGTGGTAGTATCCACCTCCAGTATCGCATTGCAGAAAGCCATATTAACAGAATATATTCCATTTTTGTCCAGGGTGCTGCTGGAGCAAGGAATCATTCAGTCCCCGCTTCGGGCAGTGGTGCGGAAAGGGAAAGAACACTTTGTTTGCGACAACAGGCTGGAACAACGAATCGAAGCGATCCGCCATAAACAGAAGAATGCTGCCCAAAAAGAAGCGTTGCTGTCTCTACGAAAACAGTATGATATGGATAGCGTAAAGAATCTGAGCGGGTTTGACAGAAGGCTGGTCTGTGTGCCGAAATTCTGTCCAAGAGAATGTCCGGGCAGGCAGATGTGCCGCTATCAGAGATATCTGGAAGAATCCAGGAAACAGGATGTGTTCATTCAAATCTGCAATCACAACTATTTACTGGCAGATGCGTATCACAGAGCAGAAGGATACAAGCCTTTACTGGCAGATTATCGGACATTGATTGTAGACGAAGCACATAAGTTACCAGAAGCGGTAAAGCAGATGTTTGGGAAAAATCTATGTATGGATGATATCCGGGAAATGGCATATTATCTGGAACGGGAGCATCAGAAAGAAGAAGCAAGAATCCTGCGGACAGTGATGTGTGACGCATTGCATGTGGTTGGTGCAGAACAGAAGATTGGAAAAGGAATTCAGGAAACATTCCGTCATACAACAGATAGTGTGGTTTCTCTGTGGGAAGGAGTAGAAATGTTGGAATTTCTTTTGGACAAGCTGGAAAAATGTGTTCCAAAGTGGATACGGAATCGGCTGGAAGATGCAAAAGAGGTGCTGGAGTGTTTTTGTAGCAGCGATGAAAAATATGTCCGCTATCTGCGTCTGGATACAGAGCAACTTCCCATTTTATGCGCAGCCAATCGGGAAATCCCAGAATTGCTTCAGAAGATGTTATGGGATCGGGAAGAAGGGATATCCGCCATCTTAACCAGCGGAACGCTAAAGGCAGGCGCAGGCTTTTTGCGCACCCGGCAGATCATCGGGCTGGAAGGAAGGGCAGGAGTGCAGGAATATGTGGCAGAGTCTCCCTTTTCCTACGAAAAGAATTGTCTGTTATACCTGCCAAAGACGCTGGAACATTGCAGGAGAGGGAGCAGGGAAGAGGCAGTAATGGTGGCAAACCAGATTCATTCCCTGATCTGTTCCACTTACGGACATACGCTGGTACTGTTTACCTCTTATACATTGATGGGAAGTGTGTACCAGATTTTAAGGGACAGCCTGCCATTTCCCATGGTGGAAGTATGGAGGCACTCTCAAGAGGAAATCTTGCGGTTCAAGACCATGGAGAATGGAGTGCTGTTTGCAGCAGGCTCTTGTTGGGAAGGAGTAGACTTTCCGGGAGATATGGTATCTTCCCTTATCATTGTGAAACTGCCTTTTGCAGTACCAGATCCGATCAGCGAGGCAGAGAAGGAAACCTATGATTCCCTGGAAACCTATATTCAGTCCATCATTGTGCCGGATATGCAGAAGAAACTGCGCCAGGGATTTGGGAGAGCCATCCGGACAGAAACTGATACCTGCGTGGTGTCTATTTTAGATATCCGGGCAGGAAAAGGCGGCAAGTATCACGAAGATGTGATGTGTGCGCTTCCGCCCTGCCGGATAGCAGAAGAGTTGAGAGAGGTGCAGGATTTCATCCGCAGCCGGAAAGGTGTAGAGTATTATTTATAATAGGAAAAATCTGCTTTCCAGCCTTGTTGCTTGTGCTTATTTTCCAGGCACTTTTAAAGGGAAAATTTAGTACAGTTTTTGGAGCGGTTTTGGAGGGATTGTTGGTATTGCTGAATAGCTATTTGAACATGAAGTGGGTATAATGTGTATAGCGTTAGAGGAAAGGACGGTGAGCAAAATGGCACGATATGCAGTGGAACATATCTGGGAAGGAAAACAGGAATATTTCTTGATCCGGGATCATCAGAGCTGGCAGATGGTGCTGCTCCCGTCCAAGTATCTGACGCATTTGATTTGAGCAAACCGTTCCCCGAATACCGTTAGCCGCCGGGCAAAATCCATCCGGTTCTATCTGGAATATTTGGATGAAAAGGAGATGGAACTGTCTCAGGTAGCGGAACTGGAATTCCAGGAACAGTATGAACATTATGTGGGATTTCTCCACTGGCTGAAAGCCGGAAATCATTTGCATGAAAAGACAGAGAAACTGCCAAGCAATAAAACCTGCAATGCGTACTTAAAAGACGTGTTCAGGTTTTTCTGTTTTTTAGAGCTGGAAACAGATATGGAAAGATTAAAAGTGTTATATTATGACAGTTTTACCACTCATGATTCCATCGGCGTAAAACGGAAGCTGCGGTTCCGGTCATTCAATGGCTATCTGAAAGAGGAAGAACGAAACGTCCGTCCAGCAGAGCATCAGGAGATTTTGGAACTTTTGAAGCAGTGTACCAACTGCAGGGATCAGCTTCTGATCATGCTTCTGGCAGAGACCGGATACCGGATCGGCGAGATCTTAGGGGTAGATTATACCAGAGATATTGATTATGAAAGACACACCATCCGGGTATTCTTCCGGGATGACAATGAGAACAAGGCAAGGGCGAAGAATGCGGCGTACCGAAGATCCAAAGTCAGTGATGCCACCTTCCAGTTTTTACTGTTTTATCTGTCCAAGTACCGGGAATTTCTGCAGCACCAGCCGATGCTGTTTGTAAACATCGAAGGAGAGACGAAAGGGAAGGCACTGCAGGTAGACGCAGTTTACCGGATGCTGGAACGGATGGAGAAAAAGACAGGCATCCATACGACGCCCCATATGCTGCGGAGATACTTCGGAAATATGAGGCGGGATGCCGGATGGCCGCTGGAAATGATCAGCGAAGCGTATGGACATAAGCACATCGACACAACCATCAAATATCTGAACCTTGTAGATGACCAGCTTATGGAAGCCAGTGACCAATATTATGCAAAACATTCTGCTCTTTATGATGTGGAGAAACTCCTGTAGGAGGTGAAGAACATGCCCGCTTATCAATTATATGTATATGAAGATCGGGAAAAGCGGGAAGCACTGGAACAAAAAATCTGTGAGCAGGTGGATGCCTGTACAGAGGTAAATGGAACCATACGAAACCGGATAAAGAAGTTCCTGATAGAAGAAGGGATTACTGATATTTCAGAGATGGACGCAGTCCTAAGGGTCCGCTACGAAGAATATCTGGAAAGGAACGAAACCGTTCTTGCACCGATTACCTGCTTGCGGGGATTTGATGGAATCGTGATTCATCGGATGAAAGAAGAACTGCAGACACTGGCAGGGAGAAGAAACTATACTACAGAGTATCAGGAACAGTGGATGTGCCTTACCCATTATCCGGAGATTGAGATTGCGGAATCCTTTCTATCAAGTAAAGACGGAAAAGAACTGTTGTGGAATTTTACCCTGGAATGTCCAAGAAATTTGAAGGTGCAGATTTTTACAGTACTGAAAGAGGTGATCCATACCTACCAAGGCTGTTATAGAAAAGAGAAACTGCTGGCACTGCAAAGGTTCTACCAATTCTGTGTGAAACATCAAGTGGCTGATATTGAGACCATGACATTGGACAAAGAACAGCGATTTGAACAGGAACTCTCGGAAGAGTTTCGAGGGAAAAAGAGAAGTACTATGTTTGGCATCCTGCAGATGAGCAGAAAAATCCTATTTTTACAGGCGCCGGAAATTCATTGGCAAGCGAATGTGTGGTTTTTGGAACGTTTCCATTTTTCCAGGGAACGGATGAATCCAAGTAAGCCTGTGGAATCGGTATCCTTTAAAGAGGTGACTAACATGGAAAATCAAAAGATTTTGCAAAAATATCTGCGGTATCTGTTTGGAATCACAGATTTATCTATCAGTACCATCCGAATCAAGCTGCTGGAACTTCGTACATTCCTGGCACACTTCAATGGAGAAGAAAAGCCGATCTATGAAGTGGAGGCAGAGAAGATTCAGAGATATCTGGAATCCGTTCAGAGACAGGATACCCGTGAAAAAACAGCAAATGGAAGAATCTTTATGATTTTACAGTTTTACAATTTCCTTGTAGTCAAAGGATATTTAAAGAAGATTCCCTTCCGGCATGCGTATTATCTGCAGAAAGAAGTGCATGTCCACAATGACCGCAGTGTACCGGAAAGAATCTATACGGAAATTTTATCGAAGCTGACAGAGTTTCCGGAACATCTGCGGTTGATGTTCCTGCACTTATGGTGTACAGGAATCCGGGGGAGCGAAGTATGTACCCTGACAGGTGGTGATTATGAAGAAAAGAATGGAGATTACTGGCTGAAAGTATATCAGGTGAAAATGAAAACGTATAAGCGGATTCCCATTCCGGAAGCATTGTATAAATTAGTGCAGGTGTACAAAAAGAAATATCAGATCGGACCAGAAGAATACCTGTTTAAAAGCAAAAAAGGTGGAGCATTCCAGTATGCTACATTACGGTATCAAATGTTGAAATACTGTGAGAAAAATCAGATTGCAGATGGGGAATATATTTTCAGATCCCATGATTACCGCCATAACCTGGCTACGCTTTATTATGATAATGGTATTTCCATCCAAGCGGTACGAGATTACTTGGGGCATGAATATGAGGAAATGACCAGACAGTATGTGGACTATATGCCGAAGAAACTGGAAAAAGCCAGTGAAGCATATTTCCAGGAAGAAACCCACAGCTTTGCGACGGAACTGATGAAAGGAGAGTTCCATGGATGAAAAATTATATCTAATCGATTTGGACTGCTATGCAAGAGCAGAGGAAAACCAGAAAAAGAAGGTAAAGGAATCCCATTGCTTTGATTTCGGACTGCTTCCAACAAAGGGGCTTCAAAATGAATTCCGTTCCTTTATTGAGAATCGAAGCCGACAATGTGCATTGGCAACGATGATACAGGAACGAGTGCTCTATCAGAGATTTTGCAGAATGGTAAAGGATAAGCACATCCGGGCAGAGAGCCTGCAGGAACTGGAGTGGGAACAATGGCTGATCAAAATCCGAAGCTGGCTTCTGGAACATGGACAAAAACTGACCATGCAGGGAATCAACGTATATGGGAAAGAAAAGACAGTGCCATCGAGCCTCATCACATATGTGCGGAAGGCATATCAATTTACAGAAGCCAAAGAGGAACGGGATGAGATTGAGAAAGATATCTGGAAATTAGAGAATCTGGACATTGCCTATAAAAAGAATCCGATTAAAAATGTACAGACTTTGAATTTTACAGCGATTATCCAGGATGACTTACGGGAAGAAACAAAAAAGGCAGTTTATGAGCATTTACATCATGAAGCGATTGCAACGATCATCAAAGAGTTGACAGCCATCCGGAGACTATCCAGATATTTGAAAGAAACATATCCCCAAATCCATTCGGCAGAAGAACTGAATCGGGAGTTGCTGGAAGAATATCTGACGTACCTTGCAACGGAAGCGGAGGGCGTGAATAATTACCGAATGGATTTGACGAGACTCCGAGGACTGCTGGAAACCATTGGAAAATTATATGGGTATCCACACTTAGAAATTTTATTCCTAGCCAGTGACTTGCCCAGACAGGTGCAGCCGAAACTGAAATCTTATTCAGATAGTGAGCTGATTCGTTTTAATGCAGCGCTTGCGGAGCTGGATGAGCAGATGGAGCGGCTTATGGTCATCCACCAGATGTTAGGAACAAGGATATCTGATACCCTTACCCTACAGACAGACTGCCTGTATCGACAGGACGGACATCCTATGATCCAGATCCGGCAGATGAAAACAACTACCTTTGTGAAGCCTATCAGTGCAGAACTGGAATTGCTGATTGAAAAAGCAATAGAGTATAGCAAGAAAAGGTATGGAGATATGGCTTACATTTTTGTGGATGAGAAAAATAGCAAGAGACCGATGCAGTACAATACCGTTCAAAACAAGGTGATGGATCTGATCCAGAAAAAAGACTTGCGGGACGACCATGGAGAACTGTTCGGATTCGGAACGCATATGTTCCGCCATGTATATGGTATCCGCTTAACAGAACTGCATCTGGATGACTGGACCATCGCAAAACTACTGGGGCATACATCTGTAAAGAATGTGAAATTTTACCGGAAGATGAGTCTTCAGATCATTGCGGATGAAACAAGAGAAATCAGAGCAGAGATGAGCCGGATGATCCGGGCGAATCTGGCAGGATGGGGGAAAGAGTATGAGCAAATATGACAAGATGCTGGAAGTAAACCATAAGCAGAGCGTGGAGAAGATTCAGAGGGCAAAACTGACGATCCAAGAAATGATCGAAGAAGAGGATAAAGTGACTGTTCCCAAACTGATGCAAAAGACCGGGCTCTCCAGAGGATTCTTTTATAAGAACCCGGAAGTGCGAAAGGCAGTAGATCGTGCCTTGCAGCTACAGGCTGGCATGGTAGATAAGAGAAGAAAGATTTTAGATATGGCAATGGACAACCGTATCCTGCAGCTGGAGCAACAGGTAGTGAAACTGAAAAGAGAGAACGAGACATTACGGAAAGAAAATGAAGCAATGCGGAAAGCATTGAATAAAAGAGACTTGAATCTGATCAAGAATTTTTAATGAAGAAGAAAACAATCAGCGACTGGCAGGGGCGTGAAGAACGCGCCTGCTGGTGGTTGTGGGGATAAAATATCTAGAAACGTAGTGTGCTATATAGTATAATGTAATAGAAAACAATCAACTTTCAGAAATGAACAACTACATGGAGATTCAGATAAATGAGTAGTCAAGAAACATTTTCTATAACAACACTACAAAGAATGTGTGCTAGATCTGAATATTTGGATGAGTCAGATATTCATATGAATGACAAAACAGTTTCATGGGATGGAAATATCATATATTACAAAACTAAAAAGCCGGCTTCGACAGGAAATGAATTTCTTATTCCTATTCAAGTAAAGGGAAAAGAGTATAATATTCTTCCGGATTCGGATAGCATAAGTTATCCAGTGGATATAAATGATTTGAAAAATTATTTAAAGAATGGCGGAGTAATATTTTTCGTTGATGCAATTTCAAAAACGGAATATAATGACAAAATGTATGCAAAAATCTTACTTCCGGTAGATATTGTCCATATAATGAAAGGAAAAGAAGAACAGGGGAGCATTACGGTACATTTAAACCATGTAAAAACTGTCCGAGAATTAGAAGAACTGTGTGTTCTTTTTAAAGAAAATAGACCTAAACAGGCAATGGTAGGAGTGGGAAAATCAATTCCCGATTATGATAATATATCTAATTTTACTATATCAACATTGCCAACTCCATATATGAATCCTGCAATCGCAATTGCGAAAAGTCCTTTTAAGTATGTGTATACCAAGAAGGATGGGATGGAGATACCAGTTTTATTGACAGATTTAGTTACTGCGACCGAGAGTGAGTGGTTAATAAAAATCGATGATAAAATAGAACAAAGATATCCTGTCCGACATATTTATGAATTAAATCAAACGACTACAAGGATTAGTGAGATCATCGAATTTGTATTAACAGAAAAAAGCCAAAAAACAACCATTCGTTGTATTGAGGCAACTAACTATAATTTTGAAACAGTTTTTCAAGCATCAAAAATTATAATAGCTGTTTCTGATGCAGAGGAAGTAATGATCGAAAATATAAGTCTGGGAAAAAATTTCTTAGGGGAAATACAAACAGCTTTTACAGAAGGATTTCTTGCATATCACAAACGGATTGTTCAATTAGGAGAAACACTTACAGAACTAAATATTAAAAGAAGTTTATTTAAAACGAAAGAAATTTTAGATGCAGAACCTACCATATTTTTTCTGAAAAAGGGATTAGTGGAAATGAAAGTTTTATCGTTACCATTCCAAGCAGATGAAAATTGTGGTCTTTACAAACAAATAATTGGACGTAGGAAATTGCTGTTAGAATATGAAAAGATTCAAGAAGATGGATATATAATTCGTAATTATTTGAAGGATGGTAAACGGATTGCTATCTTTGCCGATATACCAGATGGAAAAACACAGAAAATCAGCAGATGGTTTGCGTTACGAGATGAGGATATATCTCAGATGATATTTGATGAAAATGATCTGTTGGAAGAAATGTACAACACCGGTGAAGAAGAAACGGATCAACTTTTGGGACTAATATTGGATTTTCTAAAATCTTATGATAAGGAAAGAGATAAAAATTTATTGTTATTGGCTGAAAAATTAATAAATATCTTAGAGAAATATTCGATGGATTCAACCATTCTTACAATAAATAGACTTCAAATCATTGCCCGTAAAAGGGAGCTAGAGCTTGAAGAAAGGAAAACATTGGCACAGATTAAATATTCTGAGAATATATTTGCGAGGTGCTGTGCATGTATTTTGCTGAAACAGTTTGATGAATTTGATATACATATGCAGCAATTATCTGCAACAGAAAAAGAAGAATTTTATAGTTGGCCGATAGCTTCTTTATTACCAAATGTAGAAAAAAATGAATAATACAGAAATTAGTGCGGAAGATTCTAAAAAGGATCTTCCATTTTTATTGGGAAATAAGCAGTACAGAAATATGTAGCCTCTATACCAAAACTATTTTGCCAATTTTTGTATGATTAACTCGACTTATTATTTATTTGTCGTATAATGAGAGTATAAAAATTATAAGGAGTAATGGTCGTGGGTAGAGGTAATGATGCAATACCAACATGGAGTGGATTTAATTATCAAGGAAAAATGATGCTATTGTATGTCCTAGAGTTAATAAATCAAATAGCCAAAGATAAAAACAAAGATATAGACGCCTATTCTGTTGAATTAGAAAAAACAGAAGATTTTTGTATTATTTGCGATTCAGAATATAAATCATTTCATCAGGTTAAGGCATATTTGTCTAAAGATAAATGGAACAGTTATAGCAAAGCAATGGACAAATTGTTGAAACATCGGGCTGAATCAAATAATCCAACAGCAAAATGTTATCTTACAGTTGCAAAGGAGATAAAAGATTGGGATGATGCATCTAATACATACAATGTAAGTGTTGAATTATATAAAAGGGCATCAAAAGTAGTTGGTGTATGTGATGTGAGAAATGAAATAGATATGGAAATCTTAGCATATTTGAAAAGTAAAGGCTATTCTGATAAGGCAGAAGAGATTGTATATGGGGAACTATGTTTATTTTTAGATGATAGCATCGCAAGGATGCACAAGCAGGACTCTAAAAAAAGAAAATATATAATAAAATTTTCTGATATCGTAGGAATTATGGAGTCTGCTATCGATAAAGAAGATGTGCGAAAAGAATATTTTTTGAAAGAGAAAATTTACGAATATGTTATGCAGAATATTGAAAAGGCTTTAAATAATTTATGTCAAGATGAATGTGATACTTCTTTAGAAAATTGTAATAGAATATGTGCTGCTAAATGTGGATATGAAAAAATGACTGAAATTGTTGATTATGGTCAGTTTTGTAAATTACTCAATCCGGGTAAAGTAGATGAGTGGGATAACGAATTGAACTTAGTAGAAAATCTTTCAGTTGATAAAATTCAAAGTGAAATTTATGAATTACTGTATAGAAGCGATACTCCAGAAAAAGTTACGGGAGATAATTGTGGAATATATTTACAATCAAAGTATTCACAAGCGCCAAGAAAACAGGTCATACC
Organism: Coprococcus sp. HPP0074; assembly: GCF_964238105.1. NCBI lineage: Bacteria > Bacillati > Bacillota > Clostridia > Lachnospirales > Lachnospiraceae > Coprococcus > Coprococcus sp. HPP0074. Next base: position 122,907 of record NZ_CAXSKS010000002.1, on the reverse strand, counting down.
TACGTTTTTAGATCTTACACGTGGTGCCAGGAAAGAACGGGCGTTACAGAGTATTTTCCAAAATATTATTAATAATACAGACATTATTGATATATTGGCAGGAAATAGTATTACGGTTATTCCGGGAAGCTATTCAGGAACTTTATCCCAAGCACAAATTACATCTGGATGGAAAAATAGCTCTCCAAATAAAGTAGGCGAATATTATAGAGATATAGAATTGATTTCTGCTCAGGAATTGAAGGAAAAATTTGAACAAAATGGAGGTAATCATGATTAATACTATATTGGATATAATCCGTTTATTAAATGATGGAAATATTGTACCGATGCAAAAAGATGAAGATACAAAGATTGATTTGTATAATGAAAAAGTGCAACTGTTTATGGATGCATCTGGAGAAGAAAGCAAGTATTACTATTTTTCGGAACTTGAGATAAATGATGAAAATCAGGATAATTTAGCAGAGATTGAAGATGTAGCATTAAATAGTGATGCATACACAGTCATAGAAAAACCGACACCAAGCGATTCTTACATGATATTGTTCTGGAAAGTGGAGTGTATAGAGGAAAGAATGTATCCAGATATTATAAAAATTGAAGAAAATGAATTCTTTTATAAAAAATATGTGTTCTATTATACAGAAAAAGAACTGCAATGTTTCGAAAAATGGTGTAGGTCATTGAAAACTAATGGGAAACCGATGCTTGATACAGTATTAGAAGCTGTACAGTTCTTGAACGATGAATCGGAGCAAGTACAATTTTTGACGCGTTTATTAAGTAAAGTTCCATTTTTTAATCCAATCTTTCCAAAGGCAGTCATGAATGACTTTGATGAAATGGTAAAACAAAAGATAGATGGAATACGGAAACAAAAACAGAATGTTGAAATGCTAAATGATATGTTTATAAGATCAATAGAAGAAGCATCTTTTGACGTAGAAGTATTGTCCGATATGATATATCAAAAATTATTGGAGGAGTAATTGGATGGGGTACACATTTAAGAGTTTATGTATTAGAAATTTTAAGTATATTACAAATAATAAACCTTTAAAATTTGATTTTATGAATAGTAATATTGTGATTTTAGATGGTCAAAATGGATATGGTAAAACTACATTATTTGATGCTATTGAAGTTTTGGTGACTGGGAAAATAAAGCATTTTAACCCTAGTTTACAAAATAGGAAGACGGAAACATTAGGAACACTGGCAAATGATGTAAATAAGGATATAGTTATTTCGGCAATTTTATCATCTGATTTTTCAGATGAAATACATGTAGAAAGAAAACTTTTATGTAAAAATGAATTTCAGAGTATTATCACACTTAATAGTCAAGAAATTAGTCAAGAAGAATTGTATGATAAATTTCATTTGAGTTCCAATATGTTTGATATAGGGACATATATTTCTCAAAGTGAATCTTTGGACTTCTTACAAAATAAGTATAAAAATAGAAAAGATTCTGTATCTTCTCTTTTAGATGACACCGAGATAACTGATAAAATTCAAATGCTGAAATCGGTTCAAGAACATATTCTTGGAAGAGTAGAAAAAGAAATTGGGGATAAAGAAAAACAAATAGGTGTAGTAAGTCAAAGAGTAAATGAGATAAAACGTCAGACAGATCACATTGTTATGAATGCAGAACTGCCAGGGGAAAATATACGATTATTTGACGAAGTTGAATATGAATTTGATGTCATAAAATTAGACCAGGGAGTTACATATGAGACTGTTATTCAGCAGCTTAAACAAATTGAAGGGTTTATAGAAAACTATGAAGAATACCTTCGATATAAAGATAATGCTATCATAAGGGAATTGAAAGCATCACCGAAACGATTATATATGGCATTGTTTTATCGACAGGAGATTGAATTACTTAATAAAAAAGAAAGTCTCATAAAAGAGTTAAATAAGAGCAAAGAATTAGTGACGAATTATAGCAATAATGTCTGGTCAGTAGATGAAACATTGTTCAATAAGATTAAAATAAAAGCAGAAATTATAGCACAAATAAAAACATTATTATTGAACCAGAAAAAAGAACAAAGTCAATTGGATGATGCTGATAAGGTTCTGGCACAGATGACAAAGGCACGAAGGGGACTTATTAAAGAATTTTATAATGCTGCGGAGTCTGGAAAGTTTGATAAAAACAAATGCCCATTGTGTGGAACGGATTTTACGGATATAGATTCAGCTATTATAGAAACAGAACAATTTATAAAAAATATTCATACAGATGGGATAAAAATAATAGAAGATATTGAGACACAAATAACAAATTTATTTCAAAAAGAAATTATTCCTGTGTTGAAAGTGTTTCTTGAGGAAAATAAAGTACTAATAAAAATGGATGATACTTTATCAGGATGTAAGAATCTAGCGGTGGAGAAATTACAGCAGTTGTTGGATAAGGTAAAAATATCAGAGTTTAAATCTCAGGGAATAGAAAAATTTGATATTGAAGAATTTTCTCAACAATATGAAAACTTATTGAAAGAACTTCAAGAAAAGGAAGTTCCAAATAAAATTATTTTTCAAGAAAAGCAGGTTGAATTGTATAAATCCATTCACAATACCTATTATCATAATGAAAAACCGTATCACACAGTGGGAGAGTTACAAAGCAAGGAACAATATGTTGCAAAGTTATTTAATGACAATCTTTCTCAGCAGCTTTCTACGGAAGAGGCCCGACTAAGAAAACTAAAAAGAGATTATGAGGAATACAAGAATAAAACAAAGGATATGACAGATGCAATAAAAGTATTGGTTGGTAAATATGAAGATGCGAATAAAGAATATCAAACACAGCTTCTTAATGCAATTAAAATTCCTTTAATGGTGTATAGTGGAAGGATTATACAAAATTATCCGTTAGGGTTGGGAATTAGAGCAGTCATTAAAACCAATCAGTTAGTATTTGAAGCAGCTTCTAAGAGTGGAAGTGATGTTTATAATATTTTAAGTACAGGACAATTGAATGGTCTTTCGATTGCGCTTTTACTTTCAATAAAAAATGTGTATGGTGATACGAAAGGGTTAGACATTTTACTGATAGATGATCCACTTCAAACAATTGATGATATTAGTGCAATTTCGCTTGCGGATTTGTTGACACAGCAGGGAATAGGGCAAATTGTATTGTCTACGCATGAGGAGGCAAAAGCAGCATTGCTACGATATAAATTTAAACATGCAGGAATGAGTGTTCGGGAACAGAACATGCAAGCACTTTATATGAAAACAGTAACAGAAGAATAGAAAAAGAGAGAAAAGCTAGTAGTGGAGGGCTGAGACTTTGCTACTAGCTCTTCTTATGGAAAATAACACACAGTACACAAGTGTGCATACAGTTAAAGCCTCTATTTTCAAGGCATAAGGGGATAGGGGTACAGTTTACGGATGAGCCGACCGGAAACCTGGACAGCAGATCTAGTGAGGCAGTCATTGAAGCATTTCTTGCAGCGCAGAGAAATCTGGATGCAACTATATTCATGGTCACGCATGACAGCTTTTCGGCAAGCTATTGTGACCGTGTCATTGCCATGAAAGATGGAAAAATCTATAAAGAGTTGATCCGAACCGGGGATCGGAGAACATTTTTAGATGAACTTCTGACAGAATTAAAAATCATTAATGGTGGTGATGGCGATGAAGATGAGTAGCAGCAGTATTTTCCTGAAACTTCGCAGATATAACAAGAAAAATTATAAGCAGTTACTATTCTGTACCTTTTTTTCGATTTTTCTTGTGACATCCTTTGTCTGTGTACTGTACAGCCCGGTGGTGCAGGCAGGATTTCTAGAGGGCGGAGATTCGCTGAAGATGATCATGATGATCTTCGCACTGGCAGTTCTTGGATGTCTGATCTTTAATATTTATGCGGCAGGATTATTTTTCCGTACAAAAAGCCGTGAGACCGGAGTGTTTCTTGCACTTGGGATGACGAAGAAACGACTGAAAAAAGAATTGTACAAAGAGCTTTTCCTATCTTTGGGCAAAGGAATCGTATTCGGGATCGTGCTTGGAGCTGCAGCGTCAGTTGGAATTATATGGGTCCTGCTTCACACGTTTCTGAAGGATATTCTGGAGCGGAGGATGTTTTCGGCTGCGGGACTTGGTATCAGTCTTTTCTTTGCGGCGATGACAGTGATCATCTTATTTTTTATGGCGGCGCGCTATATGAGACGGACAAATCTGATGGATATTTTAAATGAAGAGAAGAAAAGTGAACCGCTTCAGCTTGTAAAGAAAGGCTATGGAATCGTAGGCGGGATCCTTCTTGTGGTGGGCTTGCTTCTTGGATATGCGGGGTCACAGCTTACCGCCAATTTATTGAAATTTCAGATGCCGGCTATCTGGAATGCAGTCTATCTCGTAGCGGCAGTCGGAATCTATATGCTGTTTGTGTTTTTTATCGTCTATCACAAGCGGGGGAAGCATCCGCAGAAATATTATCATAACCTGATTTCCAACAGTATGATGAAATTTCAGGGAAGACAGACCGTCCGGAATATGTGTATCCTTGCTTTTCTGACCGGTGCAGCACTCTACGCAGGCTCCTATATCCCAGACAAGCTTGAGATGTTTCGCACAATGGCAGATACGCCGGTAGATTTTAATCTGATTTACCGACAGACAGAGCAGGAGATCCAGAAGGAAGACATCGAGGTGATGGCAGACGAATATGGAGTGACGATCACAGATTATCAGGAAGTTCTTCTTGCAGAACTTCAGACATCCGGGGTCGAGAGAGACTGGACAGATGATGGGAAGCCGATCGAAGATTATTATGAGACATATGCCTATGGAGAATTTATCAGTGCATCTGTCTATGAGCAGTATACCGGGACAAAAGTGGAGGTAGAGCCAGGAACATTTGCACAGATTATCCTGCCGGAGCAGACAGAAAACTTCTGGGAGAAATATACCGATATGGATCTTGTGACAAATCAGGAAACCGGAGCACAGCTGCACCTGAAATTTGCCAAGACAGTGGAAGACCGCATGTTTTACCGTGCAAATGTACACCGCTATATTTTAAATGACAGCGACTTCCAGACGATCACGGCATAGATGACAGAACAGCGCCAGATGAAACAGATCTTCTTTGATGTGGAAGAGAGTGAAAATGTGTATGATTTTGCAATCGAACTTCGGAAAGAGTATGTCAGACGTGCAGGCAAAGATATGGCAGTGCTGAATGCATATAACGAAGCTGAAGAGGATCGGGCAGAAGCTGCCGGAGAACCTTATCACTATCGGATGACAGAGCCGATGGATCCAGAAAATCCGTATTTATACCATGACTGGAAATTCAATCCGGAGATTCAACCGATCCAGATGAAAACTTATCTTCACGAGAGTGGAATTATGATCTTGACATTTCTCTATGTCTCCTGCATCTGCCTGGCAGCAATCGGCATCATCGCTTATACACGAAGCGTTACGATCGGTGTGCAGAATCAGAAAATGTTTGACGATTTGAGAAAACTTGGTGCGAAAAATACTTATATCATGCGCTGTATCAAGAACCAGCTCCGGAAAATCTTTGTGCTTCCGACGGCAATCGGACTGTTTCTGATCCTCTCATTTCTGATGATCATCTATATCGGAAATGATAAAAGAATCCAGAGTACGGAGTGGATGTCATTTGGATGTACAGTAGGATTTGCGGTTATGATCTGCATTTACCAGCTGATTGTTTACCGGATGTCACTGAAAAAGCTAAGGGAAATATTAAAATTGTAAAGCTCTTAAAACTGTATACAATTACAATAAGGAAGAAAAAAATCCGGTCAAGGATGTATCTGCGGTATGTAGTGGCAGATCCCTGACCGGGTTTTTCTTGTCAGGAGAAGGATAAGACACTGTCAAGATCTGTTACTACAATATATGAAAAAGGTACAAAAAAGAGTGACGGTTTATTTTGTGTATGGTATAATTTTTGATAAAGAAGCCGCAAATCTGTAAGCGTGAAACGGAGATGAAATTTATGTGGTTTATATTTGCACTACTATCAGCAATATTTGCATCACTGACCTCGATACTGGCTAAGATTGGTATTGATGGAGTAAATTCTAATCTTGCCACGGCTATAAGAACTGTTGTAGTGGTAATGATGGCATGGGGAATGGTATTTTTGACTCATACACAAAGTGGATTATCAGAAATCAGTCGAAAAAGCTGGGTATTTTTGATTCTGTCCGGATTGGCCACCGGAGCTTCCTGGTTATGCTATTATAGAGCATTACAGATGGGGGAAGCTTCAAAAGTTGTTCCAATTGATAAGTTAAGTGTGGTCATTACCTTGGCACTTGCTTTTATTTTCTTACACGAAAAATTTACAATAAAATCTTTGATAGGGTGTATTTTAATTGGCGCTGGAACATTAGTGATGGTTTTGTAATTAAATATGAAAGAATATTAGGTATATTACTTATAGCAGTTGGAATATGGGTGAGATGATAGATTTCCTGAGTTGGTTTTGATTGTAGAGTTTCAAGTTATTTATATTTCGCTCATTTGAAAATTCTTAAAAGGGAAATTAGATTTTGAGGAGACGGTGATGTGAAAAAAATGTATACTCTTTTAGCTGTATGTAGTTTGGTAGTGTTATTTTTAGGTTGCAGCAATCGGAATGAAATCCCAAAAGGAAGAAGTTCCAAAGCTTGAGGAAGGAACGAGAGTGAGCATTGTGTATAATGGTGATGTTCAGGAGTCTTATCCAGCGCAAATTAAGATTGTTTTTGTAATTTATTTGGTAGATGAAAATGGTGAAGTGATAAGAGGAACGGAATAAAAGTTGTTGATATTTTAGGCACTCTTTATGATTCAAAAAAGAAGAGAAAAAATGATGATGACGAAGGGTAAGGAAAGCAAAATTCCAGCCTTACGAGGAGGTGTACTGCAATGAAAAACAGATGGAAACGAGTAGTGGGAATTGCGATTCCACTTGCTATCATTATTGTCGGAATAAGTTATAACAGTTACGTTAGAGTGCATACTTTTACACTTTCAGGTAACGAAACAGTGAAAAGTGAGCAAATACAACCTGTTAATAGAAGAGTAAAAGTAAATGGTACTGTTGATACAGAGGTCAGATTTACAGATGTTGAAACTGGGAAAACTTATGAAATCGATTATATTACATCTGGGGTATCAGAAACACTTCAACTAGAACGAGGAAAATGGTACGAGGTAGAAGGTGCCGGGGAGCTTATAGTGAGACCAGTCAATATTCGTATAGAATAACGATTTTCATGAACACGAAGATGAAAATTTGTAGAAAGAGAGTAGCTATCATGAGAAAAAAATATTTCAAAGCAATGTTGGCGGTATTTTTTCTAGTTTTATGTACGTTGGGAACAACAGGTTGTTCTTCCAAAGAATCAGAAGATTTAGGGGTGATCGGCAAGGGCAAACGAATCTTTGAGGAAACAATTTCCCCAAATAAGGATTATGTTGAAAATGAAAAAGATGTTGTCTATCATACAGTAGAAATCTATCAAAATAGCGATAATGTGATTATAGTGACTTCAAAATCCACTTCAGCATTTTTCAAACCATTGCAATATGAAGTGGAATCTGACACAAGTATCACAAAATCAGACATTGATGTAGAGTGGACAACTTCAATGGGAAACTCGGATCCAACAAAGGAAGATCAATTACATATAGCTTCTGTATCTGTTTCGCAAAACGGAAAGCTATTAGACAAGAGAAAAATAAATTTTGCGAACGGAGCTTTTGAAATCATTGAGGATGTAATAGAGAGCAAATAGTCAGATAGTGTTTTCTTATAAACACAACAAATTTGTAAAAACGGTTGAATCAATTAAAGCTTGAAGGAGGAAGTTATGGCATTTGATTTTAAGAAAGAATATAAGGAATATTATATGCCGAAGAATAAGCCGCAGATTGTAGATGTGCCGAAAATGAATTATATTGCAGTGAGAGGGTCGGGAGATCCAAATGAAGAAAATGGGGCATATCAGCAGGCAATCGGTATACTATATGCCGTGGCATATATTCTGAAAATGAGTTATAAAACAGAATATAAGATTGGGGGCTTTTTTGAATATGTAGTCCCGCTGCTGGAAGGCTTTTGGTGGCAGGACCGTTATCCGTTTGCCGGATTTTGTTTCCAAAGCAGATTTTGCCTGGGCGGTAGAGGCAGCGGGTAAAAAGAAAAAAATCGATTGTTCCTCAGCAGAATTTCTGACGGTTAATGAAGGATTATGCGTTCAGATTATGCACCTAGGTTCTTTTGACAAGGAACCTGAAACAGTGGTACTGATGGACGCGTATATAGAACAGAATGGTTATGTTAATGACATTAATGGGGAGCGGCTGCATCACGAGATCTATATGTCAGATGCAAGAAAAGTTGCCCCGGAAAAGTGGAAAACAGTTATTCGGCATCCCATTAAAAAGGTGTGAGAAATTTTTTCTACTTTATAAGGTTTATTAGATAAATTAAGAGAAACCCAACAAAATCAAGGGTTTGCACTGATTTAGTCCTATTTTTTTATGCCATTAGGTTAAGGTTAGGACAGCGCTGTTTACAATCGAAAACCTACATTTCAAAAAAGTCAGATAATGTTGATTACTGATATGGTCAAGTTTTGGCTTTTATTAGAATGCGAGGTGAAATTTAATATTACAATTCATGTAGGACTGAATTAGCTCTTAAAAACGGTTTATCCGGCATTGCTAATAAGTCCTACTTTTTTTGCCCGAAAAAGGAGGGTGGCAATGACAAAGCGAGAGTTAATTCAGTTCATGGACGAGCTGGTGGAGTTAGCCAGTGAGGAGAACAAATCAAGAGCAATCTTGGTAAAGGAAAAGTTTATCAATGACTTTGAGAGAAGTTATGAGTACGAAAAGGAGGTTCAGACAGAGATTACAGAACTGCCACCTTACTATATAGCAGCCATGCCGGATGCCGTACAGGAAGAAATCAAGGCAAAGGTAATAGTAGCATTAACAGAGTATGGTGAGTGTACCCCGGAAAATGTGGAAAGAGCAATGAGTTCCAAAATCTATGACTTAGATGATTTGATTGATATTAAGGAGTGTGTCAGACACATAGAGGAGGAACAGAGAAAGAAAGCAGAGCAGAAACGGGGGAATGTCAGATGATAAAAGCAATTATTGGTATAGGAGTTGCTTTAGTATGGATTACATTTTTTTGCACTTGCAAAAGCAGCAGGTACGGCAGATAGAAGATTAGAAGCAATATAGAGGCTTCCCACCGAGCGAGAGGCGGGTGTTGTCTGTGGGAATTAATGTAAAGGTACAAAAGTCTCCGAAACCGATAGAGATTATAACAGCAGAGGCAAGGTTGAGGTAAGGGATTTGAAGGTAGAAAATGATAACTTCTACATTCTCACATTGGCGGAGATTGCAAAAGAGTTAAACAGACGAGGAATGAGAAATGCAAATATTCTCTTATCCGTAGGGTTGCCTCTTACAAGATTTGGAGCAGAGAAGCTGGACTATTGACATTATGCCCATTGAAGATTCTGCACCGAATGAAGCTGAGTGCATCACAATCAGGGAAGGCTTGATTAAGTGCATGAGGACAATCAACGAGGAATGTATGAGGCAGTATGGTAAGGAGCTTTCGGAGGAAGATATACAGGAAATTATGAGAACCGGAAAACATGAGAGACTTCCTCAGAAGTATCTGACCATCGTGGAAGAATGCCTCAGAGCTTATGTAGATAAGGTTTACAATATTCTTTTTGAGCATGGCTACAACCTTGAAGTGACAGAGATTGTATTTGTCGGTGGGGGAGCTGCTGTCATGAAGCGTTTTGGAAACTATGACGGTAATAATATCCAATACATATTCTGCAGTTTGCAAAGATGGCAGAAGTCAATATGATTTATTATGAAAAGGATTACTATGCAGTTCCGGATACAGGGGCGGAGAAAGCGTATGAATTGTTAAGGCAGGCACTTTTAGCACAAAAAAAGGTAGCAATCGCAAAAACAGTGATGGGAACAAATGAAAAACTTCTTGTGCTGTACCCTACAAAGGAAGGGATTATTGTAAAAACCTTGTTTTATTATGATGAGATTGCTGCCATTCCTAAGAGCGTTCCAAGGATGAAGCTGGATGAGAATGAGCTGAATATGGCGAAAATGCTGATTGAAAATATGACAAAACCATTTGTGGCGGAGGAATATCAGGATGAATACCAGGCAAGACTGAGGGAAGCTATTATGAAGAAGATACAGGGACAGGAAATCGTGGCAGTTGATACCGGTACTACAGCAAACGTCATTGATTTGATGGAAGCATTACAGAAGAGTCTGGAACTATCCAATAAAAAAGACGAAGAGAGCAAAAAGAAATTAACGGGAACGGCATGATGGATCTGTTTGATAAAAGAGAGGCTTCGCCAATGCTGATAGCACAGCAAATGGATGCTTTCGATAATCCCGGCTGGCTATATGAATTGAAGCTGGATGGATTCCGATGTCTGGCTTATATAGATTACGGTATGGTGGATCTTCGTAATAAACGCAATATACGAATGCTCCCACGGTTCCCAGAACTGAAAGAAATCAGTAAAAATGTAGGAGGACGATGCATATTAGATGGCGAAATCGTTGTTTTGACAAATGGCGTTCCAGATTTTTATCGCCTGCAAAAGAGGACGCTGCTCACAGACAAATTCAAGATAGAGATGGAAGCATTGCGCTATCCGGCATCCTTCGTTGCCTTTGACTGCATTTATATAGAAGGAAAAGAACTGATATGGACACCCCTGATGGACAGGAAAGAACAATTATCCCGGCTTGTGAATGAGGATTCGAGAATATCGGTGTCCAGATATGTGGAAGGTTCGGGGACTGCGCTTTATATGGCGCAGAGGCGAGCAAACTGGAAGGCGTTGTTGCAAAAAGAAAAGACAGCTTTTATCTGATGGGGAAACGAACGAAGGACTGGATCAAATTCAAACGGATGGCAGACGAGGACTTTGTAGTAGCGGGATATATCAAAAAAGGCGGACATATGTATAGCCTTGTTCTGGCAAAATACAAAGGTAATACACTGATTTTCAGAGGGTATGTAACATCTGGCGTGACAAAAGAAGCAATAGATACTTTGGAAGTGACTGGCAAGAATCCATTCCTTTTGATGCCTATTGGGGAACATGATGTAATCTGGGTGAAGACGAACCATGTATGTGTTGTGGAATATATGCCCAATCTCATTAATTCGCTAAGACAGCCAGTATTTAAGGGTTTTCGTGATGATGTCTTACCGAAAGAAGTACAGGCATCAGAAGCATAAAATAAGAGAAACAAATTGGTAAGAGTCGATAAATGAAAAAGAATGCACACCATTATGTACGGAGTGTATCCTTCAAGTGGAACGCAATGGAGATAGAAAGGGAGAAGTTTTACCATTGCAAGGTTAAAAGGGGATTAAGTATAAGTTTTGATGATTTCTTCGGCAATGGTTCGCTTTGCAATACAGCGATCCATTGCCTGTTTTTCTATGTAACGGTGAGCATCAGGTTCGCTCATGGAGAGTTCACTGATCAAAATCCATTTTGCCTTGTTGACCAGACGGATTTCAGCCATTTTTTCTTCGATGGACAGAGACTTCCTTTCAAATTGTCTCAGTCGTTCTCTGGCGCTTTCCATCCAGTTAAGGGCATGCAGCATAGTTGGTTTTGAGGTTGGCTTTGGCAAAGTGAAGACGCCGTACTCAGCAACCTTATCGTGGATACCGGAATGAACATCACTTTTTACCAAAAGCAACACAGCGGACGGTTTGGTAGTACAGGTGTCAATTGCAAAACGAGTACCCACATCATCAGGCAAAGGGGCGTTGATGATAACAAAATCAAATGTTTTTTCGGCAAGTGCCCGTTTGGCAGCACTGACACTTGTAACATTATGGATAGGGTAGTATCTTGTCTCGGGGAGCAGGTCAGCAAAGGCAGAGGTGAAACTATCTGTTGCAGACACGATGAGTATGCTGTAAAAACGTTCTCTTAAACTCATTTTACACCTCCTCCTTTTTTCGTTGGTTTGAATTATTTATTGCAATAAATATCTAAGATAGCATCTGGTATATGTTCTTTTATAAAATTACTGTTTACGGCTGCAGCACATGCGGATTTAAAATCGCCGGGCAGCTGCTCAAATTTTGCCAGCGTATCTGCATCTGCTTTATACAGGTTCATATCAGCGGGACCTGGTAGTTCCAGTTTATTCTGAATGCCATCCATAATTGCATAAATCAGCAGGGCAAATGCAAGATAAGTATTTGCGGATGGATCTGGAGAGCGAAGCTCCGCACGTTGGTATTTGCCTACAGCAGCAGGAACCCTGACAAGCTGGGAACGGTTCTCGCTGGACCAGGAGATATATCTTGGAGCTTTATTGCTGCCAAAACGCTGATAAGAATTTTCTGTTGGGTTTAAAAATACGGTCATATCTGCAACCTTATCCAGAATAGCAGCAATCATATAATTCATATAGTCTGTATTATCAGAGGATTTTACAGATATATTGATATGGAATCCGTTTCCCGGTTTATCTTCCAGCGGCTTCGGGCTGAAATCAGCAAAAAGCCCATTACGTCTGGAGATTGTTTTCACAACAGTCTGGAAGGTCATGGCATTGTCAGCAGCAGTCAGTGGATCGGAATAGCGAAAATCAATTTCGTTTTGTCCCGGACCTTCTTCGTGGTGAGAACTTTCAGGCTGTATTCCCATCTGTTCAAGTGTCAGACATACTTCTCGGCGGATATTTTCGCCTCTGTCTTCCGGGGCAATATCCATATATCCTGCGTTATCATAAGGCTCTTTGGTCGGGTTCCCATTATCATCCAGAGTAAACAGGTAAAATTCCTGTTCAGCACCAAAGAAGAACTGGAATCCTGCATTTTGGGAATCCTGAATTGCTTTTTTTAAAATAGAACGGGTGTCACATTCAAATGTTTTTCCGTCTGGGTGGGTAATGTAACAGAACATTCGTACCACACGGCCATGCTCTGGTCTCCATGGCAGGGGCATAAGTGTGTCTGCATCCGGATGGAGAAACAGATCGGAATGGTTTTCATCGCCAAAGCCTGCGATGGCAGATGCATCAATGGCAATTCCACATTCAAAAGCGCGAGGAAGTTCCTCTGGCATGATGGATATGTTTTTCTGTTTGCCAAATACATCACAAAAGGCGAGGCGGATGAATTTTACATCTTCTTCCCGCACATATTGCATTACCTCTTCTTTTGAATACTTCATAAGCCTACCTACTTTCTTTTAATTTGCTACATACATTTGTTTATATGGGTTTTTACTGTCTGGTGTGACGACTGTAAAAGGAGCGGATAAAAGTTCGTCCACAGAATATCCGAAGTCTGCACAGTATTCGGACAGATATTCCTGGATTTCCTCTAAATCCTCTGGGGCTGCACATCTTGCAGTTACCTGTTCCGGAAAGCGGATATCCTCACAGTTGCCGCGCAAGAACATTTTACCGCCGTGCATTCCGGTACATGGGAAATTGCCTACGATACGTTTGGCGTCTGTGTGAAGTCCAAGGACGATAATTACGCCGCCAGCCTGATATTCCCCAAGAAAGCTTCCGGCACACCCACCGATGATCATGACTGGAATCTTTTCCTTGTACGCTTTCATATGAATTCCGGCACGGTATCCTGCATTGCCTTGTACATAAATTTTGCCGCCGCGCATGGCATATCCGGCGGCATCACCAATATTGCCATGGATCAGGATCTTCCCTTCATTCATGGTGTCGCCTACTGCATCTTGAGCATTGGCATTTACGGTAATATTGGCATTGTTTAAATATGCGCCCAGTGCATTTCCCGGAATTCCATTGATTGTAAGATTCCGATCAGACATACCGGCAGCAATGAATCTCTGACCGCAACAGCCTTCAATCGTACAGTCGTTGTCTGTCCCACGCAATGCTTCATTTACAGCTCTGTAATCTAAATTTGCAGCATCAATGATTTTCATATTATACCACACCTCCAAAAAATTGTTTACGCTTTTCTACGGAAAATGCTGTAGAAGTAGCAGTTTTTTTCAACATTTCAAAATCAATGGAACTTAAAGGAATACGTTCTCTGATTAAAGAAGTATAAATTCCAGCCCGTTCAGTTGCCCCGATAAGGATAAATCCGGTTAAATAGTCACCTCTGGTAAACAGACGTTTTAAAGTTCCTTCTGACTTTTCCTCATACAGTTCGCAGCCCTGTTCAGCGGTATAGTAGCTTCCGGCGGTCATGGCATGTAATCCAAAGAAACCGATGGAGTTCATAGGGATTCCTTTATCGAAAACAGAAGAACCGCCTGCCATATTGATGCCAGCACAATTTCCTTGCATATAAGCATTTGGCAAAATGGCAAGGACACGTTTATCGTGGAACGAAATGTCTTCGCCTTCCGTACAGTCGCCAGCGGCATAAATATCAGGAATGGAAGTTTCCATTTTGTTGCTGATTAAAATGCCACGGTTCACTTCACCACCAATTCCTTTTATCAAAGAAGTGTTTGCACGAACACCGACAGCAAGGACTAAAACATCGAAACGAACGGTTTTTCCGCTTTTCATAAAAGCAGTATTTTTATCGAAAGATATTGCACTGTCATTTAACATAAAGTTAATTCCATTTTGTTCCAGATGTTTTTGCATTATAGCTGCGCAGTCAGCATCAAGGATACTGGAAAGCACACGGTCTGCAAGGTCGCATATCGTAATACTGGAAACACGGTCTTTTAAACCTTCGGCACATTTTAAACCGATGAGACCGGCACCTACGATCAACACATCCGAATTTTCATTGATGGAAGCTTCCAGTTCCAGCATATCATCTATCGTCATAAAGGAATGCTTCTGTTCCACTGATTCCAGACCCGTAAAAGGAGGTACAAAAGGAGAGGAACCAGTGGCAATGCAGAGTTTATCATAAGGAATCACGGTATCATCGTTTAGGGCTATCTGTTTTGTGGAAGGATCAATTTGCGCAGCTTTCTTTCCATAGAGAACTTCACATCCCATTCTTTCATAAAAATTCTTATCACGATATGCCATTTTCTCCAGATTCGTTTTGCCTTCCAAATAATAGGAGATTAGTGGGCGGCAGTATACAGGATGCGGTTCTTCTGAAATTACGATGATCTTGCCCGCTGCATCTTCTTTTCGGATACCTTCAATGCAGCCCACAGCAGCAACACCATTTCCAATCACAACATATTGAGCCATTCTACTCACCCCTTTCTTCATAGACGATTGCCCGGTTCGGACAGCCTTTTACACAGGCTGGTTCACCGCAGGTATTAGCAATGCAAAGTTCACATTTTTGCATAATGCCTTTTTCATTCGGTGCCAGTGCCCCATATGGACAGACCAGAACACAGGTAAGGCATCCCACGCATTTGTTCTGGTCTATATGGACAACTCCGTCAATCTTTGAGATTGCACCTGCAATACAGCTTTTTATGCATAATGGATCGGTACAGTGTCTGCAGGAAACGGCGTAACAGATTTTTTCGCCTTCTTCAATATGGATACGAGGAAAGATTGGCTTTCCTTTTAATGCTTCTGTCATATCTGGTTTGCCGGAATTGGCAAAAGCACAATTATATTCGCATAAATGGCATCCGAGACACCATTCTTCTTTTACATAGATTCGTTTCATTTTTATCAATCTCCTGCATGAGAGATACCAAGTATCTCAAGCTCTTTTTCTGTCAGACCAATGCCACGCAGCATCAGACGGTTTCCTCGTAAAGCCTCGATGGAATTGATGCCCATGCCACCCATCAGTTCTTTGATTTCGTGTTTCCATGCGGTCATAAGATTCATCAGGCGTTCGCTTCCCATTTCAGGATTCAGTCTCTTTACAAGCTCTGGACGCTGGGTTGCGATTCCCCAGTTACATTTACCGCTTTGGCAGGTTCGGCAAAGGTGGCAGCCAAGAGCCAGAAGGGCAGCGGTAGCCACATAACAGGCATCTGCACCAAGTGCAATGGCTTTTACCACATCAGCAGCACTCCGGATACTTCCGCCGACTACCAGTGATACATTGTTTCGGATACCTTCGTCACGAAGTCTTTGGTCAACGGAGGCAAGTGCTAACTCGATGGGAATACCAACATTATCCCGGATTCTGGTAGGAGCGGCTCCTGTACCGCCACGGAAGCCATCAATGGCGATGATATCAGCTCCGCTGCGGGCAATACCACTTGCAATGGCAGCAATATTGTGAACGGCTGCGACTTTAACGATGACAGGTTTCTTATATTCTGTAGCTTCTTTCAAAGAGAACACAAGCTGACGCAAGTCCTCGATGGAATAAATATCATGATGCGGAGCCGGTGAAATTGCATCAGAGCCTTCCGGAATCATGCGGGTACGTGATACATCCCCGACAATTTTTGCACCGGGGAGATGTCCGCCAATGCCCGGTTTTGCTCCTTGTCCCATCTTAATCTCTATGGCAGCACCTGCTTTCAGATAATCCTCATGAACGCCGAAACGTCCGGAAGCCACCTGTACGATGGTATTCTCGCCGTAGCAGTAAAAATCTTCATGAAGACCGCCTTCCCCCGTGTTATATAAGATGCCAAGCTCAGTAGCTGCCAGTGCAAGGGATTTATGAGCGTTGTAGCTGATAGAACCATAACTCATGGCAGAGAACATGACAGGCATGGAAAGCTCCAGCTGCGGCGGCAGTCTGCAGTCTAATTTTCCGTCCTCTGTACGACTCACTTTTTGGGGCTTCTTTCCGAGGTAAACTCTGGTTTCCATCGGTTCCCGCAAGGGATCAATGGAAGGGTTTGTTACCTGTGATGCATTGATCAGGATTTTATCCCAGTATACAGGCAGTGGTTTGGGATTACCCATGGAAGATAAAAGGACGCCGCCACTGTTCGCCTGCTTATAAATCTCCTTAATCGTATCGTTTGACCAGTTTGCGTTTTCGCGCAGGGTACAGTCACTCTTTACAATTTTTAGTGCTCTGGTCGGACAAAGAGAAACACATCGCTGGCAGTTGACACATTTCGATTCATCGCACTTCATAATTTTATGTTCTTCGTCATAACTATGTACTTCATTGGCACATTGTCGTTCGCATACCCGACAGGCAATGCATCTGTTTTCATTTCTGATTACTTCAAATTCCGGATAGATAAATTCTACGCTCATTAAAATGCACCTTCCTTTACTTTTACAATGACTGGTTCACCACCGGCAGGAGACCATATGTTTTCGGCATTCGGTTCCATGGTTCGGATGGCAGCCTCTTCACTGGCAATGAATACCTTGTCGTCTTTTTCCCCGACTACCATAGAACGCAGTTTCAACCGGTCATTCAGTGCCATCAGTCCGCCATCAAATCCTAAAACGATAGAGAAAGGACCGGTCACAAGCAGACTTGGGAACATGGTTCTAAGATAGGTGTGTTTTTTCTGGTCTTCCAAATCTGTTTTTGCTGCAATGGTACTCCAGAATGGGGCAGCAATGACACTTGCAGCTTCACCAAGGGTAAGTCCCTGTACACGGAGCAGATAATCTATAATATAGGTAATGACTTCGGTATCGGTCTGGAGCGTACATTTGTAGCCAAACATTTCGATAAATCGGCGGTTCGCATCATAAGAGGAAATTTCTCCATTATGTACGATAGAATAGTCAAGCAGCGTAAACGGATGTGCGCCGCCCCACCATCCGGGAGTGTTCGTTGGATAGCGTCCGTGGGCAGTCCAAGAGTATCCTTCATATTCTTCCAGTTTATAAAAAACACCCACATCTTCCGGGAAACCTACCGCTTTGAAGGTTCCCATGTTCTTGCCACTGGAGAAAACATAAGCACCGGACATTTCGGCGTTGATCTTCATAACAGTTCTGGCAACAAATTCCTTTTCGTCCAGCTGTAAAGAAACCAGCACGGATTTTAGTGGAGCAACAAAGTATCTCCATATAATCGGTTCATCTGTAATAGCCGGAATCTTGCGGGTCGGAATAATTTCGGATTGGATGATTTCAAACCGTTCTTTTAAGAAAGCTTCACATTCTTTTCTTGTGTCACGGGTATCAAAGAACATATGCAATGCATAAAACTCTTTATATTCAGGGTAAATGCCATAACCGGCAAAGCCTCCGCCTAATCCGTTGGAACGGTCATGCATGGGTTTCATGGAATTTATGATCATTTCACCGGACATCTTGTTTCCTTCTTTGGAAATGACTGCTGAGATTGCACATCCGGAAGGAATTCTCACTTGACCTTCAGTTTTCATATATCATATACCTTCCTTTCAGAATAAATAGAAAAACAAAGGCGTCCATTTTAAGGGCAGAAAAAATTCTACTCTAAAAATGAACGCCTTTGCTCATATTCAATATATATACAGCAGATGGTAAGTTTTGTCAAGAAACAATGTATTTCACCTCGCAGTTGTTATTTTTTCATACTTGCTATATAATAATTCAAAAAATGAGGATACGAGGTGAAAATATGAAATCGCGCAGTGCAATAACGCTTATTGGAAGTGGCATGCCAGAAGTAAAGGTATGCGATATTGTTAATGGTAAACCTAAAGTTAAGCGAATTGAAAGAGAAGATTGTATAGAGTTTGTTCGAAAATATTCCTTGTTTCATAAAGAAATAAAGCGATACGATAAAAGAACTTTTGAACAATTGCAATAAGATTAAACTTATATGAATTAAAATTGGAGGAGTAATTATGTTTTCTCTGGCGTTCTATAAATCGGCAGATGGAATGACCTGGAAAAAGTCGAGTCGGGAAAAGGATGAGTGAAAAATTAAAAAAAGGGATTGACAAATGATTTTTCCGGGTGTATTATCCAACACGTAAAGACAAAGGCGTCTTTGAGATGAAATTCTCAGAGGCGCTTTTTACTTTATAAAATTAAAATAGATGCAATTTGATTCAAAAGGCAAGGGCGTCTTGAGTGTTGCTAAAGCATCCGTAGGAAGCTGCCGGTGGCAGGTTCTGCAGGTGCAGGGAAAAGTACCATGAAAGACAACCTTGCCTTTTTATTTTCAAATTGGAAGGAGTGACATTATGAAGAATGTTTCAGAATTTTTTGGATGTAAAGTTTTTGACGACAGAGTGATGAAAGCAAATTTGTCAGCAAAGGTTTATCAATCTTTGAGAAAAACCATTGACGAAGGTGCAAAGCTTGATATTAGCGTGGCCAATGCAGTTGCAGCAGCTATGAAAGACTGGGCAGTTGCAAATGGAGCTACTCACTATACACACTGGTTCCAGCCTCTTACCGGCGTAACAGCAGAAAAGCATGACAGCTTCATTTCTCCATCCCCGGACGGCGGCGTGATTATGGAATTCTCCGGAAAGGAACTGATCAAAGGCGAACCGGATGCATCTTCTTTCCCATCTGGAGGACTTCGGGCTACTTTTGAGGCAAGAGGATATACAGCATGGGATCCTACCTCTTATGCGTTTATCAAAGGGAAAACATTATGTATTCCTACAGCGTTCTGTTCCTATGGCGGAGAGGCACTGGATAAAAAAACTCCGTTGCTTCGTTCTATGGAAGCTTTGAATAAGCAGGCGCTTCGTATTCTTCATCTGTTTGGAAATGATGATGTGAAATGTGTCCGTACATCGGTAGGACCGGAACAGGAATATTTCCTCATTACAAAGAAAATGTATGAACAGAGAAAAGATCTTCGATTTACAGGACGCACTCTTTTTGGTGCGAAGCCGCCAAAGGGACAGGAGATGGATGATCACTACTTTGGCGTGATTAAGACAAGAGTTGCGGCTTATATGGAAGAACTGAATGAGGAACTCTGGAAACTGGGAATTCTGGCTAAGACAGAACATAATGAAGTGGCTCCAGCACAGCATGAGCTTGCCCCTATTTATACGACAACAAATATTGCGACAGACCATAACCAGTTAACCATGGAGATCATGCAGAAAGTGGCAGCAAAGAATGGACTTGTATGTCTGCTTCATGAAAAGCCATTTGCCGGAGTAAACGGTAGTGGAAAACATAATAACTGGTCTCTTGCGACAGATAAAGGCGTGAATCTGTTATCTCCGGGAGAGACACCGTATGAAAATGCACAGTTTTTATTATTCCTGTGTGCAGTGATCAAAGCAGTGGACGATTATCAGGATCTGCTCCGCCTTTCTGTTGCAACAGCAGGAAATGACCACAGACTTGGTGCGAATGAAGCACCTCCGGCAGTGGTATCTATTTTCCTTGGAGATGAATTAAATGCGGTGCTTGAAGCGATTGAAACGGATACTCCATACGCAGGAACGAAAAAGGCACAGATGAAGCTTGGTGTGGATGTGCTTCCAAAATTCAACCGTGATACTACAGACCGTAACCGTACATCACCTTTTGCATTTACCGGAAATAAATTTGAGTTCCGTATGTTGGGTTCTTCTAACAGCATTGCATGTGCAAACATCATGCTGAACAGCGCAGTAGCAGAAAGCCTGAAAATTTATGCGGATAGACTGGAAAAAGCGGAAAACTTTGAAGATGCATTACATGAAATGATCCGAAAGACCATCAAAGACCACAAGCATATCATTTTCAACGGAAATGGTTACGATGATACATGGATCAAGGAAGCAACGGAAGAGAGAGGGCTTCTCAACTACCGTACAACACCGGATTGTATGCCGCACCTGCTGGATGAAAAGAATGTACAGATGCTGACAGGCCATAAGGTATTTTCTAAAGCTGAGCTGAAATCAAGATGTGAGATTATGCTGGAAAACTATTGCAAGACAGTGCTGATTGAGGCAAATACCATGATTGATATGGCAAAAACAGAGATTGCTCCGGCGGTAAGTGCATATGTACTGGAGCTTGCCAATACAGCAGCAGCGAAAAAAGCAGTTGATGCTTCTATTTCCTGTAGTTATGAAGCGGGGCTGCTGAAGAAACTGGCAAGACTGGAAGACCAGATTGCGGTTAAAGCCGATGAACTGGATGATGCAGTGATGAAGATTAAGGATGCCGGAGACATTGAATCAGAATCTTATATGATTCGTGATGTTGTCTTAAGTAAAATGGGTGAACTCCGAGTTGCCTGTGACGAGGCAGAAACAATGACAGCAAAAAAATACTGGCCATTCCCAACCTATGGCGATTTACTGTTTGGCGTAAAATAACGTATCAGCAGGAAAGGACGCTTGCGTATTTTCGCCTGATACGTTAGCGATAGAATCGAAGATTCTAGAGCATAAAAAAATACAGAAAGAAGGAATGTTTATGACTTACAGTGCAGTTAACACAATTTGGGTATTGATTGGAGCAGCATTAGTGTTCTTCATGCAGGCGGGATTCTCCATGTGTGAAGCCGGATTTACCAGAGCAAAGAATACAGGAAATATTTTGATGAAGAACCTGATGGATTTTTGTATCGGTACACCAGCCTTTTGGCTGGTAGGGTTCGGGCTGATGTTTGGCAGCGGCTCTGCGATCATAGGAACCTTTGATCCATTGATTCGTGGAGATTACAGTCACATTTTGCCGGCGGGGGTTCCGTTATGGGCATTTGCAATCTTCCAGACTGTTTTTGTGCGACATCTGCAACAATCGTGTCCGGAGCAATGGCTGAGAGAACAAAATTCAGTGCATACTGCATTTATTCAGCAGCGATTTCTCTTTTAATCTACCCGATTTCAGGGCACTGGATTTGGGGCGGAGGATGGCTTTCACAGATGGGCTTTCATGATTTTGCAGGTTCTACAGCCGTACATATGGTAGGCGGTATCTGTGCATTGATCGGAGCCAAAATTTTAGGACCTCGTATCGGAAAATATGGTAAAGATGGAAAACCACGAGCTATCCTCGGACATAATCTTACTTTTGCAGCACTTGGTATATTTATCCTCTGGTTCTGTTGGTTTGGCTTCAATGGTGCATCTACTATAGGCATGGACAGCGATACTTTGATGGAAACAGCAGGAAGAGTATTTTTCAACACAAATATGGCAGCTGCGGTAGTTTGCTGTACAACTTTAATCTTCACATGGCTTCGTTATAAAAAGCCGGATGTTTCCATGACATACAATGCAGCATTGGCAGGACTCGTTGGTATTACGGCAGGCTGTGATGCAGTAAGTCCGGTTGGTGCTGTATCTGTTCATTGTGTATGTGGTGCAACCGGAACAATCCTTACAGGATTATTTGCAACAGGTGTAACAACAGAAGCAGGGCTTTTCTATGGAGGCGGATTACACTTTCTTGGAGTTCAGGTGGCAGGTGTTCTTTCTGTAGCAGCATATGTTGCGGTTATTATCACGATTGTATTTTTAGCGATCAAATATACGATTGGTCTTCGTGCTGATTATCGAGGCGTACAGGTCGAAGCAAATCTGCTTCCAAAAGTACAGGTGGATATCGTAGTCAGTGCAGTTCCGGTTCGTAAAGTCATTGAAACAGCGAAGAAGGTACTTTACACAGGACATATCGGCGATGGTAAAATCTTTGTTTATGATGTAGAAAATGTTGTAAAGGTAAGAACCGGAGAAGAAGGATTTGATGCCCTTCAGGACGTAGAATAAAATCAGAATGGATAGAAACTAAATATTGTAAAGGCATTTGAGAAAAGAGAAGTAGTACAGGTGATCACTTACAGCGAAGGTGGAACAGTGAGAGCCACGCAGCAGAGCCTGTATGAATAACACTTTTTAAGCTGCAATCCGAACAGGATTTCCTTAGTAGGTGCGACGTTACGTCAAGCGTTAATGGCAGAACCATGAAAAGGTTTGGAAATGAGACAAAAGATAGGTGGCACCGCGAGCACAGCACTTGCCCTATAGAATGCTGAATTACTAGATTTACGGAGGTAGATTTATATGTGTTCTATTATGGGTTATTGCAGCCGCAGTGCTGCCTTTGATGTTTTTATGAAAGGATTTGAGAAGACCATATCAAGAGGTCCGGATGATACACGTGTGGTTGAAACAGGTGATGGCCTTCTTGGATTCCACAGATTATCAATCATGGGATTAACTCCATCCGGTATGCAGCCATTTAAGTATGGGAACAGTTATGTGGTCTGTAATGGAGAAATTTATGGATTTGAGAAGCTGAAAGAAGAACTGTCAGTAAAATATACATTTGAAAGTGAATCGGACTGCGAGATACTTTTGCCGTTATATCAGGAATACGGTACAGACATGTTTGACATGATTGATGCGGAGTTTGCCTGCATCATCTACGATGGGGAAGCAAGAGAATTTATCGCGGCAAGAGATCCGATTGGAATCCGTCCATTGTATTATGGATATGATAAAGAAGGTGCTGTTATATTTGCCAGTGAAGCGAAAAATCTGGTAGGACTTGCGGAGAAGATCATGCCGTTTCCACCGGGACATTATTATAAGGGCGGTCAGTTTATCTGCTACTGTGACATTGCTAAAGTAGATACGGTTTGTCATGATGATCTGGAGACAGTCTGCAAGAGTATTCATGATAAGCTTGTGGCTGGCGTGGAAAAACGTCTTGTAGCTGATGCAAAGGTAGGCTTCCTGCTTTCCGGCGGACTGGATTCTTCTTTGGTGTGCGCGATTGCAGCAAAGAAAAGTAAGGAACGGATTAAGACATTTGCGATTGGTATGAGTGAAGATGCCATTGACTTAAAATATGCAAAACAGGTGGCAGATTATATTGGAAGTGATCATACAGAGGTTTATATGACACCGGATGAAGTGCTTTCTTCGCTGGAAACAGTCATTCAGTTGTTGGGAACCTATGATATTACCACAATCCGTGCATCCATGGGTATGTATCTGGTGTGTAAGGCAATCCATGAACAGACCGATATCCGTGTCCTTTTGACCGGTGAGATTTCTGATGAATTGTTTGGTTATAAATATACGGACTTTGCACCGGATGCGAGAGCCTTTCAAGAGGAATCACAGAAACGAATCCATGAACTTCATATGTATGATGTTCTCCGTGCGGACCGTTGTATCTCCGTAAACTCGCTGGAAGCAAGAGTTCCGTTTGGTGATCTGGATTTTGTAAAATATGTGATGGCAGTAGACCCGGAATTAAAGCTGAATACTTATGGAAAAGGAAAATATCTGCTCCGTCATGCGTTTGAACAGGGTGGTTATCTGCCGGATGAGATTCTTTGGAGAGAAAAAGCTGCATTTTCAGATGCTGTTGGACATTCCATGGTTGATTATTTAAAGGAATATGCACAAAAGCAATATACAGATGCAGAATTTGAAAGAAGATGTAAAAGCTATACCCATGCCAGACCATTTACAAAAGAATCCTTATTATATAGAGAAATTTTTGAAAAGTATTATCCGGGTCAGGCTGAGATGGTTGCAGATTTCTGGATGCCGAACAAAGAGTGGGAAGGATGCGACGTAAATGATCCTTCTGCAAGGGTACTATCTAACTATGGTGATAGCGGAAAATAAAATGAAGTAATGGAAAGATCGAGGCACTCAATCTTGATTGAAAAGACACAAAAAATTCACATAATATGTTAGCACTCACGCTTGACGAGTGCTAACAAAGGTGCTATAACATAATTAGAAACAGGAGAAAGAAAGAACCACGAGTTCATGATTCTTCCTAAACATCCCCAGTTTCAAAATATAATTTGAAAAAGGAGCGATGATTATGTTAACACCTAGTATTTTTGGAGAAAATTTATTTGACGAGTTCTTTGATGATTTCTTTGATTTTCCGGTATTTGATGATCGGGCAATGAAGAAAGCACAGAAAAAACTGTATGGTCGTCACGCTGCAAACATGATGAAAACAGATGTGAAAGAACAGGATGATCATTATGAAGTGGATATCGATCTTCCGGGATTTAAGAAAGAGGAACTTTCACTAGAACTGAAGAATGGATATTTGATGATCAATGCAGCGAAAGGTCTCGACAAAGAGGAAAAAGAAGAAAAGACGGGAAGGTTTGTCCGTCGTGAACGTTACGTAGGCAGTATGAGCAGATCGTTCTATGTGGGCGAGGATATCAGACAGGAAGATATTCATGCGAAGTACGAAAGTGGAGTATTAAGACTGTCTATTCCAAAACAGGAAGAGAAAAAAGCACAGATAGAAGATAAAAAGTATATTGCTATTGAAGGATAAATGCCTTTCATAAAATGATAGTAATGTGAATTTGGCCCGGAGTCATTATGGCTTCGGGCTATTTATATGGAACGATTAACAGAGATATGGAACAAGAATTTTGAAATACCTATTGACATGGTAGGTAAATAATGGATATAATACAGAAAACAAAAACCTACTTGAACGATAGGCAATAAGGAGCTTGTTATGGGATTTTATTTTGAAAAGCTTGTACGAGAAAACTTTCGTTTTGGTCGAATGTGACAATCCGCAGTAAGCTAATTGAAATCATTGAAATTTATAAACGAAAGGAACTATATTATGTCAAAATACAGATTTGAAACACTTCAGCTTCATGTAGGACAGGAGGCTCCGGATCCTGTTACGGATGCACGTGCAGTGCCTATTTATGCAACCACTTCTTATGTTTTTCACGATTGTGCCCATGCGGCAGCACGTTTTGGACTTACAGATGCCGGAAATATTTATGGACGCTTAACGAACTCTACGCAGGATGTTCTGGAAAAGCGTGTTGCTGCCTTAGAAGGTGGTGTTGCTGCTTTGGCACTTGCTTCAGGAGCAGCTGCAATTACATATACCTTGCAGGCTCTGGGACAAAATGGTGGACACTTTGTTGCACAGAAAACGATTTATGGCGGCAGTTACAACCTGTTGGCACATACACTTCCGGGGTTCGGAATCACAGCTTCCTTTGTCAATATACATGATCTTGATGAAGTGGAAGCTGCTATTGAGGAAAATACAAGAGCGATTTACATAGAAACGCTTGGCAATCCGAACAGTGATATTCCGGATATTGACGCATTGGCTGCGCTTGCCCATAGACATGGCTTACCTCTTGTGGTAGATAATACCTTTGGTACACCGTATTTTATTCGTCCAATTGAACATGGGGCTGATATTGTGGTACATTCTGCTACAAAATTTCTTGGAGGTCATGGAACTACTCTTGGTGGGGTCATTATAGATTCAGGCAAATTTGATTGGACTGCTTCAGGTAAGTATCCAGCCATCGCTGAACCGAATCCAAGTTATCATGGCGTTTCTTTTGTAAAAGCTGCAGGGCCAGCAGCCTTCGTTACTTATATCCGTGCAATTCTGCTTCGTGATACAGGAGCAACCATTTCTCCTTTTGCAGCGTTTTTTTTATTGCAGGGAATCGAAACACTGTCGCTGCGTCTGGAGCGTCATGCAGAAAATACGAAGAAGGTGGTAAAATTTTTAAACGCTCATCCACAGGTTGAAAGAGTGAACCATCCATCTCTTCCTTCCCATCCTGATTATCCGCTTTATCAGAAGTATTTCCCGAATGGTGGAGCATCTATTTTTACATTTGATATTAAAGGGGGAGTGGAAGAGGCTTACAGGTTTATAGATCATCTGCAGATTTTTTCATTACTTGCAAATGTAGCTGATGTGAAAAGTCTTGTGATTCATCCTGCGACTACAACACACAGTCAGCTTTCGCCGGAGGAACTGGCTGAACAGGAAATTAAGCCAAATACAATCCGGCTTTCTATTGGAACAGAACATATAGAAGATATTATCAATGATTTACAGCATGGGTTTGATGCGGTAGAATAAGTAAAGGAGAGTGTTTGAGATGCCAAGAGTATATACTTCGGCAGAGCAGCTGATTGGAAAGACACCACTTTTGGAACTCACTCATATTGAAAAAGAATATGAGTTGCAGGCAAAAATTTTAGCCAAGCTGGAATACTTTAATCCAGCTGGCTCGGTAAAAGATCGTGTGGCAAAAGCAATACTGGATGACGCTGAGAGTACAGGCGGATTAAAACCTGATACAGTAATTATTGAGCCAACTTCCGGCAATACAGGTATTGGTCTCGCTTCTGTTGCAGCTGCCAGAGGGTATCGCATGATTCTTGTAATGCCTGATACCATGTCCGTAGAGCGACGTCAGCTTATGAAAGCATACGGAGCGGAACTTGTGCTTAGTGAAGGGGCGAAAGGCATGAAGGGAGCCATTGCGAAAGCAGAAGAGCTGGCCAATGAAATACCGAACAGTTTTGTTCCCGGACAATTTGTGAATCCTGCAAATCCCAAAGCCCATAGGGAGAGTACAGGCCCTGAAATATATGAGGATACAGATGGTAATGTGGATATCTTTGTAGTAGGCGTAGGTACCGGAGGTACAGTGACAGGTGTTGGTGAATATCTGAAAGCACAAAATCCGGATATTAAGATTGTGGCTGTTGAGCCGGCATCTTCAGCAGTGCTTTCTACAGGCATTGCCGGTTCACATAAAATACAGGGCATTGGAGCAGGATTTGTTCCGGATATATTAAATACTTCCATTTATGATGAGGTTATTACGGTAGAGAATGAAGATGCTTTTGCAACCGGAAAACTCATGGGGCATAGAGAAGGGGTGCTTGTAGGCATTTCTTCCGGAGCAGCCTTATGGGCGGCAATCCAGCTTGCCAAAAGAGCCGAAAATAAAGGAAAAACAATTGTTGTATTGATGCCGGATACAGGGGATAGATATTTATCAACACCTCTATTTGCAGAATAAGGAAAGAAGGAACAAAGGAATGATGATCTCAACAAGGGGAAGATATGCTTTGCGTGTATTGCTTGATCTTGCAGAAAATCAGAATGAAGGTTATATAGCAATGAAGACAGTTGCCCATCGACAGGAGCTGTCTTTAAAATATATCGAGAGAATTATGTCTGTACTTTCTAAGAACCATTATGTGGAAGGGGTACAGGGGAAAGGCGGCGGATACCGTCTGGCAAGGGAACCAAAAGATTATAGGGTTGGAGATATATTAAGACTTGCAGAAGGGGAACTGGTTCCGGTTGCATGTCTGGAATGTAATGCAAAAACCTGTAAACGTGCAGATACATGTAAAACATTGCCGATGTGGAAAGAATTTCATCATATGGTAAATCATTATTTTGATAATATTACTCTTTTGGATCTAATGAAATAGATCGATGAAAGTAGGGATTTTTAGATAAAATGGATTGACAAGATAAAATTTAAGAGGTAAAATAGTGTGCGTAAAGGCAAAGGCGTCTTTAAGTTTAAAATGAACTTAAAGGCGCTTTTGCCCTTTTTGCGTTCAAAAATGCAGGAAATGACTTTATTGGAGGAAGAATGAAATGCAAAAGTGTGAACAATTATATGAAGGAAAAGCAAAAAAGGTTTTCTTAACGGATGATCCGGATGTCCTGATTGTTTCTTATAAAGATGATGCAACTGCCTTTAATGGCTTGAAGAAGGGAACAATCGTTGGGAAAGGTGCGATCAATAACCGTATGACCAATCTGTTGTTTCAGAAAATTGAAGCAGAAGGTGTGCCGACTCATTTTATTCAGGAATTAAATGACAGAGAAACCGCAGTGCGCAGGGTGGAGATTGTTCCGTTGGAAGTAATTGTGCGAAACGTGGCTGCCGGCAGTTTTTCTAAAAGATTGGGTGTGGAAGAGGGAACGGTACTTGCTGAGCCGACGATTGAATTTTCTTATAAGAATGATGAACTGGGAGATCCGCTGATCAATTCCCATTTTGCAAAAGCATTACAGCTTGCGACTGCAAGTGAGATCAAAACGATAAAGGATTATGCATTTAAAATTAACGAAATTCTGAAAGTGGAATATTTAAAAGCAGGCCTTCGTCTGATTGATTTCAAGATAGAGTTTGGCCGTTTTCATGGCAAGATCATTCTTGCAGATGAGATTTCTCCGGATACTTGCCGCTTATGGGATGTGGAAAGTGGAGAAAAAATGGATAAAGATCGTTTCCGCAGGGATTTAGGAGGCGTAGAGGATGCGTATATTCAGGTGGCAAAACGATTAGGATTAGAGATGGAGAGTAAATAGATTTTATGAGAACAGATATTTATCAATCACCTTTATGTGAACGTTATGCAAGTAAAGAAATGCAGAGTATATTTTCCAATGATAGAAAATTTTCCACATGGAGAAAACTCTGGGTGGCACTTGCAGAAAGTGAAAAGGAACTGGGACTTCCTATCTCTGATGAGCAGATTGAGGAAATGAAAGCTCAGATTGACAACATTGATTATGAAAAAGCAAGACAATACGAAAATGAGCTTCGTCATGACGTGATGGCACATGTCCATACCTTTGGGGATGCCTGTCCTGAAGCGGCGGGAATCATACATTTAGGAGCAACTTCCTGTTATGTGGGGGATAATACGGATATTATCCTCATGCAAAGTGCGCTCTTACAGATTAGAAATCTTTTGTTAAATGCCATAGAAGCCCTTAGCGAATTTGCCATGGAATATAAGGCATTACCAACTCTTGCATATACTCATTTTCAGGCAGCTCAGCCAACAACGGTAGGAAAAAGAGCCTGTCTTTGGATGAATGATCTGCTGTTTGATATCGAACAGCTTGATTTTCAACTGAATAACTTAAAACTCCTTGGCTGTAAAGGAACCACCGGGACAGGTGCCAGCTTTTTGGAACTGTTCGATGGGGAAGAAACAAAGGTGGAACAGCTGGAGCAGAAAATCGCAGAAAAAATCGGTTTTTCAAAGTGTCAGAGTGTCAGTGGACAGACCTATACACGAAAAGCTGATTTTGCGGTTTTACAGGTATTGTCCGGAATTGCACAGAGTGCATCAAAATTCTCCAGTGATATCCGTTTACTCAGCCACTTAAAAGAGGTGGATGAACCATTTGAGGAAAAACAGATCGGTTCTTCTGCCATGGCATATAAAAGAAATCCAATGAGAAGCGAACGTATTGCATCACTGGCTCGTTTCGTGATTTGTGATTTACAAAATACTGCTATTACAGCAGCTTCACAGTGGTTTGAACGCACATTGGATGATTCCGCAAATAAGCGCCTGGCTGTACCGGAAGCATTTCTGGCCACAGATGCCATTTTAAATCTGTATATCAATGTAATCAGGGGGCTGAAGGTCTATCCAGCAGTTATTAAGAAGCATCTGGATGCAGAACTTCCATTTATGGCGACGGAAAATATCCTGATGTATTGTGTAAAAACCAAAGATGGGGACAGACAGGAACTTCATGAAGCAATCCGTAAACATTCTATTATGGCAGCGGAACAGGTAAAACTTTATGGGAATGAAAATGATTTAATAGAACGTATCAAAAATGACGATAGCTTTGGACTTTCTGCCATGGAACTGGAAGTTTTGCTTGACCCGGTGAAGTTCACTGGAATGGCAGAATATCAGTGTGAGAAGTTTGTAACAGAAACCGTGAAACCATTACTGGAAAAAAATAAGCAGCGTGTGAACGTGGAAGCGCAAGTGAATGTCTGAAAGGAAGGAATGCATATGCTTACATCAATTGTTGGAACAAACTGGGGCGATGAAGGAAAAGGCCGTATGGTAGATCTTCTCAGCGAAAACTATGATATTGTTGTTCGTTATCAGGGCGGAAATAATGCGGGTCATACCGTGATCAATGAAAAAGGAAAATTTGTCATGAATCTGATGCCGTCCGGAATCTGCCGTGAAGATACGGTCAATATTCTGGGACCGGGCATTGTGATTGACCTGGAACATTTGTACGGGGAAGTGCAGAAACTGGCAGAAAAAGGTGTGGAAGTAACGCCGGAACATTTAAAGATCAGTGACAGGGCAACCATCTGTATGCCATATCATAAACTGATGGATTGTCTGGAGGAAGACCGACTGTTAGATAAGAAATTTGGATCTACCAGAAGAGGTATATCTCCGGTATATGCAGACAAATATATGAAAAAAGCACTGCGTATGGGTGATTTGCTCCATCTGGAAGCATTAAAGGAACGCCTTGGTGGTCTTGTGGAATGGAAGAATCTGACTGTGGAAAATGGATATGGTCATGCACCAGTGCTGGCAGATGAAATGTTTCAGTGGTTAAAAGAATACGGAGAGTTCTTTGTTCCTTTTATCTGTGATACGACGGAATACCTTGGAGACGCTATTGAAGAGAGAAAATCCATTCTGTTTGAAGCACAGCTTGGGGCACTCAGGGATATAGACTTTGGCATTTATCCATATACCTCTGCATCCACAACCCTTGCTTCTTATGCGCCAATCGGAGCTGGCGTACCTTTTGCAAAGCTGGATGAAAGCATCGGTATTATGAAAGCATACTCAAGCTGCGTGGGAGAAGGACCTTTTACCTGTGAACTGTTTGGAGAGGAAGCGGAGCAGCTTCGTGCGGCAGGGGGCGAATATGGTGCAGCAACCGGAAGACCGAGAAGAGTCGGAGGCTTTGATGTGGTTGCTTCCAGATATGGGACAAAGATGCAGGGCTGCAGCTATGTGGCGCTTACAAAGCTGGATGTGCTTTCTTATATGGAAAAAATCCCGGTATGTACAGCGTATGAGATTGATGGAAACAGAGTAGACACATTTCCATCCGGTATCGAAGAACTTAAATGTGCAAAACCGATCTATGAATATCTTCCGGGATTTCAGTGTGATATCAGCGGATGCAGAACAGTAGATGATCTTCCAAAAGCGGCATTGGAGTATATCCGTTATATTGAAAAGGAAATCGAGTGCCCGATTAAGTATGTGTCTGTCGGCGCCGAACGTGATGCCTATATCACAATGTTTTAGGAGAAAAGGAAAGATGCAGAATCAGAAAGTACTAATTTTGAATTTTGGCGGTCAGTATGACCAGTTGATTGCCAGGAGGGTGAGGGAATGCAGCGTCTATTGTGAGGTTAAGCCTTATACCATGACCCTTTCTGAGATTCGGGCATTTGACCCCATAGGCATTATCTTCACTGGAGGACCGGACAGTGTATATAAAGAAAATTCTTATCATCCGGCAGAAGGTATTTTTGAGCTTGGAATACCGATTCTTGGTATCTGCTATGGATGTCAGCTCCTTGCCCATCATCTTGGAGGAATGGTTACGGCAGCAGAAAATGAAAACGCCAGAGAGTATGGAAAAACACTTACTTTCTATGATAATTCCTGTCTGCTGTTTGACGGACTGGATGAGGAGAGTATTTCATGGATGAGCCATGGCGACTACATGAAGAAAGTACCCGACGGATTTAGGCTGGTTGCCCGTAGCGGGAAATGCCCGAATGTAGCCATTTGTGATGAAAACAGAAAATATTATGGTGTACAGTTCCATCCGGAAGTAAATCATACAGAAAATGGAACTACCATGATCCGAAACTTTTTATATAAAGTCTGTGGTGCAGTGGGTGACTGGACGATGGAAAGTTATATGTATCGCTGTATCGAAGAAATCAGAAGCAAAGTAGGGAATGATAAGGTGCTTTTGGCTCTATCGGGAGGCGTGGATTCCTCTGTGTGTGCAGCCCTGTTTGCGGAAGCAGTGGGTTCACAGCTCACCTGTGTTTTTGTGGATCACGGCCTTCTGAGAAAAGACGAAGGTGATGAAGTAGAAAAAGCATTTGAAAAATGGAATATCAACCTGAGCCGTGTGAATGCCGGAGAACGCTTTCTAAAAAAACTGGAAGGGATCACAGAACCGGAACAGAAACGTAAGATCATCGGAGAAGAATTTATCCGTGTATTTGAGGAAGAAGGCAAAAAAATTGGCAGGACGGACTATCTGGCACAGGGAACTATTTATCCGGATGTGATTGAATCCGGCAAAGAAAATGCAGAAACCATAAAGAGCCATCACAATGTGGGCGGCCTGCCGGATTTTGTTGATTTTAAAGAGATTATTGAACCATTGCGTTTGCTGTTCAAGGATGAAGTAAGAGAACTGGGAAGACAGCTTGGGCTTCCGGAATATATGGTTATGCGCCAGCCGTTTCCAGGTCCCGGACTTGCAATCCGTGTTCTCTACGATATTACAAGCAAACCGCCGGCAATGGTGGAGTTTGAGTAAGGAAGTGAAAGATTATGACTAAATATATATTTGTGACTGGAGGTGTGGTATCCGGTCTGGGAAAAGGGATTACCGCCGCTTCTCTTGGACGTCTTTTAAAAGCAAGGGGCTTAAAAGTGGCAGCACAGAAGTTAGACCCATATATTAACGTAGACCCTGGAACCATGAGCCCGTATCAGCATGGCGAAGTATATGTAACCGAAGATGGAGCAGAAACGGATCTGGACCTGGGGCATTATGAGAGATTTATTGATGAAGATCTGAATCAATACTCCAATCTGACGACTGGAAAGGTTTATTGGAATGTATTAAACAAGGAACGAAGAGGAGAATACTTAGGTTCCACGGTTCAGGTGATTCCCCATATCACAAATGAGATTAAGGAATTTGTGTACCGTGTAGGAAAAAAGACGGATGCAGATGTAGTGATCACGGAGATTGGAGGAACCATTGGGGATATTGAATCCCAACCATTTCTGGAAGCAGTACGTCAGATTTCATTGGAGGTTGGCGGGGAGAACAGTTTATTTATCCATGTGACGTTAGTCCCTTATTTGAGTGGCTCTGAAGAACATAAGTCAAAACCAACGCAGCACTCTGTCAAGGAGCTTCGAGGAATGGGTATCAATCCAAACATTATAGTGCTGCGTTCTGATAAACCATTGGAAGAATCCATCTTTCAGAAAATTTCTCTTTTTTGCAATGTGAAACCGGATTGCGTGATTGGGAACAGGACGTTACAGAACCTCTACGAAGCACCGCTGATGTTGGAAAAGTCCGGATTTTCAGATGTTGTTTGCAGAGAACTTCACATTGATGCGCCGAAACCGGAGCTGGAAGATTGGAAACAGATGGTGGAACGCATCCAAAACCGTTCCCGGGAAGTCCACATCGGTCTGGTTGGAAAGTATGTAAAGCTCCATGATGCATACCTGTCTGTGGCAGAAGCAATGAACCATGCAGGGTATGAACTGAATACGTTTGTGAAAATCCACTGGATTGATTCAGAAAATATCAGGTCGGACAATGTAAAGGAAATATTGGAAGGTCTGGATGGGATCATCGTTCCGGGCGGATTTGGAAATCGTGGTATCGAAGGAATGATCCTGTCAGCAAACTATGCCCGTGAAAATCAGATTCCTTACTTTGGTATCTGTCTAGGTATGCAGATTGCCGTCATCGAATTTGCAAGGAATGTTCTGGGACTTAAATGTGCTCATTCGGGTGAATTTGATGAACAGTGTGCCCATAAGGTCATTGATTTTATGCCGGGACAGAGTGAGGAAATTGATAAAGGCGGTACGCTCCGTCTGGGAAGCTATCCATGCAGCATTAAAGCCGGAACGAAAATGGAACAATGCTATGGTAACAAACTGATCCATGAGCGCCATCGCCATCGCTATGAGTTTAATAATAAATATCGTGAGGAACTGATGAGAGCAGGACTTGTGATCAGCGGTACTTCTCCGGATGACAGACTGGTGGAAACCGTAGAACTTAAGGAGCATCCGTTTTTTGTAGGCGTACAGTTTCATCCGGAATTTAAGAGCCGCCCAAATCAGTCTCATCCACTGTTTAAAGGATTCGTTTCGGCAGCTTTATTAAAAAGAAACGCTGATTAAGTCGAAACGAAAAGAGGAGTAGAAAAAATGTGTGGAATTATTGGATTTGCAGGAAAGACAGAAGCTGTTCCGATATTGCTTGATGGTCTGGAACGACTGGAATACAGAGGATATGATTCAGCAGGAGTTGCGGTCGTATCAGCGGATGGGAGATTACAGGTAAAAAAGAGCAAAGGACGTCTGTCTGTTCTGCGGGAATTGCTGGACTCTCAAAATCCTTTGTCGGGGAATATCGGCATTGGTCACACCAAATGGGCAACCCATGGGGAACCAAATGGTACAAATGCACATCCCCATGTTGGGCAGGAAGGAAAGATTGCGGTTGTCCATAATGGCATCATAGAAAATTATCTGGAGATCAAAAACTCTCTTATCCGTAAAGGAGTCGTTTTTTCTTCTGATACGGATACAGAGGTAATCGTCCAGTTACTGGAATATTATTATAGGAAGAAATCCAATCTGATGGATGCAGTGTATGCGGTTTTAAATCGTATCAAAGGTGCTTATGCTATGGGCATTCTCTGTTCTGATTTTCCGGGACAGATGGTTGCAGCAAGAAAAGACGCCCCTCTGCTGATTGGTTACGGTCAGGCGGGAAATTACATTGCCTCTGATGTTACTGCACTTCTTGCACATACAAGGACAGTTACTTATATGGAAGATGATGAAGTGGCAGTCATTACGGCAGATGATGTTCAGATCTTTGACAGAGACAGATTTCTGCTGGAAAAAGAAAAACATTTGATTGAGTGGGATGTTTCCGCAGCAGAAAAATATGCGGCAATTATCAGGGAGCTTCAAGATTTACCTGAAAAGATAAGTGTTGTTATGAATGATCTGGATCTTTATCAGAAAGCGGCATCCAGATATTTCAACCATAACAGTGTTTTCTATATTGGTCGTAATCTGGACTATGCACTGGGTTTGGAGGGCTCTCTAAAGCTGAAAGAGATTTCTTATATTCATTCAGAATCCTATGCGGCAGGAGAACTGAAACATGGAACGATTTCTCTGATAGAACCGGGAACACTGGTGGTTGCTATGGTAACCTATGAGCCGCTGGTGGAAAAATCCTTGTCCAATATTGTTGAAGTAAAATCCAGAGGAGCAGAAGTAATCGCAATGACGACAGATCAGACAGCAGAGCTGATTAGCAGTCGGGCATCCGAAATGTTTGTGATACCAAAGACCCATTCCCTTTTGCAGCCGGTTCTCGGAGTGATTCCTTTGCAGCTTTTTGCCTATTATGTTGCACTGAATCGTGGCTGTGATATTATAAGCCAAGGAATCTGGCAAAATCGGTCACAGTAGACAGTAGAATAATACGCAGGAGGAAAAGAGTATGGCGATTCATGAAGAATGTGGTGTATTCGGTGTGATGAGTACACAAAAAGAAAATGTGGCAGGGATTACCTATTATGGATTGTATGCCTTGCAGCACAGAGGACAGGAGAGCTGCGGGATCGTTGTGAATGATGATGGTGTGTTTTCTTCCTATAAGGATCTGGGCCTTGTAAGCGAAGTGTTTTCGAAAGACACATTATCTCATTTGCCGGAAGGGACTATGGCAGTGGGCCATGTAAGATATGGAACAACCGGCGGGACAACACGAAATAACTGCCAGCCCATTGAAGTCAACCACCAGAAAGGAAAGATGGCACTGGCACATAACGGAAATTTGAGTAATGCATTGGAGCTGCGTGATAAGCTGGAGTTATCAGGAGCCATTTTTCATACCACCAGCGATACAGAAACCATTGCTTATGTGATTACAAGAGAAAGGCTGATGACACCGAGCATAGAAGAAGCGGTAAGCAACACCATGAATTTACTGGAAGGGGCTTATTCATTAGTTTTGATGTCAGCTACAAAGATGATTGCTGCAAGAGACCCATATGGATTCAGACCACTTTGTTATGGACAGATGCCGGATGGAGACTATGTAGTGGCATCAGAAAGCTGCGCATTATCAGCGGTAGGCGCAGAATTTGTCAGAGATCTGCTTCCAGGTGAGATTCTGGTGTTTAGTCAAAATGGAGTGGAATCAAGGAAAGAACACTGCAGTAAGCAGAAAAAGAAAACCTGTATCTTTGAGTATATCTATTTTGCAAGACCGGATTCTGTCATAGATAGTGTATCTGTCCATGAATCACGAATGAGAGCAGGCGAGCTGCTCTCAGAAAGTTATCCGGTGGACGCAGATATTGTGATCGGAGTTCCGGACAGCGGACTGGATGCAGCGCTTGGATATGCAAATAAATCCGGCATTCCTTATGGGATAGGACTGATCAAAAATAAATATATTGGAAGAACATTCATTTCTCCGGGACAAAATGAACGTTTGGACAAAGTCAGGATTAAGCTTTCTCCTGTGAAAAATGTAATCGATGGAAAACGAGTCGTTCTTATTGATGATTCTATCGTAAGAGGTACAACCAGTAAACGTATTGTAAAGCTTTTGCGTGACGCAGGAGCGAAAGAGATACATATGAGAATCTCGGCTCCCCCATTCTTACATGCCTGCTATTATGGCACGGACATTGACTCAGAAGAAAATCTGATTGCATGCCATCATAGCATGGAAGAGATCGCAGAGATGATCGGAGTGGATTCTTTGGGATATTTGGAGGTGGAGAAGCTGAGTAAGCTGATTGACAGCGAGGATTATTGTGCTGCCTGCTTTAACGGAGAATATCCAACCAAAATTCCGGCAGATCTCCGTAAAGACCGTTTTGAAAGGAAACTGTCTGAACGGGTTTAGATAGAGGGGTGACATATATTATGAAAAAATTTGACAGAAAACTGATTCTCCCAGATGGCAGTGAGTATTATGGATATGGTTTTGGTTCCTTTGATGAAAGAATCACGGAAATCGTATTTAATACCTCTCCGGTTGGGTATCAGGAAATCATCTCTGATCCGTCCTATACCTACCAGACTGTTGTGATGGCATATCCGCTGATTGGTAACTATGGGATTGCAGAAGAAGATTTTGAAACAGAAACACCGACGATTGGAGGATTGGTTGTAAGGGATTATAACGATCAGCCATCCAACTTCCGCAGTAAATATACATTATCCGAAATCATGGAGAAATACCGGATTCCGGGAATTTATGGAATTGATACCAGAAAGCTGATACGTTCTATCCGTGATTTGGGAAGCAGAAAAGTATTGATTACAGATGCTGATACTTCTCTGCAGGAGGGACTTTGCAAATTGAGTTCCTATGATATACCAAAAGATGCAGTAGCTTTTGTGAGCAGAAAAGAGATTCAGCAATATAGGATTCCGGATGAGAAATATCATGTGGCCGCCATTGATTGTGGAATGAAGCAGAATATTGTGAGGAGTTTTAACAGACGAGGCTGCAATGTGACGGTATTTCCATGGAATACCTCTATGGAAGAAATAGAAAAAATGAAGCCGGACGGAATCTTTTTATCTAATGGTCCGGGAGACCCGATGGATGTGCAGCCGGTCATAGAACTGGTGAGAGGCTTACGGGGAAAATATCCGATCTTTGGAATCTGCCTTGGTCATCAGATCATTTCCCTTGCATATGGGGCAAGGACCTATAAGTTAAAATTTGGACACAGGGGAGGAAATCATCCGGTAAAAAATCTTCTGACAGGAAAGATAGAGATTACCTCCCAGAACCATTCCTATGCAGTGGACAGGGAAAGTCTTGCGAATACCCGATTGAAAGTAACGCACCTGAATCTGCTGGATCAGACAGTAGAAGGTGTTGCCTGTGAGGAGGACAAGGTGTTTAGTGTGCAGTATCACCCGGAAAGCGCACCGGGCCCGCAGGACAGCGGTTATCTGTTTGAACAGTTTATAGAAATGATGGAGGGAACAAAAGATGGCGAAAAGAACTGATTTGAAGAAAATACTTGTCATTGGTTCCGGTCCGATTGTGATTGGTCAGGCGGCAGAATTTGACTATGCAGGGACCCAGGCATGTCTTGCACTGAAAGAAGAAGGGTATGAGGTTGTCTTATGCAACTCCAATCCGGCAACGATTATGACAGATACCACCATTGCAGATAAGGTGTATATGGAACCGTTGACATTGGAATATGTTGCAAAGATTGTCCGTCATGAGCGTCCAGATGCCATCGTACCGGGAATTGGTGGTCAGACCGGACTTAATCTGGCAATGCAGCTTGAGAAAAAAGGCATTTTAAAAGAGTGCCGTGTGGAGCTTTTGGGAACCAGCAGTGAGAGCATTGAAAGGGCAGAGGACAGAGAACTCTTTAAAGAGCTTTGTGAAAGCTTAGGAGAGCCGGTGCTTCCGTCTGTCATTGCCAATACGGTGGAGGAAGCCATAAAGGCTGCCGAGAATATCGGATATCCGGTGGTGCTTCGTCCGGCATTTACCCTTGGCGGAACCGGCGGCGGCTTTGCAGATGATGAGCAGGAGTTTCTGGGATTGATTAAAAATGCCCTTGCTTTGTCACCGGTTCATCAGGTGCTGATAGAAAAAAGTATCAAGGGCTTTAAAGAAATTGAATATGAAGTGATCCGTGATGCCAATGACACAGCAATCACGGTCTGCAATATGGAAAATCTGGACCCGGTAGGAATCCACACAGGAGATTCCATTGTGGTATGTCCGTCACAGACACTGACGAATAAAGAATATCAGATGCTCCGTGACAGTGCCTTGAAAATCATCCGTGCCTTGAAGGTGGAGGGAGGCTGTAATGTACAGTTTGCACTTGATCCGGATTCTTTTCAGTATTATCTGATTGAGGTAAATCCGCGCGTATCCCGTTCCTCTGCATTGGCATCAAAGGCAAGCGGATATCCGATTGCAAGGGTATCGGCGAAAATCAGTGTGGGAATGACTCTG
The DNA here is from genome assembly GCF_964238105.1 of Coprococcus sp. HPP0074. Lineage (NCBI taxonomy): Bacteria > Bacillati > Bacillota > Clostridia > Lachnospirales > Lachnospiraceae > Coprococcus > Coprococcus sp. HPP0074. The sequence goes on along the minus strand of NZ_CAXSKS010000002.1, from coordinate 83,409 downwards.
GATGAGATTATGCTGGTAAATACGCCTGCATCCTTTGAACCGGCACTGGATTATGTGGTAACAAAAATGCCGCGTTTTCCATTTGATAAATTTACCGATGCAAATCAGAAGCTGGGTACACAGATGAAAGCAACCGGGGAAGTCATGAGTGTTGGCAGAACCTTTGAGGAGAGTCTGTTAAAAGCAATCCGTTCTCTGGAAACAGGCGTAAATCATCTGTATATGGAAAAGTTTGAAAAAGAAGATAAAAAGGCTTTGATGGAATATATCAAAATCGGCACAGATGACCGTATCTTTGCCATTGCCCGGTTGCTCCGAATGGGCGAATCGGTTTCCGATATCAGGGAGCAGACACGCATTGACCGTTTCTTCCTTGATAAGATGAAAAAAATCATTGATATGGAGAAAGAATTGAAGCAGTGTACCGGTAACAGAGAGCTTTTGTATCAGGCAAAGAAGGCAGGCTTCTCAGATAGAGCAGTTGGGTGGCTGTGGAATATGATGGAAACGGACATTTATGAAATGCGTAAGACACATGGCATTTTCCCAGTCTATAAAATGATTGATACCTGTGCATCGGAATTTGAAAGCTATGTTCCTTATTTTTATTCTACTTATGAGGATGAAAATGAATCGATCGTGGAAGACAGGAAGAAAATCATTGTATTGGGCTCCGGTCCTATTCGTATCGGTCAGGGCGTGGAGTTTGATTATTCCACGGTACATGCAGTGAAAACCATTAAAGAAGCCGGATATGAGGCGATCATCATCAATAATAATCCGGAAACTGTGTCTACAGATTATACCACATCCGACAAGCTGTATTTTGAGCCTCTTTGCGTAGAAGATGTTATGAATGTGATCGAAATGGAGAAGCCGGATGGAATTATTGCATCACTTGGCGGTCAAACTGCAATCAACCTGGCAAATCCACTGCAGGAACGTGGAGTGAAGCTGATTGGCACGGACTGTGCTGCAATCGAAAAAGCAGAAAACAGAGATGCTTTTGAAAAGCTGTTGTCAGAGCTTTCTATCCCACAGCCGAAAGGACAGGCTGTAACGAATATAGAAGATGGCGTAAAAGCGGCAGAAGAGATCGGTTATCCGGTGCTGGTACGTCCAAGCTTTGTACTTGGCGGAAGAGCCATGCAGATCGTGGCAAAGGAAGAACACCTGCGGCACTATCTGAAAACTGCGGTAGAGATTGATGAAGATAAACCGGTATTGGTAGACAAATACATCTGTGGGAAAGAAGTCGAAATTGATGCCATTTGTGACGGTACGGACGTATTTGTTCCGGGAATCATGGAGTTGGTAGAAAGGACAGGGGTTCATTCCGGCGATTCCATCAGTGTATATCCGACGTTTAGCATTTCAGATAAGGTAAAGGCTACAATTTTGGACTATGCGAAAAAACTAGGTATTGGCATTGGCATTGTGGGACTGTTTAATATCCAGTTTATCGTGGACAGACAGGAGAATGTATCTATCATTGAGGTAAATCCGCGTTCTTCAAGAACAGTTCCATTTTTGTCAAAAGCAACCGGATATCCATTGGCTGATATTGCAACGAAAGTCATTCTTGGAAAGAGCCTGAAGGAGCAGGGGATTACTGTGAGCTATCCCGAAGAAAAGAAGAGGTGGTATGTGAAAGTGCCTGCATTTTCCTTTGCAAAGTTAAGTGGTATGGATGCTTACCTGTCACCCGAAATGAAATCAACGGGAGAAGCAATCGGATATGATAAGAAGCTTCACAGGGCAATGTATAAAGCCATGATTGCTTCCGGTATTCGTGTGCAGAATTATGGAACAGTCATTGTGACGCTTGCAGATGAGGATAAAGACGAAGCCCTTCCGCTTATCAGACGCTTTTATGATATGGGCTTTAATATAGAAGCAACCTCTCTTACGGGAGAGCATTTGAAACAGCATGGAATCCGTACCCGTATACTGGGGAAACCATCGGAAGGAAGCAGTGAGATACTGGATGCGATCCGTGCAGGATACGTCAGCTATGTCATCAATACCCGTGCAATTCTTTCCGGTGTTCATTATGAAGATGGTGTTGCAATCCGAAGTGCGGCAACACAGAACAATATTACCATGCTGACATCTCTGGACACGGTAAAGGTACTTTTAGATGTGCTGGAGGAAGTGACCATTGGTATATCTACGATAGATGCTGAATGAAAGGATTGCCTGGAAAAAATGCTTCATGTAATACAGCGATATTCGGTTATGCTTGTTACAGGAAATATGGTTGCCATAGACAAACGGGGAAACAGGAGTAAGAAAACTTTTGATCGATTACAGGCAAAAGACTCCTGTAACTATATGCTAAATATCTCCAGAATATTTGGAGGGAAGGCATCTTATTATGGATGTGCCATGGCATTCAAGAGGGAATTGAAAGAAGTTATCTTACCGTTTCCAAAGTATATGGAATCCCATGATACATGGATTGCCATGGCAGCAAATTTATTGAAAAGCAGCGTTCATTTGGAATATACCGTCTTAGAACACAGGCTGCACGGAAATAATGTGACAAAATCTCATAGAAAACTTGGAAAGAGACTTCATTCAAGAATTCTTTTTGCAAGGGCATTGGGCGAATTGTCCATCAGAATTATTAGATATCGAATCATACAGGGAGGAGAATAACATGATCAGACCAAATATGCATTACAGCGAATTAAAAGATTCCTATCTTTTTTACAATATTGCTCAGAAAACCAAGGCTTATGTAGAGCAGCATCCGGGAGTAAAGCTTTTAAGAATGGGTATTGGAGATGTTTCACTGCCATTATGCGATGCCGTAATCAAGGCATTGCATGAGGCTGTGGATGATCAGGCTTCAAAAAGCAGTTTTCATGGATATATGCCTGAGTGTGGTGCCTCATTTTTGAGGGATACGATTGCAAAGTATTATGAAAACAGAGGCGTTTCTTTGTCCTCAGACGAGGTGTTTGTTTCAAGTGGAGCAAGCGATGAGCTTGGGGATATTTTAGACTTGTTTGAACGTTCCGGTTCTGCATTGGTGATTGAGCCGGCTTATCCTGCGTATGTGGATGCGAATGTGATGGCAGGAAGGAAGATTGTCCATCTGGCTTCCGGGGAAGAAAATAGCTTTTTGCCTGAGCCGAGCGAAGAAATAAAAGCAGACTTACTCTATATATGCTCACCAAACAATCCTACCGGAGCCGTTTTTTCACGTAATCAGCTTCAGGCATGGGTAGATTTTGCCAATGAGAATGGTTCCGTGATTCTCTTTGATGCAGCATATGAGGCTTTTATTGAGGATGAAACTCTTCCGCATAGTATTTTTGAACTGGATGGAGCAAAAACATGTGCGATTGAAATCTGCTCGCTGTCCAAGACTGCCGGTTTTACGGGAACCAGACTTGGATATACGGTAATACCAAAAGCATTGAAACGGAGTGGAATGAACCTGAATGAAATGTGGGTACGCAATCGTACAACAAAGACAAATGGTGTGTCTTACATTATTCAGAAAGGTGGGGCAGCAGTTTTTACGGAGGAAGGACAGAAACAGATTCACGAAAATATCCGTATTTATAAGAAAAATGCAAAGGTGCTGATGAAAGCGCTTGATCAGCTTGGAATCTGGTATTGCGGAGGAAAGAATGCTCCATATATCTGGATGAAGTGTCCAAATGGAATGGGAAGCTGGGAGTTTTTTGATTATCTGTTACATGAAATTCAGGTTGTGGGAACACCGGGAGAAGGGTTTGGAGCCTGTGGAGAAGGCTATTTCCGGTTTTCAACTTTTGGCTCACCGGAAGATACAAAAGAAGCGGCAGAAAGGCTTGTAAAGCTGCTTTCAAAATGAGAAAAGAGGTGCAGGAGATGTTCGATGCAGGAAAGGTAACAAAGGACTGTATTGACTGGATCAGAGATTTTTTTGAACAGAACGGACAGGACTGTAATGCAGTTGTAGGAATTTCCGGTGGAAAAGATAGTTCTGTTGTAGCCGCTTTATGTGTGGAAGCACTGGGAAAAGAGCGTGTTATCGGAGTCTTGATGCCGTGTGGGGAACAGGGGGATATTGATATGGCGTACAGGCTTGTGCAACATCTGGGTATCAGATACTTTATAGTAAATATAAAGGAGTCTGTTGATGCAGTTACAAAAAGTATCGGGATTTTGCCGGAAATTTCTGTACAGACAAAGACCAATCTTCCAGCCAGAGTGCGTATGACAACATTGTATGCAGTATCACAAAGCATGAATGGCAGGGTGGCAAATACCTGTAATTTGTCTGAGGACTGGGTAGGATATGCAACTCGCTATGGAGATGGTGCTGGTGATTTCAGCCCACTGTGTAATTTGACTGTTACAGAGGTTAAGAAGATCGGAATGGAGTTGGGACTGCCTGCTGAATTGGTTGAAAAGACTCCTATTGATGGACTTTGCGGGAAAACAGATGAGGAAAATCTGGGGTTTACCTATGCAGAGCTGGATGAGTATATAAGACATGGCGTTATAAAGAATATGGAAACAAAGGCACGGATAGATTCGCTGCATCATAGGAATCAGTTTAAAATTGAGCCGATGCCAGGATTTGTATATAAATAACTGAATATTAACAGCGTTCTGAAGAAAACGGGTGGTGACTGATAGTTGCCATCCGTTTTCTGGGTGCGCCTTGCGGCGCACGTCGCTAATGGATGAAAGTTGTGTGTTCTGCAAGCTGTTATCAGCTTGCCAGTGAAAGTCTGGTCAAGGTAATCGCCAGTGAGCCTTGTAGCGAACCTCCAATGCTTTTGGGTGACCGACTGTGTTGAAGCGAGGTATGCCTGTGAGAAACAGGTGCAAAATAGCAGTCCGTAACATAAAGTGAATCCTGTAGCATCGTTACGTTAGCCCTGTAAGGGACAAGAGGGAGTCGAGTCACTGACTTTCTGACGAAGACCATGGAAGATGTGGGGATACTGGAGTACAGCATTGAGGAACCCTTCGGTGTAGAGGGAGCGGAATGTTATGAAAGTTGATAACGGAACAGAAGAGATCTCATACCATCATATAACCACAAGTATGTAACTGAGGATATAAGCACGCATGCGAAATTTCTTGAGAAGTGGTATGAGAAGTCGGAGGAGCCCATAGTATCTATGAACTATTGGTAAGAAAAACAATGGGAGAAAAGGGGCTCTGCTTTAATCAAGATTAACGGGAAGGTAAGGGATAGTGCATGCCAAATATTGGACAACAACACTCAACAGAAAAATCACGACAACTTCAACGTAATCTATACCTGACAGCCAAAAAGGATAAGCAACGCAGATTTCATGCGTTGTATGACCGTATCTTTCGCCTGGATATTTTGTGGCGGGCATGGAAAGAAGTGCGAGAAAACAAGGGGAGCGCTGGGATTGACGGCATTACCTTTGAAATGATTGAGGAATACGGAGTAGAAGAATACTTGTTGGATATTCAAGAGGATTTAAAGAATAAGAAATACAGACCTAAACCGGTAAAGAGAGTATACATTCCAAAACCGGATGGGAAGCAAAGACCATTGGGGATTCCGACTATTAGAGACAGGATTGTGCAACAAGCCTGTAAGATAGTGATAGAACCTATCTTTGAAGCAAATTTTCTGGATAGTTCTTATGGATTCCGTCCTAAAAGAGATGCAAAACAGGCTACAGAAAAAGTGAAAAAAGAATTATATAAAAACTGGTATGTAGTAGATGCGGACATACAGGGATACTTCGACAACATCAATCATGAAATACTACTGGGATTATTAAATCGTCGCATCAGTGATAGAAGGGTCATTAAGTTATGCAGACAGTGGTTACAGTCAGGAGTCATTGAAAATGGGAAATATTATCCAACGGAAAAAGGCTCACCGCAAGGAGGAGTCATTAGTCCGTTGTTAGCAAATATCTATCTTCATGTATTGGACTCCTACTGGGAAAATCATAAAGAACTGGGCGTCATAGTCAGATATGCAGATGATGCAGTGATTGTGTGCAGAACAAGAAAAGATGCAGAATTAGCGTTTGAGCATCTGAAAAGAATAATGGCTAAGTTGAAACTGACATTGAATCCGCAAAAAACAAAGGTTATAGATATGAATAAGGAGAGCTTTGACTTTCTTGGATTCCGTTACCAGAAGTTTGGTAAAACCAAAAGCGGACGAAAGTTGCCTTATATGATGCCTAGTAAAAAGGCGATGAAAAAGGTGAAGGACGCAATCAGAGTAATTACTTGCAGAAAGTCAGCCTATGAGGGTCTGGAGCAAAAGGTGGAGAAATTAAATCCACTTATAAGAGGATGGAGAAATTACTTTCAGCATGGAAACTCAACAAAACAATTTAAACAGCTTGATGAATACGTGTGGATGAAGCTATGGAGACGGGTGTATTACAGGCGAAAGCAGAAGAAATACAGAGAGCATGTGTTGTATGGATTTCGAAAGTGGTATGCAACCAGTGGAATTACTACTTTGATAAAGTCCATTGCCACATTGAAAAAGACTTGGATGCCACTCTATGAACAGTACACAGATGGTAAGTTATCCAGAGAAGATTTCCTTATGGAAAAGAAGAAATATGATGAAGAAACTGCAAGATTGGAACAATGGTTGCAGGAGCTTCAGAGCAGACAGGAAATACAGCAGGAAAATCATCAACAGATAGAAAAGAATATCAGTCAGTTGAAATGTTACGCTGATCAGATGGAACTTACGGAAGAAATAAAAGAGAAGCTGATTGACAAAGTGAAAGTATATTCCGATAATAGAATAGAAATCTGTTGGAAGTTTGACAGCGGTTTTTTAGATACGCAGACTATGCATAAGTGTGGTTGATATACGGACTTGTGCAGAAATAAAAAAATTATAATTTTTTTTAGTCCTTACTTGACAGAAGAACAAACAATATCTAAATGGGAGAACGGAGTTTCCCAAACAAAAGGATATTAAGGAATAACCTGTGTTTACCTGCTTGCAGAATACTGTTGTATAAGAGAATGACACTTGAAATATAGTGTCTTTTTCTATATATAATGAATTTTAATTAGATAACTGAAAAAGAATGACTGTTCATTTTTAGCGTGATATAATTTATGTTAGAGAGAATGATAAATTTGAAAGGTGTAAAGGAGACCAACTATGAAAGATAAAAGCATTTTAATCAGTGTGGGAATTATTATTTATATTGTTATGTCTGGAATTGATAGATTTGTTTATCATATACCTAATGTTATTTATATTCCAGTAGCAATTCTCGGTATTGCTTTAATTTTAATTGGCTTTTTCAAGGATAAATCTAAATAACAAAATTTGAAGTTGCGAGGATGAACATTTATGAAAGGAAAAAGTAAAAGTGGAGTTTCAATAATAGGTGGTGCAGATGGTCCAACAAGTATTTTTATAGCTGGTAGAGCACAGAAAAGACCTCTAAAAGTAAGGATACGAAGTATTCTCTACAGATTTAAACGTAAGAGAGCAGAGAAGAAAGTAGTTGCAGGCGAACATACTCTTGATGAGTTAGTACAATATGCAAAGAATAGCTACAATCTAATTGAAACTAATTCATCTGAGAGAAAATATATTGAACAACAAAACAATCTAAAGGAGAGTTTGATTTTACAGCATAAACCAGAAATTTTAGGTGAAATGAAGGATATTCCAAAGCCGAATATTTACAACGAAAAATCTATTAGAGAATATCTTTATAAAATAGAGGCACGAAGAGAAATGATTGCCGAAATGCCAGATAATGTAATTCCTATGAACTTCCATCTATATGAAATAAGAATAGGTGATGATTCTCTTGAAATGAATATAGATTATATTTGGAATATATTCGCGATATCGTATTCTGGAAATAAGAAAGTAATGAAACAATTTCAAAAAATTTCAAAAGATTTGTATATCTTTTATGGTGTTAGTGAAGATGATATTAAGAAAAAAACAGAAAGATATTTATCGTTGGTAACAGTATTAAGTTCATAAATTCCAATTTAGAAAGCTGATAAAAATAGGAAATCAGGATTTGAAGGAGAAATTAAGATGGAAGAAAAAGAATTATTGCAGGCATTGGCTGTAGCAGAGAGGTTGAAAGATACGACTAGACATTGTTATACATCGAAAGGACGTCAGGAAAGTGTTGCTGAACATAGTTGGATGATGACTCTCATGGCATTTTTTATGAAAAATGAATTTCCAGATGCCGATATAAATAAAATTATCCAAATGTGTATTATACATGATCTAGGGGAATGTTTTACGGGTGATATTCCTACATTTAGAAAAACAAAAGAACATGAAGATACAGAAGAACATCTGCTGAATGCCTGGATAGATACATTGCCGGAAGCAACTAAAAAGGAAATGAAAGACTTGTATAAGGAAATGGCAGAAAAGCAGACAATCGAAGCCAAAATCTATAAAGCAATTGATAGCCTGGAGGCGTTGATCCAACATAATTTTTCTGATATTTCGACATGGTCTGAAAATGAGTTTGAATTAAATTTAACCTATGCGGATGACAGAGTGGGCTTTTCCCAATGCTTGTCTGATTTGAGGGAACAAATTAGACAAGATACTATGAAGAAGATTTCCAAGTGCTGATATTTTAAATTAGAATCTGATGAGGTAAAAATAAATGAAGAAAAAATAAAAATCATAGTTGTGTTGGTAATTGGATTTGTAGTCGCAATAATATTGATGAGTGTCGCAATTTATTTTGGAGACATTAATGTATATAGCACAAGTGTAGATACATTGCCTGTTAAAATATTTGGAATACCTATTTATGAACTGACAAAATCAGGAACAAAGTACATTGGCAAAACAATAGAAATTTATATGGGAGTAGTGTGTGGTATTTGTATGTTTCTTAGCGCTATTGCTGAAGAACTTATCAGTAGAATCAGTAGAGTAAAACATAAATAAATTCCAGTAATATGGAGAGATGAATTTAAATTTGTGAAATCGAGGATATGATATGGGCGGACGAATGATAGGATTTATAGTATGGGCAATCGTTGGTTGTATTCTGATTGGCATAGGAGTATGTGCTTATTTTTCAAAAAAGACGGTTGCTTTTTGGGCGAACATGAAGGCTTTTCCAGTAAGAGATATAAAGGGATATAATCATGCACTGGGTAAATTGTTTATTTTCTATGGAATGCTTTTTGTTGTGTTAGGAATGCCTTTATTAAGTGCTCAAAATACTCCATATATTTTGCTGTCAGTATTTGGTGTAATGATTGAAACGATAGTATTTATGGTAATTTATAGCTTGTTTATCGAGAAGAAATATAAAAAACAGTAGGACAAGGAAGTGATATTCCATGAAAAAATTTTTGAAAATATTGTTCATCCTTATTGGAATCGTTTTTCTGATTTTTGTAGTTCTGATAGGTATTGGATTATTTGTTGATTTTGAATATGATGATCACATTGAAAATGGTCGTTATACTTATATTCCAGAGGAGGAAAATAAAGATAATGAGTATGTAGCATTTACGATGAGTGATTATGATAAAAATGATTCAGAGCTTACCTATTACGACTCTATTGAAAAAGCTATTTTACATTCTGCTCTGAAAGAAGAAAATGAGGAACTTTCCGTTCCGGATGATTTTCTTAATCATGTGGATGAAACTTTTCATATATGGAATGGTGAGCAGTATGATACGATTTTTATCGGGCGGGAACAAACGATGATCCGGTGCAGGGATTCGTATTCGCACGCTTAAAAAAGCAAATACAAAATGGAAATACACGCTATGCGTTTATCACTTCCACACAAGTTACTGCGAAGCCGGACAGTAGATATAGCTCAGATTTTCATAAGTTTCTTCATTCTATTTTAACATTGAGTGATTTTCAACAAGACTTAAATCCAAACTATCCGGATACTCGTTTTGTGTTTGGATATGCGCATGAAAAAGAAATCTATACATTAGAAATTGAAGGACAAAAGCCGGACGGTGTCATTGAAATTGATGAATATGGCAGAGTGACCTATATGTGGTATTACAATGATTTAAAGAGCGATAAGAGAGGCGACTGCCTGAGTTATTCCATAGATGTACCTGAGTAAAATGCCGGTTTACCGGTATTGGTAAGAAAAAGGAAAGGATATCCAGTATGAAAAAAGAGAAAAAACAGATTTTATATATTTTCACATTTTTGATTTTAGGGTGCGTGATCGGCTATTTTGTAGCAGTTACGCAGATGAAACAAGTCAATGATTCCGAATATATTGCATTTTGGGCAAGTCAAGACATGCCGGTTCCGGAACCGATCGGATTTCCGCGGAGCATCATTTCGTTTGGGATGCTTTTTTCCGGGATACCTGCGGGATTGATATTTTTCTCCCATATCGCTAAAAAGTGGCTGACTTCAGCTGCTCCTAAAATTATTATTGGGTTTCTTACCTGGCCTATTTACACACTTGCCGGGGCAGTCGGGGCAATTCCACTCGTTGTTTATTTGATTTACCGGTTATGGAAAGGACGGATATCATATCAAAAATACAAATAGCATGGTTAGGATTTCTATTGGTTGGAGGGGTAGGAGTACTTTTCATTTTCTCTGGAGTGATGATAACTTTTGTGACAAGAAAACAAACGAAGCAGTGTATGAAAAAGATAGAAGGCACTGTTGTGTAATACCAGTTTCCGGGTGGCGGAAGTATGAATCCGATCGTGGAATATGTTGTGGATGGAAATCGTTACACAGCAAAGAAAAAATTTCGTGGGATATTGACAAAGAGGATATCTGGACTATCCGTACATGTAGCGTCAGGCGTCTATGAAGATGAAAAAGGCTGGCTGCATATAAAAACGGGAGCGATTGCAAACTTGCGTGAATTAGCAGAACAGCTGTGGCCTATTGGCAGCAAGATGACCGTTTACTATAATCCCGATCATCCGAAAAGATGTTATGTGGACAGACCTGTTCTGGGAAGCACGATAGCTGCTGTATTTATTGTAACAGGTTTGATCATACTGATTTTAAGTGTGTTACTATTTGTGCTGATCCAATTATAAATTTGAAGAGATATCATGTTATTAAACAGATTAGAATTTAAGGAGAAGATATTTTGAGAACATACAAGGATAAAGAAGAATTAAAAAATGAAATCAATAAAAGTTTTGAAAAGTATATTTCCGAATTTGATGATATTCCGGAATCTTTAAAAGATAAGAGAGTAATTGAAGTGGACAGAACCCCGGCAGAAAATCTTGCTTATCAGGTTGGATGGACGACATTAGTTTTGAAATGGGAAAATGATGAGAAACAAGGAAGAAAAGTGCAGACCCCATCCGAACTATTTAAGTGGAATCAGCTAGGCGATTTATATCAATGGTTTACGGATACTTACGCATATTTATCATTAGCAGAATTAAAAGATCAATTAAAACAAAATATTGCATCGATCCATACCATGATTGATTCAATGAGCGAGAAAGAACTATTTCAGCCGCATATGAGAAAATGGGCTGATGATGCTACAAAAACAGCGGTATGGGAAGTCTACAAGTTCATTCATGTTAATACGGTTGCGCCTTTCGAAACTTTTCGAACTAAGATTAGAAAATGGAAAAAGGTAGCACTGTAAATAAGAATATCAGGTGGGGATAGAATGAATTTTGCCATATTTAGATTATTTACAAGAGTTTCATTATTTGTTATAGCTTTCATGGCTTGTATCGTTTATCTAATTAAAAAGAGAAAGTTTGTGTATTCGATATTTTTTGATAAAGAAGTGATAGAAAAAGATTATACTGGAAAAAATGATATAAAAATTCTTCGATTGGCTAATAGTCTTCTTATGATAGCTACTATTCTCTTAATCTTATATTTGAAAGATGTTGCTTTAGATATGCCTTATATCATAAACAAACAGTATTGTTATGCGGAAGGATATGTCACGGAACAATCTCATGGCGGTGCGAATCTATCTTCGGAAAGAAGAAGTATTTTTCTACATGATAAAGTGACAGACGAGGAAATAGAAATTACTATATTTTCGGGATATATTGATAAAAATGAATATCTAAGAATAGAATATCTTCCATATACAAAATATGGGGCTATTCAGGCTGTGGGGAACTAAAGCGTAACAGTGTAAAATAGGAATTGTCGATTTGTGTATGATCATATTTCACTATATCAAGTATTAGTTTGAGGGCTCTTATTGTTTGTTCGCCTTCTCTGACATGAAAAAAAATTAAGCGGAAATGGTGTGGTTTTGAAAAAATACTTGACTGTAAACCTTGTTTATAGCTTATTCTTAAGGTAATAAAAAAGAGTTGCTTGAAAGGGGTGAATAATATGACGATAAAAGAAGTAGAAGAACGAACAAGTTTATCACGTTCTAATGTCCGTTTTTATGAAAAGGAAAAACTCATTGAGCCTTCCAGAAACGAAAAGAATGGTTATAGAGATTATTCTGAAAATGATGTGGAAAATATAAAGAAGATTGCATATCTACGTACATTGGGAATTTCTATCGAGGATATACGACGTATTATGTCTGAGAAAGTAACATTGCAGGAAATGGTTAAAAAGCAGAATGAAGTATTAAAAAATCAGATGATTGATTTGGATAAGGCGAGATTCATGTGTGAAAAAATGTTGGAGGAAGAAAGCATTAGTTATGAAAAATTACAGGTGGAACAATATGTAACAGAATTGGAAGATTATTGGAACGACCATCAGGTTGTTTTCAAATTAGATTCGGTCAGCTTTTTGTATATATGGGGGAGTATGCTTACTTGGACAATTATTATTGTACTATGCTTGATGATTGGAGGATTCTCTTATTCTAAGTTACCGACAGAAATTCCAGTACAATGGAGTAATGGAGTGGCAACATCTCTGGTAAATAAAAACTGGATTTTTATTTGTCCGATTTTATGCATCATAATCCGCTATCTACTAAAGCCTTTTATCTATGTAAAATTACAGATGAACAATTATTATGGAGAAATTGTAACAGCGTATTTGACAAATTATATGTGTTTTATTGTGTTGTCAATAGAAATTTTCTTGATACTGTTTACTTTCGGGGTGGTAAAAAGTATTGTTCTGCTGCTATTTGTGAACACGGTAGTTTTTATTGGATTGTTAGTAGTTGGTTTAACTAAAATGGATTTGCGAGGAAAAGAGTTTTTATGATCCGGAGTTATTACCTGAAAGGTGGGACAAAAATGAAATCACATTGGCATCATGACCACATTTTTGGTGTGCATGCCATCAATGGAATCAGTATTGCTCACGATAAAACAAATGAGTTTCTAAAAGATCAGCAAAAACAGGCAAAGGACCTCAACTATATCAAAATACTAAAAAAGCAAGATGTTCATTTTGAAAAAGAACATTGTGGACAGGATAAATTAAATATTGTGCTGTCAGATATAGCATTTTCTGATAATATACCGTTGGATTTGAGCGGCATCACAGCTCAAATTTTTCATACGGTTTCTTCACATTCAGATGACACCACTTGTGTTTATGTATTTGAAGAAAAGGTGTTGTTTTTAGGGGACATCACCAGAGCAGATTTTTTTGATAATGGATACATGGACAAAGATCGGGTTCAAGATTTGATACAGACGATTCAATCAACAGATTATTATTGCTGTATTTTAGTCACTGTGAACCACTTGCGAAAGAAGAGTTTCTTTTCTATTTGGAAAATATACTCTAATTGTTTTTTGTTGTAGAGTTTAGCATTTAATGTAATGGTAATAGAAAATCAAGTGAATAAAAAGTGGAGAATTTAAAGAATCATATATAACAAATTAGAATTTTTAAGGAGGAATACTTATGGATCGTTTTAAGAAGATTTATCAACAAGGTACGATTGATGTAGTGGAAATTTGGGTTGATACAGAAACCGGTGTGAATTATGTTTTCCATAGAAACGGAAATGCAGCGGGATTTACACCATTACTTGATAAAGACGGCAAACCAGTAGTAAGTAAATAGTGCTACAATTTTGAATTTGGAGGTATAGCGGTGTACGAAAATTATAGTAGACAATCATTGCCAACAAAAGAGTATCGGGAATTATTAGGTAGTGCTCTATGTGTTTTTAGTTCAAATAATGGATTTATAATAGAAAATATCATTAACACAGATGATTCATTTAATTGGTATGATTTGATTGATAAAGAATCAGGATTGCTTAGGAAATGTATATCAGATACTATTTCTAATAAAACTGGAAATAAAGAAATTGAAAACTTATTTTTAGAAATTGTGAATATGAGAAATAGGATTATACATGGATTTAGAATTACATCAAAACAAGGTGAGCAAGTACTTGCAACAAAAACTCTTAAAAAGGACGGAAATACTCAATTTGAAATAACGATAGAATATTTGATGGATTTTATATTGAAAAATGAAAAACTAGGTGATTTGCTCCACGAATATAGAGGATATTAGTCTGTGAAATTCCAGTCTTACGAAGAGCGTGGAAGTACACATGAATTTGACTTTGGAGGTTTAGCAGTGGCATCAAGTAAAGAATATTTAGAATTTGTTTTAGGGCAGTTATCGGATCTGGAAGAAATTACTTATCGATCTATGATGGGAGAATTTATTATTTACTATCATGGCAAGATTGTAGGTGGTATCTATGATGATAGATTACTTGTAAAACCGGTGAAATCAGCAATTAGTTATATGCCAACAGTTTCGTATGAATTGCCTTATGATGGAGCGAAAGAGATGCTGTTGGTCGAAGAAGTTGACAGTAAGGAGTTTTTAACAGGTCTGTTTCACGTTATGTATGATGAATTACCAGCACCGAAGCCGAAAAAGAAAAGATAAATTACTTTCGGCTATAGAAAACAGAAGTGAAATGAGCAGACAGATAAAGCAGAAGTTGGAGGACAGTGTTATGAGAAAAGTAAATTTATTTATCGCAATGAGTCCGGATGGGGATAATATTGTGGGAGGTCTTGGGGTCATTGTAAATGATTTTCATAACAAAAAAGATCTTACACCGAATGTATGTGCGTATATACCGAAAAAGAATATCAAGGGCAAGGAATCGCAGGACATTTACTGCATACAGTTGTAGCAGATATGAAGCGGAAAGGGATCACACCACTCTATCTGATTACGGATCTTACAGATTTTTATGAAAAATATGGATGGGAATTTTTCTGTATGGTTCAGTGCGAAGAAGATCCTGAACAGATCAGAATGTATATTCACAGATGAAGAGGCAGGGAATCGAAAGGTTTCCTGCTTCTTAAATTTGTGGATCCCCTTTTGGTCACGGCATGAATTTGTCTGTTCCCTACATAGAAAAATAATGACGTCAGAAAATGAAACTGTTATAATAAAGATAGACTTTATTTCTGTCAAACAGTGAGAGAAATTTCGTATATAGAAGAGGAAACACAGTGAGACAGTGTACAAATGAGAAGGAGGGGGATTATGGGTACGGGATTGCAGATGATCGTGGGAATGCTTGCAGCGCTAGTGATCGTATGTTTGTTGATAGTAGTTCACAGGAAGCAGAGGCTGGTGTGGAGTGCTGTTTTTGTTCTGCTTGGAATTACGACAGTGTTTGCCGGGATATTTATTTTCACAGGGAGTGAACGGAAAGAGGATGAGAAAACAGCATCGGCAGAGCAATTGGAGGATGTCTATATTGGACTTGCTTATGGATTTATGGAAGAAGAGGCATATGAGGAGGCAGAAATTTTTCTGGGGAATTATCTCTCTTCGGGGGTATATGATGATGCCTATCTGCTTGCGCGGGCAAGGCTTTATGGATTGCAGGAAAACTATGACGGTGCGGAAGGCTTGTACCGGATGCTGATTGACAGAAAGTCAAAGGCAGCTGGAAGAAATGAGCTGAAAGAAGAGCTGGAAGTGATAGAGAGGGCGAAGAAGGAAGCGGATGAGGATGCGAGAGAGGATGCAAAATCGCTTTTGAAGGAAGCGGCATCTTCCTGTACAGAAAAGCAGACAGGGACAGAGGATGCAGTTTCCTATTATCTTGCAGTACAGAAAGAACATGATGGGGAAGAGGAAGAAAAGAAAGCAGACATCCCGGATGGAGAGATATGGAAACTCCGGGAGATGAAGCTTGCCAAAATGCAAGGACAGATCCAAGAGGAAGATTATGAGGAGATTGCGCAGGAGATGAATGCCTGGGAGGACAGTAGTCAGCTGCTTGTATTTTCTGAATTGTATCGTCAGGGACTGATCAGCACATCCATGCTCCGTAAAAATGAAGAATTGCAGGCAAAGACAGAGCAGGCCAAGCAGGCACTTTCCTGGGTAAATAAGCAGAAAAAGGGATACAGGTATACCGGGGAAGACAAGAAACTGATCGATCAGACGCTGAAGCAGTTAGAGAAAGCATCGGATGACAGTGAAGATGCATATGATTTCTGGATGCGTGACAGACTTTTAGAGGCAGCGGGGAAGGAAGAAGAGAAAGAACCGTCAAAGCTTTATATGCAGGCATCAAGGCTTGCCTACGAGAGTGGAGATCAGACAAGTGCGAATTCCTGCCTGGATAAAGCGCTCGATACTGTGGCAAGGAGTGAGGATGATGCTTATCGTGGTCCGGCAGGAGAACTGAATCGGATTTTATCGGAGAAAGAAGATAAAGAACAGCTGAAAGAAATTGATACTTATGCGAAACTTACCGTTGATCATATCGTTCCGATCACAGATCATTCTCAGGATACAGACGGACAGAAGGAAAAAACTTTTCAGGAAAATAAAGAAGAGAGGCAGGAAGATTTCACGCAGTATGTCACAGATACTGTGAATCAGAAGGCGGCATCTGTAAGTATTTCGGGAATTGATACCAAGGAGTTTGAAACTGTTCGGGCAGTAGTTTCTTTGGAGGAGGGGATTGCAGACACCGAAGAGAAGTTCCGGGAAAATGTGGAAATCCTTGATTGCGGGGTAGAAATTCCTGATTATAAAGTGAAGAAGCTGGAATATGACACAGTAAATATTGCGCTTTGCTGCGATAATTCCGGCAGCATGGAAGGAGAGAAGATTGAGAATCTCAAGAAGGCAGTTTCTACATTTGTAGGGAAGCTTGCGGATGAGGTCAATATCGGGATTGTTCCATTTGGAAGCGGTGTGTTAGAAGGGGTCTGTGAGCCGGGAAGCAGCAGGGAGAAATTGGAGCAGTCTGTGGAGTCTTTCCGTTCTGACAGTGGAACCAATATATACAGTGGAGTCGAATATACACTTTCGATGCTGGCAAAAGAAAAAGATGCCTTGAATATCGCGGTGATCATGTCGGATGGACAGGATAGTATCCCTTCAGAGGAGCAACTTCAGAAGATCACTTCCGCCTGTGAGAACGGAAATATTTTGTTGTATTCGATGGGGCTTGGTGCGGATGTAGAGTCGGAAGTGCTAAGTACTTATTCCGATGCAGGAAACGGAGCATATGTCTTTGTATCGGATTCCAATTCGCTCTATTCTTTCTATCAGTATATTTATCAGATCAGTAAGAACCGTTATGAGATTGAATATCAGGCAGTCGACACGATGACACAGAGCCGGACACTCCGAGTGGAACATAAAGGACACAGGAAGATTTATGATGAGAGATCGTATTATCTGTATGAGAATGATCTGACAGAGGAAGATCTGGGACCAGAGAGTGATCTGCAGATTCAGGATATGATATTTTATGGGTTAGATACGAAGCTTCTCTATGAGTCTCCTGCCCCCCAGAAGGTGAGACTGACGGGAAAGGATTTAAAGAAAGAAAATAAGATTTCGGTATCTCTTCACGGGGCAATGGAATATGAGTTAGAATGCAAATATGAAAGTGACACAAGCTGGAAAATAACGATTCCGGCGAGAGCAGCATGTGGAGTGTATGACGTTTATGTGACGGCAAATGGAGAGCGAAGAGTATTCCCGTCTGGGCTTGTGATCACTTCAGGAGATCTGAATACGGTTCGTTATGGAAATTATATATTTACTTCTACCGGGAAAGAGGTTTGCGGAGACACGACAAAACTGACCGGATATATCCGGATGAATGGATGGCTTGGATTTCAGGACAGTGTCCAACTAGAAGGAGATTTGAAGAAAGATCCGGAAGTACTTATGCGCTGTCGGAGATCTTATGTACAGTATGATAGAAATACTGCAAAAGGAATGATCCGCTGACAGATGCTTCCTCGGATAAGTATCCGGTGAAACCGGCGGTCTCAAATGGAGCATTCATTCTGCAGGATTTTTCAAGGATTGATTATGCGACGATCGCATTGTATCCAAATCAGGCAGTCATTGAGTTTGAAAGTGTACAGACCGAGCTTCCATTTCAGGATGATGTTTTAAAGACAGCAGAATCTGCAAGTCCGTTTGCATTTGAATTTGATCATACAGAACAGATTATCATGAATAATAAGCAGATTGGCTGTGATATTTCACTGAGTCTTGGGGAGGAAGATGAGAAAAATTATCATGCACTCTTTGGGAATATGCCAATCTACTGTAATCTTGGTACAGCGGAACTAAATCTGAATACATTAAGTGGGGATGTTTCTGCGAAAGTACTTGTCAATGTTGCAATGTTATGCGATGGCATGGGACTGGAACTGCAGTGGAAAGAATGGAAGCTGAATGGCGTAGAACTGTATGCAGACTATCCGGTCAATACGACAATTTCGGGAGTTCCGGTAACCTTTTCAGATTTTTCACTTGGTGTGGAGGAAATCAGTTCGATGGACAAGCTGGATATCAGAGAACTTCTGAAACTGAAATACAAAGGAGGCTTTGAGGTGGCGGTGGCAAAGGTTTCCGAATTTAAGCCAGGGTTGGAAGAATGGGTCGGCGATGTAAGCCTTGCCTCTCTTGATCAGGTGTCTTTGGAATTCCAGTTGAGCAGAAAGTATATTTCGGTGGCAGCAACTGCAAAACTTCTGGAAGCAGTTCAGATCGGAGACTGTACACTGGAGCTTGGAGAAGGAATTTCTTATACAAATATGTTGCTTGGTATGCAGGGAGAAACAGTCAATGGCTTCCGGGGAGAAGTCGGAGTTGGAATCAAGATGAAGAAAGATAATTGTATGTTCAATGTCCGGGGAGCTGCGGAGCTTGCACTTACAAATAAAGTGTGTGGAATTGGGGCTTCCGGGGAGTTGGAGGCAAATGTATCCTGGTGGGTTTTGGCTTTGCAGACGCAGGCAAAAGGACAGGGATTTATCGGAGTCTATGAGCAGCATAACGGAGTGTGGGCATTCGGGCTGCATGGACAGACGAGTGATCCGGGAGATAAAGGCATTCATCTTGTATGGGCATCGGAAAATCCAAAACTTTCGAGCAAGACACTGAGTTAAGAAAAGGATATGAAAGAGGGAGCATGTATGGGAAAAAGGAAGAAAATAGAAAAACGACTTGCGGTGTATAAGAAAATGCAAAAAGGCTTTCTGCATATTCTGTTGATTGTTCTTGTCTGCTTTGGGATGGTACAGATGGGAGAACTCCAAGAAGTACAGGCAGCAAGATCGGATCTGATGACTCTGGAAGGAGAGAAAGATGTTGTTGTAATCCTCACTTATGATAAGGAAGCGCCGGAAGTTTCTATCACGGATCCTTCCGGGAAGGTGTATGCAAAAGAGAGTGATTTTGCGGCGGTACAAAAAGGGCAGGGGGCAGTTTACTATTATCTGCGAAATGCACCGGGAGGCACCTGGTACATAGATTACGATAAAAAGTCAAATAGCAAACTGGAAGTCCATGTCATGCCGTGGTATCAGGAAGTGGAGATACAATCTTTTGTGATGGAAGCGCCCAAAGAAGAGCGGATTCGAATTCAGGCAGAGGTGACTGCAGAGGAAAATATCGGATATACATATTATATTTATGCAGTGACGATGAACGGGGAGATGATTGACGGGAAGAAAGAGCTGAAAAGTGGTAGCGGTATAGCAAACCAGAAACTGGAAACAGAGGTAGATATTTCTTCGCTGCCCGATGGAGAAAATTATCGGTTGCAGATAGATGCAGTGGTCACAGATACTGATGAGACGGAACTCACCACATCGGCAGTTACTGGAGAAGGCTTTTCTGTGAAAGGACGTACAAAAGCAGGTGACGGGGCAAAACTTCGCACCGTACTGGACTATGCAGACAGTGCACTGGAGATCGACTGGACCAATGCCGAGGAATCCTGTGACCAGTGGGTGATCGGTGTGTTTCAGGGGAAAGATACAAAGGAACCTGTTTATGCAGAACAGCTTGATAGGGACAGCAAAGCGACGACTGTCAGCATTGATCTGGATGGAGAGGATCTGAAAGTAGAATTGTCCGCTATGAGCAATGGAAAAATCGTGGCTAAATATGATAGGATGATCTCATTAAATCCAGGGGTGACAGTTACGATTGACACACCGGAGCAGACCGGATCGACAACGGCAGAAGTTTCGTATGATGTTGGCGATAAGAAGGTGCAGGCAGAAATAGCAGTAGGAGAAAAGTCACAGAAGGTTCAGTGGGAAAAGAACGGAACAGCTGCATTTGAAATTGCAGATATGGAAACGCAGGAAATCTGTGTTGTCTATGGATGGGAAACCGGAAGTTTTTACCGGGTATCCAGACGGATCAGCACAGATGTTGTACCGCCAATGCTGGAGCTTTACGGAGTGGACGAGAATATCCGAGTGAAAGAAAAGGTGCTTCCGCTTTCTGGGAAAACAGACTCGGATGCTACTTTGAAAATAAATGGCAAAGAGCAAAAAATTGGGAAAGATGGGACATTTCAGATTTCCCTCAAACTAAAAAAAGGAGAAAATGCGATCACACTGACCGCAGCAGATCCACTTGGGAATCAGACATCCAGAACGATTCTTGTACAATATCAGAAGGAAGGTACAAAAGGGGAAAAAGCACCGCTTCCGGGAGACTTCTGGATTTTGGGAGGAACATTTCTTACTACGTTTCTGTGTGCGTTGCTCATGGGGATATTTGGAATCGTCTCTGGCAGAAAAGGGGGCAATATAAGAAAAATCTTCGCAGTGGCAAAAGGCTTCTGCGTCTGTGGAATATTGGGAGGGATAGCTGGCAGCGGCTGGTATCTGTACCGTTACTGGAAACTGACAGAGAAGATTTCAGGGAAAAATCTGACCGGGGTATTAAAGGCGGCTCCGGTATCTGATTTGACAAAGGTATTGGAACAAAGGCAGGAGTGTCTCAGACTTCTATGGATTCCGGCAATGGCAGCGGCAGTCTTTTTGCTTCTGTTACTTCTTCTTATCATTGGAGGAAGGGCAGCCCGAAAGGCACAGGAAAATCATAGAGAAAAAGCAGAACGAAAGAAAGCACAGAGAGAAGAACAGAAGCAGAAAACGAAAGAAGAAAAAGAACGATATTGTCCGTATTGCGGGGCGAAAAATTCCGCTGCGAGTAAATATTGCGGAAAATGCGGAAAATTGATGGAATAAAGAATACAAGGAGGAAAAAGAAATGCAGCAAAAAATTCATTTTGAATGTGATTACACGGAGGGAGCGCATCCGAAAATTTTGAAACGTTTGATGGAGACGAATATGGAACAGACAGTCGGATATGGAGAAGATCCTTATTGTCAGAAAGCGGCAGAACTGATCCGCGGACTTTGCAAAAAAGAGGAAGCAGCAGTCCATTTTCTTGTAGGGGGAACGCAGGCAAATCTGACAGTGATTTCAGCGCTCCTTCGCCCGCATCAGGCGGCAGTGTGCGTGGAAACCGGACACATTAATGTCCATGAGACAGGAGCAATCGAGGCGGTTGGGCATAAGGTGATATCCGTGCCGGGAAAAAACGGAAAACTGACGGCAGAAGATGTGGAGCGGGTATATCGATTACACTGGGAGGATGCCACTCACGAACATATGCCACAGCCAAAACTTGTCTATATTTCTAATCCGACAGAGATTGGAACAATTTATACAAAAGCGGAACTGGAAGCACTGCGGGCGGTATGTGATCGGTGCGGGCTGTATCTGTTTTTGGATGGAGCAAGACTGGGATATGGTTTGGCAGCGGAGGATAATAATCTGGATTTGGAAAGCATTGCGGCAAACTGTGATGTGTTTTATATCGGAGGGACGAAAATGGGAGCACTCTTCGGAGAGGCTGTTGTCATCTGTAATCCAAAACTGCAGGAAGACTTCCGCTATCTGATCAAACAAAAAGGCGGTATGCTGGCGAAAGGGCGGCTGCTTGGAATCCAGTTTTTGGAGCTTCTTCAAGATGGTTTGTATTTTGATTTGGGCGAACATGCGGTGAAACTTGCACAAAAACTTAGAGAAGGTTTACTCAACGCAGGTTACAAAATGCAGGACAGTACGACAAACCAGCAGTTTGTGATCGTTTCGGATGAGGAATTGAAAAAAATAGAAGAGAAATATTGTGTATCTTATATTGAACGGATTGGAGAAGATCAAAATGTGATCCGAATCTGTACAAGCTGGGCAACAACGGAAGAAAACGTAGAACAGTTTCTCCGTGATGCAGAGCAGATAAAGAAAGCGCTTTAAACTAACTCCATAGGAAGCATGTTCCTTTCCATGCTTCGTTAAAAAAAGAATCTCCCATAGAAATCACGGGTGTTTGCCAGACCGTGTCTGGCAAACATCGGATGTATGGGAGATTCTTCTAATTACGGAATGTCAGTGAAGTGTCTGTCATGGAATCGATGATTGCCAGCGATTCTAAGTGAACACCCTGAGAGCGGATCAGATCACCGCCATTTTGCATGCCTTTCTCAATGACAACTCCTGCACCTTCGATCGTAGCGCCGGAACCTTTTACAAGATCGATCAGCCCTAACATTGCACAGCCATTTGCAAGGAAATCGTCGATGATCAAAACGTGGTCGTCCTCATTTAAAAACTTCTTGGA
Source organism: Coprococcus sp. HPP0074 (assembly GCF_964238105.1). Lineage (NCBI taxonomy): Bacteria > Bacillati > Bacillota > Clostridia > Lachnospirales > Lachnospiraceae > Coprococcus > Coprococcus sp. HPP0074. Next base: position 60,523 of record NZ_CAXSKS010000002.1, on the reverse strand, counting down.
GAGGATGACATCGTAAGTACGTTTGTGTGTGAAGGATTCTACTTTTGTGTGGTAGACTTCCCCGTCGATATTGATGCTCTGTGTTTTCTTTGCAAAGACAACAGGAACACCAAAATATTGTGCGACGATGCAGGCAATCCCGATCCCGGAAGCCTCGATCGTGAGAATCTTCGTGATTTTATCGCTTGGAAATCTTCTTCGGAATTCCTTTCCAATCTCATTGATCAGATCGATATCCATCTGATGATTTAAAAAACTGTCTACTTTTAATACATTTCCCGGTTTGACAACACCGTCTTTTAAGATTCTTTCTTTTAAAAGCTGCATGGTATAGTTTCCCTTCTCTTCGGTGATTTTTTGATTTATAAATCATCATACCGCAAGGGACGAGGATTTTCAACAAAAAATAACTGGAAAACAAAAGAAATTACAAATTGTGATATGAAGTAGAATGTGATAAAATAAATCTGTATGTAATAAAATGACGAAACAGCAAGGGAAATGCTGGAAGGAGGATTTTTTTGATAACGATAAACAGTTATGTAAAGCCGGAGAGTCTGGAAGAAGCATACGAGCTGAATCAGAAGCGTGCGAACAGAATTCTTGGAGGAATGATGTGGATGCGGCTCGGGAGCGGACGGGTACAGACTGCGATCGATCTGTCCGGCATGGGATTAGATCAGATAGAAGAATCAGAAGAGGAATTTAAAATCGGGTGTATGTGCACTCTGAGACAGTTGGAACTGCATAAAGGGATTAACCAATATACAGATGGGGCAGTAAGAGAGTGTGTAAGACATATTGTAGGCGTACAGTTCCGTAATCAGGCGACAGTCGGGGGAAGTATTTTTGGAAGATTTGGATTTTCCGATGTTCTGACATGTTTTCTGGCGATGGACTGCTATGTAGAATTGTATAAGGGTGGAATTGTACCGCTCAGAGAGTTTGTCTGTCAGAAGAGAGATCGTGATATTCTTGTGAATGTGATTATTCGAAAAGATGTAAGAAAGATCCGCTATGTTTCTTCCAGAAGAACGAAGACGGATTTCCCGGTAATTGCCTGTGGTGTGGCAAAAGCAGGAGAGGAATGGCAGGTATCGGTTGGAGCCAGACCGATGAAGGCAGTTCTTGTGACAGAGAAGGCTGATGGGAGAAATGCGGCTGAAATTGCAGAAAAGCTGACAGAGCAGGTTACATTTGGCAGCAACATGCGCGGAAGCAGTGAATACCGGAAAGCACTTGCAAAGGTTCTGATCCGCAGACAGATAGAAGCATTGATGGAGGAGTGTTAGAGATGGAAGTAAAGTTTATATTGAATGGAAAACAAACTACTGCCGACATCAAGGAAGATACCGTTCTACTTGATCTGCTTCGGGCAAAGGGCTGTTATAGTGTAAAATGCGGATGTGAGACGACAAACTGTGGTCTTTGTACGGTCTGGATTGATGGAACACCTTCTCTTTCCTGCTCTGTACTTGCGGCAAGAGTGGGAGGAAAAGAGGTAACAACACTGGAAGGCCTTCAGGAAGAAGCGGCAGAATTCGGCGCATTTCTGGCAGCAGAGGGGGCAGAGCAGTGTGGATACTGTTCGCCTGGATTTATTATGAATGTACTTGCGATGGTGCGAGAGTTAGAAGATCCGACGTTGGAAGAAGTAAAGGAATATCTGGCGGGAAATCTGTGCAGATGTACCGGGTATATGGGACAACTCCGCGCGATCAAGAAATATTTAGAGATGAAAAGGGGGACGAAGTAGTGAGTTTTGTAAATACAGCAGTGCCAAAGGTAGATGCTCCGGCACTTGTGACCGGAAAGCCGGTGTACACAGATGATATCGCACCGAAAGACTGTCTGGTCGTAAAGATTCTGCGAAGTCCTCATGCGCATGCGTTGATCGAGGAGGTTCAGACGGAAAATGCAAAAAAAGTTCCGGGGGTGGAATGTATCCTTACTTACAAGGATGTTCCGGATAAGCGTTTTACAATGGCAGGGCAGACATACCCGGAGCCAAGTCCTTATGACAGACTGATCTTAGATCAGAGAGTACGCTTTGTCGGAGATGCGGTGGCAATCGTCGCTGCGGAGACGAAGGAAGCGGCAGAACGTGCGATGAAACTGATCAAGGTCAAATATGAGGTGTTAGAGCCGGTACTTGATTTCCATCAGGCAAAAGACAATGCGGTTTTGATCCACCCGGAGGAAAACTGGAAGAGCCTTTGCCCGGTTGGCGCAGATAATAAGAGAAATCTCTGTGCCTGTGGAAGAGAGGAGCATGGAGATATCGATGCAGTTCTCGATGTGTGTGACTATGTAGTGGAAGGAACTTATCATACAAAAGCAAACCAGCAGGCAATGATGGAGACATTCCGCACATATACTTATATGGATACTTATGGAAGATTAAACGTTGTCTCCTCAACACAGATTACGTTCCATGTCAGAAGAATTCTTGCCAATGCACTGGATATTCCAAAATCAAAGATCCGTGTCATCAAGCCACGTATTGGAGGAGGCTTCGGAGCAAAGCAGACAGTTGTGACAGAAGTTTATCCTGCAATCGTGACGATGAAGACCGGAAAGCCGGCAAAACTTGTCTATACGAGAGAGGAATCCCAGATTGCCTCTACGCCGCGTCATGAAATGGAAGTGAAGGTTCGTGTCGGAGCAGACAAAGATGGTATCATCAAAGGAATTGATGTCTATACACTTTCCAACACAGGAGCATTCGGTGAGCATGGACCGACAACCGTAGGGCTGTCAGGACATAAATCCATTCCACTTTATGGAAAGACAGAAGCATTCCGGTTTGCTTACGATGTTGTTTACACAAATGTGATGTCTGCCGGGGCATATCGTGGATATGGTGCCACACAAGGATTGTTTGCGGTAGAGTCGGCAGTCAATGAACTTGCAGAGAAGATGGGGATCGATCCGGTTGCCCTCCGCGAGAAAAATATCGTGACAGAAGGTCAGGTGATGCCTGCGTACTATGGAGAAACAGCAAATAGCTGCGCGCTTGATCGTTGCCTGGAAAAAGCAAAAGAAATGATGCACTGGGATGAAAAATTCCCGGCAAGAGATCTCGGCAATGGGAAAGTCCGCGGAGTCGGTGTTGCGATGGCGATGCAGGGATCCTCAATCTCCAACGTGGACAATGCTTCTGTGGCAATCAAAGTCAACGATGATGGGTTCTACAGCTTGATGATCGGCGCTTCCGATATGGGAACAGGATGTGACACAATCCTTGCACAGATGGCGGCAGACTGCTTGGATTGTGAAATGGAAAATATTATCGTATCGGGAGTAGATACCGATGTATCCCCGTATGATTCCGGATCTTATGCATCCAGTACGACATATCTTACCGGAATCGCTGTGATGAAGACGTGTGAGACTTTAAAAGAAAAAATCCTGGCAAAAGGAGCTCAGTATCTGGAATGCAGCCGGGAAGAAGTCGATTTTGACGGAAAGAAGGTATTCTGCTTAAAGGATGGAAGAGAAATTTCTCTGATGGAGATTGGAAACCGCATTATGTGTAACAATGAGGATGCACTGTTTGCTTCTGAATCCTATTCTTCTCCAGTATCTCCGCCGCCGTTTATGGTCGGCATGGCAGAAGTGGATGTGGATCAGGAGACGGGAGAAATTGAGCTGGTAGATTACGTTGCAGTGGTAGACTGTGGTACCGTTGTCAATCCGTCTCTTGCAAGGGTACAGACAGAGGGCGGAATCGCGCAGGGAATCGGAATGGCTCTCTATGAAGATGTTGTATACAGTGAGAGTGGAAAGAATTTCAGCAATTCTTTTATGCAGTATAAGATTCCGAGCCGACAGGATGTAGGTACGATCCGTGTAGAGTTTGAGAGCAGCTATGAGCCAACCGGTCCGTTTGGTGCAAAATCCATCGGAGAAGTTGTGATCAACACTCCATCTCCGGCAATTGCACAGGCAGTATACAATGCATCCGGGGTTCGTGTGAAGGAACTTCCAATCACTGCGGAGAAAGTATACTGGGGTATGAAAAAATAGTGAAGATTCATGTGATTTTATTGGCGGCTGGAAACAGCCGCCGCTTTGGAAGTAACAAGCTGTTAAGTCTGGTTGAAGGAAAGCCGATGTACAGCCATCTGACCGAGAAGATTGAAAAGATTGCAGAGAGTCTTCCAATCGGAGAAAAAGTGCTTGTGACGCAGTATGAGGAAATTTTTGGAAGCATGAAAAAGGCACGATGGACGGTTGTTAGAAATGATGCACCAGAGGAAGGCGTTTCCTGGTCAATCCGACTCGGAATCCAAAGCATTTTAGGCAAAATCAGAAAAGGCGATGCAGTCAGCTTTTTTGTCTGCGACCAGCCATTTTTGAAGATGGAGACGATCGTTTCTTTTTTGAGCGGATATGCAGCGAGCGGAAAAGGAATTGGATGTCTGACTTATAAAGAACAATGGGGCAATCCCGTTGTATTTTCAGAAGTTTATTTGAAGGAATTGTTATCATTATCCGGGGATATCGGAGGGAAAAAGGTGATGAAGCGGCATTTGCAGGATACCTTTTTCGGAGAAGCAGCATCCAGGCAGGAGTTGGAAGACGTGGACTATGCACCAGAAAGCAAAATGTGTGAGCATACAGATGTGTGGAAAATCAAGCAGGGAGATCCTGTTTTTTTTGGCAGCCTTTGCAATGCAGTTGGGATTTTGCCGGGCAGAGATAAGATTATTTCTGTTGTCGGGGCGGGAGGAAAGACGACAACCTGTTACCGACTGGCAAAGGAATTAGCGTTGCTTGGACAAAAGGTCATTGTCACAACGACAACACATATGTGGAAGCCTGCAGAGAACTTTGTGGAGTGGAATGCAGAAAGCGAGTATGGCTCTTCCACTGATTTTTTTAGAGATTTTGCAGAGCGGTTGGAGCGGAAGCGGATCCTGACAGTAGGTGTTTCCTGCGGAAATGGAAAAATCTGTGGCATCCCTTCCGAAAGTTATGAAACGCTGTGCAGTCTGGCAGACGTACTGATCGTTGAGGCAGACGGGGCAAAAGGGAAGGACATTAAAATCCCTGCCGCACATGAGCCGGTGATCTTTCCGGGAACAGATATTGTGATAGGAGTGTTTGGATATCCGGCAGTTGGCCACTCCATCGAGGAGGCAGGTTTTCGTCCGGAGATGCTTGCAGCATTTCTCGGGAAAGGAACAGAAGAGAAAATAAAGTGGGAAGACCTTCTGTATATCGCGGGAAGTGATGAAGGTTTGAAAAAGAATGTGAAAGGAAGCTACACAGTCCTGATCAACCGGGTTCCTGCCGGGAGATTTCCGGATGGAGGACCGGAAGAGATCATATTTTGCGAACAGATCGAAATAGTATCAGAAAAAAACGATAGAGCAGATTAGAAATCAGAGACTGGGCAGTCGTTTTCCGTTTAAATTTGCAAAGGGGAGAAAGAGTATGATAGAAAAGGAGATATCTTCAGAAAGACTTCATTATCGAAAAATTACAGAGAGCGATGGGGCAGCGCTGCATGCCATTTTATCGGATCCATTGATCGCGGAGCCTGCCGGATATCAGGCGCTGGGATCCGAGGAGGAGTTTCGTGAGTTTTTTCAAAATTTAGTGGAAGATGAGAATGGAATTGCAATCCTTCTGGACCAGAAGGTGATTGGTTATTTTCGTATTTTTCCTGAAAAGATGGAAGAACAGCCTTATAAAGGGAAAAAGTGTGCAGGAGTCGGATTTGTTCTGGGGAAGGAATATCATAGGAAGGGGTATGGCACAGAACTGCTCCGGTTTTGGACAAAAAAGATTAAGCAGGAGTATGATTATTGCTTTGCAGATGCATTTACAGATAATCCGGCATCCAACGCACTGATCAGAAAATGCGGGTACACCTATGTCGAAGATTATACGATGTATTTTGAAAAACTGGGGAGAACGATGACCTGCCATAGCTATGTGATATAGACTGGGAGCCTTCGCGGGAAGAGAGAATGAAGGACAAAATAAAATATTTGGAACATAAAAATCAGGAAAGAAATTGTGATGTTGAGATAGATAAAAATAGATAGAAAAATGAGGAGGAGTTCAGATGAAAATAAGAGTTGCTGTAATTACAGCCAGTACAACTGGATATGCAGGGAAGCGGGAAGACATCAGCGGAGCGAAAATCTGTGAGATTGTGGAAGAAGCCGGAATGGAAGTCACATTCAAAAAGATTCTGCCGGATGACAGAGAGACACTTACAAAAGTGATGGCGGTGATCGCGGATAGCCAGATGGCGGATCTGATACTGACAACCGGTGGAACGGGATTTTCCAAAACAGACTGTACACCAGAGGCGACAACTGATATTTGTGAACGGCTTGTCCCGGGGATTCCGGAAGCAATGCGTGCGGCAAGTATGAAGTATACGAAACGTGCAATGCTTTCCCGCGCGGCGGCAGGGATCCGGAAGGAGACATTGATCATCAATCTGCCGGGAAGTCCGAAGGCGGTAGAGGAAAGTCTTGGGGAGATTTTGGGGGAAGTGATTCACGGCGTGGAGATTTTGACTGGACAGACTGCGGAGTGTGCGAGAAAATGAAAAAATTCATAGAAGGAGAGCGTCCGCTTCGTGTGTTGATCAAAGGGGCGGGAGATCTGGCAAGTGGGATCGCAGTTCGCTTATATCACAGTGGATTTCAGGTGATCATGACTGAGACCGGTGAGCCGACGACAATCCGTAGATACGTGGCGTTTTCCAGAGCCGTCTATGAGTCTGAAGCCGAGGTGGAAGGAATTATTGCAAAGTGTGTATCGACAAAAGAAGCGCTGGAAAGCTGTCTGGAACAGCAGAAAATCCCGGTCATCACAGATCCGACTTGTGTGCATATGGACTGGTATCAGCCAGATGTGGAGGTAGATGCGATCCTTGCAAAGAGAAATCTTGGAACGAAGATCGAGGATGCTCCCATTGTTATCGGAGTTGGTCCTGGATTTACAGCCGGGATGGACTGTCATTTTGTCGTGGAAACAAAGCGGGGACATGATCTTGGAAGAGTGATCACAGAAGGAACGGCAATTCCGAACACTGGAGTGCCGGGGGTGATTGCAGGTTATGCAAAGGAGCGGTTGATCTGTGCTTCCGGGGAAGGGAGATTTGAACCGAAGGCAGAGATTGGTGATTGCGTAGAGAAAGGACAGCTTGTGGCAATGTGCGGAAAGAATCCGGTCTACGCACAGATGAGTGGAATGATCCGTGGGATGCTCCCGGAAGGAATTGTTGTATCAAAAGGAATGAAGTGCGGGGATATTGATGCGCGCAGGGAATACGCTTACTGCTTTACGATTTCTGATAAAGCAAGAGCGGTCGGAGGTGGTGTCCTTGAGGCAATCCTCCGTGGAAGAAAGCAGATTGCAGAAAATAGAAACAGGGCATTTGATGCATGACAGCCAAAGGAAAAGTTGCGCGAAAAGGGAGAACAGGAGAAGCGAAATGAGTTATTTTCCAATGTTTATAGATATAGAAGGAAAGCATATCCTCGTAGTCGGGGCAGGGAAGATTGCACTCCGGAGGGTGCAGACATTGTTGCAGTTTCGTGCGCGCATCAAGGTGATTGCAAAAGAGATCCCGAAAGAACAAAAGGAGGCATTTCATCTGCTTGTATCTGAAGGGAAAATTGTATTAGAAGAAAAAGCATTTGAAGAGAGTGATCTGACGGAAGCACTTTTTCTGGTGCTGGCGGCGACAAATGTAAAAAAGTTAAATCATGAGATTTGTATGCTGTGCCGTAAGCGGAAGATTCTGGCGAATACTGCAACGGACAGAACTGATTGTGATTTCTATTTTCCGGCAGTGGCAGTCCAGGAGGAACTTGTCGTGGGAATTACGGGAGATGGAAGTGATCACAGGAAGGTTGCAGAGACGGCAGCAAGGATAAGAAAAGTTTTGGAGATGGAACATGAAGAGAAAAATCAGAGTAGGCAGCAGAGAGAGTAAGCTGGCGGTAGTACAGTCGGAGATGATCATACAGGAACTAAAAAAGTTACATCCGCAGTTAGAGATAGAATTGGTGACGATGAAAACGACCGGAGATAAGATTCTTGACAGAAGTCTGGATCAGATCGGAGGAAAAGGACTTTTTGTAAAAGAACTGGATCGCGCACTTTTGGATGGGGAAATTGATCTGGCGGTGCACTGTCTGAAAGATATGCCGATGGAGACACCAGAGGAACTTCCGATTCTTGCATATTCCAGGAGAGAGGATCCGCGGGATGTACTTGTGCCTGCAAAAGGAAAAGAAAACTGGAATGGTCAGGGTGTAATCGGGTGTTCGAGTTTCCGGAGAAGGATACAGCTACAGAAGTTATACCCGGATGCAGAAGTCAGAGGGATCCGGGGCAATATCCAGACACGACTTCAGAAACTGGACAGCGGACAGTATGATGTCCTTGTGCTTGCGGCGGCAGGATTAAAGAGACTCGGACTCGAAGAGAGGATCGAGCGGTATTTTTCTCCAGAAGAGATTCTTCCGGCAGCAGGGCAGGGGATTCTTGTCGTGCAGGGAAGAGAAGAGATGCGGGAACTTGTGAAAGAACTTCAGCCTGAGGAGATGGAAGTGATCGCTGAAAATGAGCGGGCATTTGTGCGAAGGCTGGATGGCGGGTGCAGTTCTCCGGTGGCGGCATATGGAAGAATAGAACAGGATGAATTGGTTCTGACTGGCCTATATTATGAAGAAGATACAGGAAACTATGTAATTGCGACGAAGCGGGCAGAGGTCCGGGCGTCAGCACATTTAGGATGGGAGCTTGCGGATGAATTACGAACAAAACACTAAGAAGCAGGGGAAAGTATGGCTTGTTGGAGCAGGACCGTCGGATCAAGAACTTCTGACTGTCAAAGGGAAACGTCTGCTTTCGGAAGCAGATGTCATTGTCTATGACAGACTTGCAGGGCAGGGTGTGCTTACTTATGGGGCAGAACATGCAGAATATATTGATGTAGGAAAACATTCCGGGAATCACCGGGTGAGACAAAGTGAAATCAACCAGATTCTCGTAAGAGAAGCGATGGAAGGGAAAAAAGTTGTCCGTTTAAAAGGTGGCGATCCGTTTGTGTTCGGGCGCGGCGCGGAGGAGGCGGAAGAACTAAAGAAGGCGGGAATTCCGTTTGAAATTGTTCCGGGAGTGACATCGGCAGTATCGGTTCCTGCATACCAGGGAATTCCGGTCACACACCGGGATGCTGCTTCTTCGCTGCACATTATTACGGCACATAAAAAGGAAGGGCATGAGCCGGACGAGATTCCATTTCGGGAACTGGCGGGTGTGAAAGGAACGCTGGTGTTTCTGATGGGAGTCTCTACACTGCCGTTTTTATGTGCAAATCTAATCCGGGAGGGAATGGATCCGCAGACACCTGCGGCAATTTTGGAGCGGGGAACGACAGCAAGACAGCGGAAGATCACAGGTACCTTGGAAACTTTAGAAGCACTTGCAAAAGAGACAAAGATTCAGACTCCTGCAATTATTGTTGTGGGAGAGGTATGCGCCTGCAGATCATTGGAATGGTATGATAAACGACCATTGGCGGGAATGAAGATCATGGTGACAAGACCGAAGGAGCAGAGCAGCCGTCTGGCAGGAATGTTGCGGGAAGAAGGGGCGGAGGTGTTGGAAGCGCCTGCAATCCGCATTGTGCCGGAGGTGGAAAACGAAAGAGTTTCGCAGGTGCTTTTTCACATCCAGAAATACCAGTGGATCGTGTTTACCAGTCCAACCGGTGTAGAAGTGTTCTGGAGCGCATTGCGGCAGCATCGCGTGGATGTGCGAAGCCTTTCTCACCTTCGGATCGCGGTGATTGGAAGCGGAACTGCGCGCGCGTTGGAAGCACATGGAATGTATGCGGAACTGATGCCGGAAGTTTATGATGGAGAGCACCTTGGAGCAGCACTTGGGGAGGTACTTTCTGATGAACATATTTTGATTCCGCGGGCAAAGATTGGAAATCCGGAGTTGATCCGTGAGATTAAAAAGAGAAGCGAGGCAGTCATAGAAGACCTTCCGATTTACGATACGCATTATGAGGCATATGGATTTATCAATTACCAGGAAGAATTTGAGCAGGGGAAGACCGATTATGTGATGTTTACAAGTGCATCAACAGTAAGAGGTTTTGCACAGGCGGCAAAAGGACTTGATTTTTCCAAAGTACAGGCACTTTGTATCGGGAAACAGACAAAGGCAGCAGCGGATCACTATGGCATGCAGACATTTATGGCAGAGCAGCCGACACTGGAGGCGATGGTGGCGCTTGTAAAAGAAAGGAAGAGGACATGGTAAAGATTACTTATATTTCTCATAGCTGCTTTGCGGTGGAGCAGGAGCACAGCGTACTTGTATTTGATTATTATCAGGGGGAACTTCCGCTTTGGAATCCAGAGAAAACAATCTATGTGTTTGTAAGCCACAGACATTATGATCATTTTTCCAAGGAAATCTTTCGGTGGACAGAGCAGTATCCGAAGATTAAATACATTTTATCCGATGATATTTCTGAAGCGTCATATGATGCAAGTGAGATTTGCAGATCCGACTTGACAAGAATCGCACCGAATCAGACAGAGACAATTGGAAATTGTGTAATAGAAACATTCCGTTCCACAGATGAAGGAGTCGCATTTCTTGTGTCGTGCGAAGAAAAACTTTTTTATCATGCAGGGGATCTGAACTGGTGGCACTGGGAAGAAGAATCTACATTGTACAACGAAACAATGAAGGAAAGATACCAGTCAGAGATCGGGAAATTGAAAGAAGCATTGTCAGGGAAGACGATCGATGTAGCATTTCTTGTACTGGATCCAAGGCAGGAAGATGCATATGCCCTTGGAATGGAGCATTTTCTATTAGAAATTCCAGTGCAGTTTGCGGTTCCGATGCATCTGTGGGAGGAGTATGCGCTGGCGAAACAGTATGTGGAAACTTATGGACAGACACATGAGAAAACAAGATTTTGGTGTGTCAGCGGCAAAGGGGAAGAAGTCATTTTGCCGGAAGAAGCGTAGGGAAAGTAAAAACTGTCTGAGAACAGCATAGAAAAAGCAGGATCTGTTTGTGGACAGAAGGAAGGAGGGGTAGTATGGGACAGGATATTTTACTGCTTTTGATCATTTTTGTGCTGATCATAGTATTTTTGTATCAGATTTCGGCAAATGCCAAGAAAAGAGAGCGATATTTAAAGAACACATGGAAAGAAGCGTGGGGTACCGCTTCGGAGAAAGAATATGACCGTACAAAGTATGAGTCCATTTCTCATTATTTTCAGCAGCAGCTGCGAAAGGGAAAGATCACAGAGCCGTATGTAGATGATATTACATGGAACGATTTGGATTTGGATGAGGTCTATCAGGTGATGGATCACACAACTTCCTCGGTGGGAGCAGAGTATCTGTACTATCTTCTGCGGACTCCGGTGCTTTCGGCAGAGAAATTGAAGGAACGAGATCGCCTGATGGAGTTTTTCACCAAAAATGAGGAAGAGAGGCTCCGCCTGCAATATCTGTTCTATGAGATCGGAGGAATGCCGAAATATTCTGTGAGCGATTACATTGACCGTCTGGAGGATGTCAGACGTGAAAAAAACAGCAGACATTATCTGGCAATTGCAGCGATTGCTGTCGGAGTCGGTGCGCTGCTGGCAGCTCCCGGGGTTGGGATGATCTTGCTTATAGCGGCGGCAGTCTGGAATATCAAAAGTTATTTTGTGAGAAAAAGTGAGATTGAACCATATATCGCCACCTTTTCTTATCTGATCCGGGTTCTTCGGGCAGCAGAGGCATTGGGGAAGGAAAAAATCCCGGAGATACAGTTTTATCTTGACAAACTACATAAGATTCGGGAAGAAATGAATGTATTTCTGAAACATTCCCATGTGCTTGTGGCAGGGAGAGGTGCGACTGGATCGATGGTCGATGCAGTACTTGATTATATCCGGATGTTGTTTCACATTGACTTAATCAAATTCAATTCGATGCTGGAAATGGCAGAAAAAAATAGAGGGAAAATTGAAGAAGTGATCCAAATTATCGGATATTTGGACAGTATGATCAGCGCGGCATCTTTCCGTACATTTCTTCCTTATTATGAGAAACCGAATTTTACAGAAGGAAAGAAGGCAGAAATCTATCTGGAAAATGTATATCATCCACTGCTGGCAGATCCGGTGGCAAATTCTGTTATAGCGCACCGAAGTATTCTTCTGACTGGATCCAATGCATCTGGAAAATCTACTTTCTTAAAGACCGTGGCAATCAATACGGTGCTGGCGCAGACGATTTTTACCTGCCCGGCGGCAAAATATGAAGCGCCGTTTTTTCAGATCTATTCTTCGATGGCTCTGCGTGACAACTTGCAGGGGAATGAAAGCTACTACATTGTGGAAATCAAGTCATTGAAAAGGATTTTAAATCATGTAAACGAGGATGTTCCGATGCTGTGTTTTGTGGATGAGGTGCTGCGTGGAACGAACACTGTCGAGCGAATCGCGGCCTCCGCACAGATCTTGAAAAGTCTTGCAAAAGAAGGTGTGATTTGTTTTGCGGCAACGCATGATATTGAATTGACACATCTGCTGGAGAACTGCTATGACAATTATCATTTTCAGGAGACAATCATGGATGAGGATATCCTGTTTGATTATTGCCTGCAAAAGGGGAGAGCAGTATCACGCAATGCGATCAAACTTCTTCGGTTGATCGGATATGAAGATCGGATTACAGATGAGGCAGAGAAAATGGCAGAAGAATTTTTAGCAACGGGGAACTGGACCAGACAGGAGGAAAGAATATGCATGTAAAGATTTATACAGATGGGGCAGCCAGAGGAAATCCGGACGGACCGGGAGGATACGGAACTGTGCTCGAGTATGTAGATAGAAAAGGAGAATTACATACAAGAGAACTGTCCGGTGGTTACAGAAGGACAACGAACAACCGGATGGAGCTGATGGCGGTGATCAAAGGATTGGAAGCGCTGAACCGTCCGTGCAGCGTTGAGTTGTATTCGGATTCCAAATATGTGGTGGATGCGTTTAATCAACACTGGATCGATGGATGGATCAAGAAAGGCTGGAAGCGCGGGAAAAATGAGCCGGTCAAAAACGTGGATTTGTGGAAACGGCTTCTGACAGCCAAGGAACAACATCAAGTTACTTTTATCTGGGTGAAAGGACATGATGGACATCCGCAGAACGAGAGATGTGACACACTGGCGACGACTGCGGCAGATGGGACCGATCTTATGATAGATGAAGGGGTTTTGTAAAGAGTTAGAAAAAGAGGGATGGCGGACAATGCAGATGCAAAGTCGGACCATCCCTCCTTTTTCTATGGCGAGATTTTGAAATCTGTTTCTGCCGGCATGAATCTAGATTCAAATTCGGAAATAGGCATTGGTGCTCCGAATAAGTATCCCTGTGCAGAAGGACATCCCATAGAGGTGAGGAGTGCTGCCTGTTCTTCATTTTCGATGCCCTCAGCGATGACTTCTACCGGAAGTTCTTTGCACATTTGAATTACATGCTTGATGATCGTCTGATTAGATGCTCTGAAACACAGTGTCTGAATCAGACTGCGGTCAAGTTTTAGAACGTCAAAATCCATGTGGGTGAGAATGGACAAGTTTGTATATTTTGTGCCGAAATCATCGAGGGCAATTGTGAATCCGGCCTGCCGTAGCTGGTGGCTGAGTGTCAGGAGAACATCGCAATCTTTCTCTTCGATAGTCTCGGTGATTTCAATTTGGATCAAAGAAGGTGAAATTTGGTAAGTGTGTACCAGTTCAAGCAGGGAAGGAAGGATTTCTTCTTCCATCAGTGTAATTCTAGAAAAATTGATGGAAATAGGAAATGTTTTATGTCCTTCCTGTTGCCAGCGCCCGAGAAGACGGCACGCTTGTTCTAAAACAAATAGATCGATATAGCGGATTAGGTGCTCTTTTTCTAGTGGTGGAATAAAAAAATCAGGTGCTATCAAGCCGCGTTCCTCGTGGCGATACCGGATCAATGCCTCAGCTCCGATAAGTTTTCTTGAGGAGAGATCTACTTTGGGTTGAAGGTAGATGAGGAATCGTTCTTCTTTTAAGTCGCGCAATGTTTGTTGCAGGATAGTAGGACGATGCCGTTTGGCAAAATAAGGTGTTTCCATGTAATATTTTTGCTTTTCTTCCATCATCGAATCTTCTGCAAGAGATTTGAGTATGGAAAAATCTACTTCTTTTTGCATCCAGTGGTAGCCAAAGGAAATCCCGTCATGTCTCAGAACGATGGGATCTGCCTGTAATAGTGAAATCTGTTGATAAAAATATTTGCCGGAAGCATTTTCGCAGATAATACAAAATTCATTTCCGCTGAGACGGAAGTGATAGGCATCTGGGAAATATTCTCGAAAAACACGAGCAGTGTCCAGAAGCACCTGATTGCCAAAGGAATATCCCATCGTATTGTTAATCTGTTTGAAACCATTGATATCCGCAAGCACAAGTCCTACGGAGGAGAGTTCTTCAAAATGCCGTTTTTTAGTATAAGAAGAAAAACTTGCAAGATTGTAAAGGCCGGTTAGTGCATCATGCCAGAAGTTATAGTCTAGTTTTTTCTCCGCATCGATACTATGCAGCCGATTTGTGAGAAGATGACATACCAGACGAAGAAAATGTAACTCATTGCCACAGGTATGCGGGTTGGATAAAATCAGGCAGGCATTTTTAGGGTGTTCAGCGGAGAAAGAAAAACCAAGCATCTGCCGGATTTCGTAACGTTCCAGAAGTCGCATTTCCTCCGGATAGTTTGGGCGGAGCATTTCAATATCCGGGATGTGGATGATATCATTTGTGTAAAATAAGTCCTGAATAAATGCGTATTTTTCAATTTGAGTCAGTTGGACCAATGCACTTTGGGAAATAGAGTTTTCGTAATGCCAAAGGCATTTGAAATGATAAGAATTTCCCGTATGGGCAGGATAAATCAGACAGACATCATCCGCCTGATAAAATTTGCCGAGTGTTTGTGCGGCTACCTGGAGGATCTCTTTTGTTCCGGACAGAGATTCCAGCAGAGAAGCATATTCTGTTAATGCGATAGAAAATCTTTGCTGGATTCCGTTCAATTTTAGATCCGTAATATCGATTGCAAGCTCCATGCGCACTTTACGGTGATTCCATGTGATAAATTTATCTTTGAGCAGGTAATCACGGTTCAGGAGTCGGTGGTGGTGTTCCCAGATGACCGGCTTTTGATCCAAAAGGTGATTTGTGCAAAATGGGCATGGTTTGTGTTCTCCTTGAAGTACTTCGTAGCATTTTTTTCCAATGGGATCATTGCCGGATAATCCTAAAATGTCACGGACTTGCGGAGAAACGTAGAGGAGTTCATAGGTGTATGGATCACTCAGATATGTAATATCCTCCAGATTTTCAATCAACGCATGGAAGATTTCCTGTGACCATGCAGGATCCTCCGGTTCCATAACAATTTCACTTTTAGGAATACCATTTTGTTCGGGTAGATGCATGACTGAAGTATAGAAGGTAAAACAGTTGCGCCCACGTGCTCTTGAGTGATAAAGAGCGATATCCGCTTTTTCATACAGTACTTCAAAGTCAAATCCATAGTTCGATGTGAGGCAGATTCCCATACTATATGTAAGAATACCGCGGAAAGGTACTACGGTATATCGAAGCTTTTCTAACTTTTGGATCAGAAAGTCTTTCGAAGGGATATTTTTAATAAAGGCAATGAACTCATCTCCGCCGATTCGCCCGATGATATCGTCCGAACGGAAATGCTGCTGAATTCGTTTTGCCGTTTCTTTTAGCACCTTGTCTCCGCAAGCGTGTCCATGGAGATCATTGATCTTTTTAAAGTGATCAAGGTCAATGATGATAAATGCGTGGCAGGCATCGGGAGAACTTGCTTCTAATTGGCTGCGGATCAATGTCTCAGCAGCTCCCTTGTTATATAGCTTGGTCAGAGGATCCAGCCGGGAGGCGTTTTCAAGAGTCAGCCGCTCTCTTTTTGCTGCATCAATGTCATGTAAGTAGAGAAGACAGCGGATATCTCCGGAAACAGGGTCTTTCATCATATGGGCAGTTGTTTCTACCCAGCAAGTCTTTCCAAAATTCGTCAAATGACGATATTCTAATTTGAGTTCCTGAATCCCGTTGGCATAATTTGCAAGAAGATTTTTACGCGAAAAAGTTTCCAGAAATTTGGGATAATCTTTCCGATGAATATTTTTGATTCCTTCGACTCTTAGATATTGGTCATAAGAGCGGCAGAGGTGTTCCATCAATTCTTGGGTATTCATCTCGGAGAGGGTGTCGATGATACCTTCGGTCAGGTTGATTTCCGCGTAAAACAGAGTATCTGCAAGCAGAGCACGTCGGTAAGTTTCTTCTTTGAGATAAGCATATTCCATTTCTTTATGCTGAGTAATATTTTCCACGACACCAATGGCACGGACCGGTTTGTGCTGACCATTGAAAACAGTTGTCATTGTGATCGTATTCCAGTAATATTTTCCGTCTGCTGCTAAGATTTCTACGGTGCAGCTGCTGTGAGGACTTCCTTGCTGGATTTCTCTGTACATGGAAAGAAAAGCGGCAGCATGTTTGCGAGGAATGATCTTAGAACGCAAAAAACTTTCCGGAACATCATTCATGATTTCCGGCAGTCCATAGAGGTGCATTGTTTCTTTCGAATGGACCACTTGTTTTTTTTGAATATGATAGTCAAAGATCACACTCTGTGTCTGTGTGACAGCAATCCGGAAACGCTCTTCGTTGATAGCAAGTTCCTGTTCAGATAGTCGGCGCTTTGTGATATCGATGATGACGCAATTTAAAGTGGGAACTCCTTTCCGAGAATGGCTGAAGGCACCGTTTGTCAGAAGATAGCGTATGGAACCGTCCTTGTGAAAAATTCTTTGTTCAAATTCAAAATGAGATTCTTGACTTCGGTAAGTACGCTCGATGATTTCCATAATAGACGTTGCATCCTCAGGAAGGATCGTGGCAATTAGCTTGTTGCCCAGTTGTGTCTGCATTTCTGCAGAAGTGTATCCATATAGCTGATAGAAGCTATCGTTTCCATAAAGAAGTGTGAAATCCTGATCCATCAAAATTTTACAGACTCCACCGGGAATGTTATGGGTAAGTTCACTCAGCTCTTGCTGCAGTTCAATGGTATCAGTGATATCCAGACAGATACTTGCTACAAATTCGGAATTTTTATGGAAAAACTTCTTTCCTTGACCGATGACCCAGATAAAAGAACCATCTTTTTTTAACATTCTATATTTAATTTCGTACGTCTGGTCTTCGTTTAGAGCAGACAAAACAGTGTCTGTTGTATACTCCCGATCATCTGGATGGATGCCGTTGATCAGTTTATTTTTAATAAACGTACAATATTCCTCGCGGCTCTCAAAGCCAAGAAGGTGCAGCAGTTGATCGCTGATGAAATGAAAAGGGAATCCTTCTCCGGTATAGCCGCAGAGGAGTCCACCGGAAATTGAGCCTTTGAGAAACTCAAAAAGATCCTGGTGGAGCAGGCTGGAGAGGGAAGAAATCTGATGATCTGTCATGGGTATTGCCCTGCCTTTATTTGTTATAATGATTGCCCGGAAAGAAGAGTTTAAAATCTTCCTTCCGGTTCTTGTTTTGTTGTTTGAAATGTCTCTGGATATCATACCATATTGCAGGCGTCGGGGCAATGACTAGAAATTGCAGAAGCAGGGGCTGGCAAAATAAATTATTTGCGGCAGGCAGTGATAAATGAAGCAAACAGATCACGCATGACAGGAGAAGTACGGTACATACATTCCGGGTGCCATTGGACTCCAAGGGCAAATGGATGAGCGGAAAGTTCGATTGCCTCGATGATGCCGTCAGAAGTCCGGGCAGTTGGGACGAGCCCTTTGCCGAGTGAGTCGACTGCCTGATGATGGAAACTGTTTGTATAGAGGGACGAACCTGTGATGGAGGAGAGAATACTTCCTTTTGCGACCAGTACTTTATGGCTGATTTCACTTCTAGAGGCGGAAAGCTGCATATGATTGATGGGTGCGTGGAGTGAGGTATCGATATCTTGGAGAAGCGTTCCTCCACAGGCTACATTTAAGACCTGCATTCCACGGCAGATGGCAAGCAGGGGCTTTTTTGTTTTTAGAATGGCGCGCAGAAGGCGAAGTTGAAAAATATCCAGTGTGATGTTGGTTGCCCCCAGTCCTTTTGCCGGTTCTTTTCCAAACAGAAGTGGGGTGATGTCGTTTCCACCGCAGAAGAGGAAACCGTCACAGAGAGAACAATATGTCTGAAGTGCCTCGTCAGAACGCACGAGTGGGAGCAGAAGAGGGACTCCTTTTGCATATTTTATGGATTGAATGTAAGCATTAGTTACAAATTGGCGGTCATCCATCAGACCGCAGACAATAATTCCGATTACTGGTTTCATAGTACACATCCTTATGTTTTTTATTATAGGATAGGTATGTTTCGTGCCGGATATTCAAAAGAACAGGAAAAAAATATATTTTCTACTTTTTTCTTGCATTAATGCTTTAAAGTGTGATAGTATATGGAGAGAAATCGGAAAGCCTGTCTGAGTCGATCTGCTGATTGATGTTTTTTGTGGATGGGTTTGGAGAGAAAAGGAGTTGCTTATGGAAAAGAGAGAAAAATTTACGAGCAGAATGGGATTTGTTATGGCTTGCATCGGTTCGGCTATTGGACTTGGAAATATATGGATGTTTCCATACCGGCTTGGCGCTTACGGTGGGGCGGCATTTTTGATCCCATACTTTCTGTTTGTCTTGATTCTTGGGACGACAGGACTGATTACAGAATTTGCGTTCGGGCGTGCTTTTGGCGGCGGTTCGATGACTGGAATCTCAGAAGTGTTCCGTGAAAGAACATGGAAGGGTGGAAAGATTGTAGGAATGCTTCCGGCAATCGGGCTTCTTGGCATTTTTATGTTTTACAATGTGGTTGTCGGGTGGATTTTAAAATACCTTGTAATGAGTGGAACCGGAAAGCTGGCAAAGGTGGATAAGAACACCTATTTTACAGAGTTTGCAGGTTCAGCTGCTTCCATTCCATGGGATGCGGTTGCGATTTTTCTGACGGTACTGGTCATTTGTGCAGGTGTTGTAAAAGGGATTGAGCGGATCAGCAAGATCATTATGCCGGCATTGTTTCTGATTTTTATCGTACTGATTTTCCAGTCACTGTCACTTCCGGGAGCGATGGAAGGTGTGAAGTTTCTGCTTCAGCCAAAATGGGAGTACCTTTTGAAAGCAGATACATGGGTGATGGCGCTTGGACAGGCATTTTTCACGGTATCCATCAATGGATGCGGGATGGTAGTGTATGGGAGCTATTTGAAGAAAGAATATGATATTCCGCATCTGGCGGTCAGCACGGCAGTGTTGGATACGCTGGCAGCGGTACTTGCATCTTTTGTGATCATGCCGGCGGTATTTGCATTCGGGTTGGATGCAAAATCAGGACCACCATTATTATTTATGACGATGCCGATCATTTTTGAAAAAATGCCGGGTGGAACAATCCTTGCGGTTATCTTCTTTATCAGTTTGCTCTGTGCGGCGATCTCTTCTTCTATTAATATGCTGGAAGGGGTTGTGGAGGCAATCCTTTCGCACTCGAAGCTGACAAGGAAAAAGGCGGTGATTTTTGTGGGAGTTGTCACATTTGTGCTCTCAGTTCCTTTGAATTTGAGCATGACAACCTTTGATCAGTTTACCAATCTGATCACAGTTGTAATTTCACCGCTGATGGCACTTCTTGTGCTGATTGTCTTTTACTATCTTCATGATGGAGAAAAGGCGCTTGCGGCGATCAATGAAGGAGCAGGGAAACCGCTTGGAAAAAGGTTCCTTGCGTTTGCAAAATATGTGTTTGTGATCGTGACCATTCTTGTAGTGATCCTCGGGATCGTGTATGGGGGAATTGGTTAAAGAAATACAGAATGTTACTCAAGAAGTTTTAGAAAACAAAAAGGGCAGCTGGAAAGATCAGCTGTCCTTTTTGTGTGTCTGTTTTTTACTTTTCTGTTTCTGCAAGTTTCATTGCGCGTACTTTTAACGGAAGACCGAATAAGTTGATAAATCCTTCTGCGTCATGGTGGTCATAAAGTTCTCCGGTAGTAAAACTTGCGAGAGATTCGCTGTACAGAGAATACGGAGAGGTTGTTCCGGCTTTGATGATATTTCCTTTATAAAGCTTCAATTTTACTTCTCCGGTCACATATTGCTGTGTGGATTCGATAAATGCCTGCACAGCCTCACGGAGCGGTGTGAACCATTTTCCTTCGTATACAATCTGAGAAAGTTTATTTCCCATTTCTTTTTTCACCTCATAGGTTGCACGGTCAAGCACCAGTTCCTCTAACTGCTGGTGAGCTTCCATTAAGATGGTTCCTCCTGGAGTTTCATAGACACCGCGGGATTTCATTCCGACAACACGATTTTCTACAATGTCGATGATACCGATTCCATGCTTTCCGCCGAGGGCGTTTAACTCTGTGATAATCTCAGATACTTTCATCGTTTGTCCGTTTAAGCTGACTGGAACACCTTTTTCGAAAGTCATTGTGATATATTCGCCTTCATCTGGTGCTTGTTCTGGGGTAACGCCGAGTACAAGCAGATGTTCATAGTCTGGCTCTTGCGCAGGATCCTCGAGCTCTAATCCTTCATGGCTGATGTGCCATAAGTTACGGTCACGGCTGTAACTTTGGCTGGCATCAAATGGAAGGTCGATCCCATGCTGATGGCAGTATGCAATCTCTTCTTCACGGGAATTTAATGTCCAAAGATCAGTCATTCTCCATGGAGCGATGATCTTCAGATCCGGTGCGAGTGCCTTGATTCCTAATTCAAAACGAATCTGATCATTTCCTTTTCCGGTTGCTCCGTGGCAGATGGCAGAAGCATGTTCTTTTCTTGCAATTTCTACTAGTTTTTTTGCGATTCCCGGACGTGCCATCGCAGTGCCGAGCAGATATTTGTTTTCGTAGATTGCATTTGCCTGTACACATGGCACGATATAGTCATCACAGAACTCATCAACGATGTTTTCAATATATAATTTGGAAGCGCCGGATAATTTTGCGCGTTCTTCTAAGCCGTCCAGTTCTTCTCCCTGTCCGCAGTCGATGCAGCAGCAGATGACCTCATAATCAAAATTTTCTTTGAGCCATGGGATGATGGCTGTTGTGTCCAATCCGCCGGAATATGCTAAAATTACTTTTTCTTTCATGTGAAAAGTCCTCCTTGTTCTGTTTGTCTTGAAATTTGATAGTATTAATATACAACAAAATGAATAAATATGCAACAAGAA
This sequence comes from Coprococcus sp. HPP0074, assembly GCF_964238105.1. Taxonomy (NCBI): domain Bacteria; kingdom Bacillati; phylum Bacillota; class Clostridia; order Lachnospirales; family Lachnospiraceae; genus Coprococcus; species Coprococcus sp. HPP0074. Next base: position 39,139 of record NZ_CAXSKS010000002.1, on the reverse strand, counting down.
AATTTGAAAAAGAGAAATGAGATTAAAAAAGCAAAGCAAACTGTTATAGGAAAACAAATGTGCACTAGGGGGAAATATGCTAGTTTTTATAGAAAAAAGAGTAATGTAAAAATGAAAAAATTCGTAGAGAAAAACGAAAAAGCACTTGTATTTACTTATAAAATGCAAAATATGAGAGGGAAAACAAGAAAATGAAAAACGGAGAAGAAAGTTATGGGGAAAGAGGAAAGCGATAAAAGCAGATTTGGGTGCAAAGTAAAATTGTACAAAATAAAATGCAAAAAAACTATTGCATAACATTTAAAATAGATGTATAATCATGCAAAATCAAAATTTATTCGATGGAAAAAGAGAGAAAGGGTGTTATAGATGATTCGTGCAGGAATAATTGGTGCAACGGGGTATGCCGGAGGAGAATTAGTCAGACTTTTGGCTGGTCATAAGGAAGTGGAAGTAGTATGGTTTGGCTCCAGAAGTTATCAGGAGATTCCTTATACTAATGTTTACCAGAATTTATTTCAGATTGTAGAAGGAACGTGCGGGGAAAAGGTGATGGAGGCACTTGCGGATGACGTGGATGTAATCTTTACTGCAACGCCGCAGGGATTTTGTGCCGGACAGATCAGTGAGACGGTGCTAGAGAAAGCTAAAGTCATTGATCTAAGTGCAGATTTTCGCTTAAAAGAGGCGGAAACGTATGAAAAATGGTATAAAATACAACAGAAAAGCCCGGAACTTCTGCAAGAAGCAGTCTACGGACTTTGCGAGTGGAATCGGGAGCATATTCGATCAGCAAGGCTGATCGCCAATCCCGGCTGTTATCCAACGTGTTCTCTGATGGCGATTCTTCCATTGGTAAAGAATGGACTGATAGTTCCGGAGACGTTGATCATCGATGCAAAGTCCGGGACATCGGGGGCAGGAAGAACGGAGAAAATAGATAATCTTTATTGTGAAGTCAATGAAAATATGAAAGCATATGGGGTGACCACACATCGGCATACACCGGAGATCGAAGAACAGCTGTCTCTTGTTGCAGGGGAGAAGGTATGTGTGAATTTTACCCCGCATCTTGTTCCGATGAATAGGGGGATCCTTGTGACCGCCTACGCATCACTAAAACAAGGTGTGACGGAAGAAATGGTAAGAGAGGCATATGACAGTTGTTATAACAGCGAGAAATTCGTTCGTGTACTGCGAACCGGGATATGTCCGCAGACGAAATGGGTGGAAGGAAGCAACTATGTGGATGTTGGATTTCAGATTGATCAGCGGACCAATCGAATTGTGATCCTGGGAGCGATGGATAACCTTGTGAAGGGCGCTGCGGGGCAGGCAATCCAAAATATGAATTTGATGTTCGGACTGGATGAGACGGAAGGACTGACTGCAATCCCGCTGTTTCCTTAGAAGCTACAGCAGGAAAAAAGAAGAAAAAGACGGAAAAAGGAGAGGCAGAACGATGATACGCGCAATGATGATAGAAGACTATGAGGGAGTTTATAAGCTTTGGAAACAGACCAAAGGATTTGGAATCCGTAGTATCGATGACTCGCGGGAAGGACTGGAACGTTTCCTTAGAAGAAATCCGACTACCAGTATTGTAGCGGAGGAAGAAGGAGAGATTGTCGGCAGTATTTTATGCGGACATGACGGAAGAAATGGTTGCTTTTATCATGTATGCGTTGCTGAAGAACATCGGATGAAAGGAATCGGGACACAGATGGCGAAGATGGCGATGGATGCGCTGAGAGCAGAGAAGATCAATCAGGTCTGCCTGATTGCATTTACGGACAATCAGGTTGGGAATCAGTTCTGGGAACAAAGCGGATGGAAGCGGAGAGAAGACTTAAATTATTATGACTTCTCTTTAAACGAAGAGAATGAAACGACATTTAATCGATAGAAGGCAGAAATAGCAGGAAGCAAAGAAAGGAAGGAAAACAGAGATGAAGCAGATCAAAGGTGGAATTACAGTGGTACCGGGATTTGAGGCGGCAGCGGCAGCGGCCCAGATCAAATACGAGGGGCGTACAGACATGGCATTGATTTACAGCAGTGTTCCGTGTGTGGCGGCGGGAACTTTTACGACAAATGTGGTGAAGGCAGCTCCGGTAAAGTGGGATCAGAAGATTGTCAAACAAGGCGGAGCGGTGCAGGCGATAATTGTCAATTCGGGAATTGCAAATGCGTGTACCGGAGAAGAAGGGATGCAATATTGTGAAGAGACAGCACAGACAGCGGCAGAAGTATTCGGGATTCAGAAAGAACAAGTGCTGGTAAGCTCTACCGGAGTGATCGGAAAACAGCTTCCGATGGAGAAAATCCAGGCGGGAATCCATATGCTTGCCCAGGCAAAAGGCAATGACAAACTTTGTGGAGCAGAGGCTGCAGAGGCGATTCTGACAACAGATACGCATAAAAAAGAGGCTGCAGTACAGCTGGAGATTGGCGGGAAGACAGTGACGATCGGTGCGATGGCCAAAGGATCCGGAATGATCCACCCAAATATGTGTACGATGCTTTCGTTTCTTGTGACCGATGCTGTGATTGAAAAAGAAGTTTTACAGAAAGTATTAAGTGAAGATGTAGAGGAGACGTATAATATGATTTCCGTAGATGGAGATACTTCTACAAATGATACGGTCTTGTTTCTTGCGAACGGACTGGCACAAAATGCTTCGATCTGTCCGGGTACAGAAGAATATAAAGCATTTGCAGCAGCAGTACATACGGTCAATGAGCAGCTGGCAAAGGCAATCGCAGGAGATGGAGAGGGCGCTACGGCTCTTTTGGAAGTGGAGGTTGTCGGAGCGGCAGATAAAGAGCAGGCAAAGAAAATCAGCAAGTCAGTCGTTTGCTCGAATCTGACGAAAACAGCAGTGGCAGGTCATGATGCAAACTGGGGAAGGATTCTCTGTGCGATGGGATATGCAGGCGTTTCATTTGTACCGGAGCAGGTAGATCTCTTTTTGGAAAGTGCAGCAGGAACGATTCAGATTCTTTCCGATGGGGTGGCACTTCCGTATAGTGAGGAGAAGGCGACGGAGATTTTATCTGAGGAAAAAGTAAAAATCCTTGCAGATCTGAAACTTGGGGATGGGAAAGCGACTGCATGGGGCTGTGATTTGACACACGGATATATCGATATCAATGCAGATTACCGGAGCTAGCATACCAAACAGAAATGATGCAGAGACAAAAGGAAGGAAGAGACGAAAATGAGCCAGAAGATGCAGGAATATTTGAAAAAAGCGGAGGTACTGATTGAGGCGTTGCCGTACATTCAGCGATTTAACCGAAAGATCATCGTTGTAAAATATGGTGGAAGTGCGATGATTGATGAGACATTGAAAAAGCGGGTGATTGAGGATGTGACTCTTTTAAAATTGGTCGGGTTCAAACCAATCATTGTCCACGGAGGAGGGAAAGAAATCAGCCGGTGGATGGAGAAGACTGGAAAGCAGCCTACGTTTGTCAACGGACTTCGCGTGACGGATGAGGAGACGATGGAAGTTGCAGAAATGGTGCTTGGAAAGGTGAATAAAGGGTTAGTTCAGCTTGTGGAATCGCTGGGAGTGCGGGCCATCGGTCTGAGTGGAAAAGATGGTGGATTACTTCGGGCGCAGAAGAAATTTTCAGACGGAAAAGACATCGGATTTGTGGGGGAAGTGACATCGGTGGATGCAAATGTACTTTTGGATCTTCTGGAGAAAGATTTCCTTCCAATCATTTGTCCGATCGGGCTAGGAGAGGATTATCAGACTTATAATATCAATGCGGATGATGCGGCGTGTGCAATCGCGCAGGCGGTACATGCGGAAAAATTAGCATTTTTATCTGATGTAGAAGGAATTTGTACAGATCCGGCAGATGCCTCCACGTTGATTTCAGAATTGACAATTCAAGAAGGAAAACAGCTGATTGAGAAGGGAACGATCACCGGGGGAATGATTCCGAAACTTTATAGCTGTATAGAGGCAATCCAGGCAGGGGTATCGAGAGTCCATATTCTTGATGGAAGAATCCCGCATTGTCTGTTGCTTGAAATTTTTACAAACAGAGGAATTGGAACTGCCATTTTTGAGGGAGAAAGGAGCAAATTTTACTATGGACCAGACAATCAGTAAGACGGAAAGCGCTATCTTACATACCTATAATCGATATGATCTTGTGTTGGAAAAAGGAGACGGCGCTTACCTGTATGATACGGATGGAAAAGCCTATTTGGATTTTGGCTCGGGGATTGGTGTCAGTTCTCTTGGATATGGAAACAAAACATTGCAGTCTGCATTGAAAAAACAGATTGATCAGTTGATCCATACATCCAATTTATATTATCACGAACCGCTTGCCCAAGCGGCAGAAAAACTGAAAACCATCTCAGGAATGGATCGTGTCTTCTTTGCAAACAGCGGGACAGAAGCAATTGAGGGCGCTTTGAAAACAGCAAGAAAATATGCGAAGCAAAAAGGAAACAGTGCCTGCGAGATTATTTCCATGGAACATTCCTTTCATGGCCGCAGTATGGGTGCACTGTCGGTGACGGGAACGGAAAGCTATCGGGAACCGTTTGAACCACTTGTAGGCGGTGTGAAATTTGCCATATTTAATGATCTGGAAAGTGTAAAAGAACAGGTGACAGAGAAGACAGGTGCAATCCTTCTAGAACCGGTACAGGGAGAAGGTGGCGTCTTTGTAGCAGAACAGTCATTTCTGCAAGGACTTCGCACACTCTGCGAGGAAAAAGGGATTCTGTTGATCTTTGACGAGATTCAGTGCGGCATGGGGCGAACCGGATCAATGTTTGCGTGGCAAGGATATGGGGTACAGCCGGATATCCTTGTGATGGCAAAGGCAATCGGAAACGGAGTTCCGGTCGGGGCTTTTGCAATGAGAGAGGAGGTAGCGCAAAACTCCTTAAAACCGGGTGATCACGGGACGACTTACGGCGGCAATCCACTTGCATGTCAGGCAGTCAGTACGGTGATCGATCTTTTTACAGAGCAGAAGTTAGCAGAACATGTGCGCAGATTGACTCCGTACCTTGAAGAAAAATTAGATACTTTACTTGCAAAATACGATCTGTTCACCGGGAGAAGAGGGAAGGGATTTATGCAGGGGTTGATCACTTCTTGTCCGGCCGGAAAAATTGTGGAGGCGGCGAAACAAGAGGGACTTTTGCTTGTGACGGCAGGAGCGCAGGTTGTAAGATTCCTTCCGCCGCTGATCATTACTGAAAAAGAAATTGATGAAATGACAGAAAAGTTAGAGAGAGCACTTGTTCGTGTTTGTTAAAAGAAAGCAGATGATGCTCATTTTTATAAGTCGCATGATATAGAAAAATGAATTTTTGATTGGGATCGGGGCATAAAAATCCGGTCATTGGATACACTGGAAAGAAATAGATGTTACAAAAAAGTGACGAATCATTCTGGGAGGGAGTCCGATGACTGGATTTTTTATTGCGTTGCTCTCTGGGGCGCTGATGAGTGTGCAGGGAGTTTTTAACACACAGGTAACAAAAACAACGGGGATGTGGGTGTCCAATGGCTGGGTACAATTTTCTGCTTTTGCGGTTTGTCTTGTGGCATGGCTGATCGCAGGCAGGGATAGTGTGATGGCACTCGGAAAAGTAGAGCCAAAATATATGCTGCTGGGAGGTGCGATTGGAGCTGGAATTACGTGGACCGTGATTAAAAGTATGGAACAGCTGGGGCCTGCAAAAGCGGCGCTTCTGATTGTGATCGCACAGTTGATCGTGGCATATGTTATTGAAGTACTGGGATTGTTTGGTGTGGAGAAATCACCGCTGGAATGGCGAAAAATAGGAGGGATGGCTCTGGCTTTGATCGGTATTGCGATTTTTCAGTGGAAGTAAAGAAGAAATCTAAGAAATAAAAAAAGCCGGGGAAGAATTGGTTGTAATTCTGAGGTAAATTCGATACAATATATGTGACTTTGCATATGAGGGGATTTATAGAGAATATCTATAAAGGAGAAAATATGTATAAGCAAAAGAAAAATGAAAAGAGCACTAAGAACAAGTGGAAGCGCAGCAGAAGTAGGATGTATGGAATCGGGATTCTGATAGTGACACTTTGTCTGACAGCCTGCGAAAAAGAGGAGCATCGGATGGAAGAGGTCCAATTGGAAGAGGTTGAAAAAAGTGAATCTGACTCAGAAGAGCGGCAGAACCAATCTGCGTCGGAAGTGCCGGACGGTGAACGGCAGCCAAAAACGATCTGGGTATATGTATCGGGTGCAGTCTGTACACCAGGTGTATATGAGCTGCCGGGAGGATCCCGGCTTTTTGAGGCACTGGAGCGTGCCGGAGGAATGACGGAGGCGGCTGACCAAAGTTTTCTGAATCAGGCAGAACTTTTGACGGATGGGGTACAGATTCAGGTTCCGACAAAGGAGGAGGTTGCTTCGGGAATTGCGGCAGAAGTAAATACTTCCGGTGCACCCGGAGAAAGTGGAAAGACTTCTCAGGGAAAGGTGAATTTAAATACTGCGACAAAGGAAGAACTTATGACACTTCCCGGGATCGGTGAGGCAAAGGCAGATAGCATTCTTACCTATCGGGAATCTGCAGGCGGCTTTCAGTCCATTGAACAGATCAAAGAGATTGAGGGAATCAAGGACGGTGTGTTTGAAAAAATAAAAGAACGGATCACAGTCTGAATGCTCTGGTAAGGGAGAGTTTATGGGAAATAAGATATTGGTTGTCGATGATGAAAAATTAATTGTGAAGGGAATTCGGTTTAGTCTAGAGCAGGATGGAATGGAAGTCACTGCTGCATATGACGGGGAAGAGGCGTTGGCGCTTGCAAAAAGCGGTGAGTTTGACTTAATTCTTCTGGATGTCATGCTGCCGAAACTGACAGGATTTGAGGTCTGTCAGCAGGTCCGGGAATTTTCGGATGTGCCGATCATTATGCTGACGGCAAAAGGGGATGATATAGATAAGATCATGGGACTGGAGTATGGTGCGGATGATTATGTCACAAAGCCGTTTAATATTCTGGAGGTAAAAGCAAGGATCAAGGCAATCATCCGGCGTACGAAGAAAGACAGACCGGAAGAACAGAAGAATCTGATCGTAAAGGGAGAGATGAAGTTAGATTGCGAGAGCCGCCGTGTCTTTATTGGAGAGCGGGAAGTCAATCTGACTGCAAAAGAATTTGATATGCTGGAACTGCTTGCGCTGAATCAGAATAAAGTGTACAGCAGAGAGAAACTTTTGAATCTTGTCTGGGGCTATGATTATCCGGGGGATGCAAGAACTGTCGATGTACATATCCGCCGCTTGCGGGAGAAAATTGAGAGCCATCCAAGTGATCCAAAGTATGTGCATACAAAGTGGGGAGTTGGTTATTATTTTAGGGGATAAGATATACTTCCGCAGTAAGTTCTTTAAAAGTCTCCGTTTTCGGATCATGTTGCTTTTGATTGTGATTGGAATTATCCCATGTATCGTTGTCGGGCAGGGAATCATCAGCAATTATGAAAAGAGAGCGGTTTCCGTGCGGACGGCGGAAATTCAGAATCAGAGCACAATGCTAGGAAGTCGTCTTGGAAAAGCGGGCTATTTAAAGGGAGTACCGTCAGAAACATTGGATGCGGAACTGGCACAGCTTGCTGATATTTACAGTGGCAGAATTCTTCTGATCGATGATGAGTTTCAGGTAGTCAAAGATACTTATGACATGGAGGAAGGGAAAACAATCATTTCAGAGGCGGTGATGGAGTGCTATGGGGGAAACAATACAAGTGAGTATGATTCGAAAAACCACTATATTGAGGTGACGCAGGCAATCCAGGATCCGAATAGCGGACAGACTGAAGGGATCATGCTTGTCAGTGTTTCCACCGATTCCGTTGTGGACAGTGTAGATGTTCTGCATTCCAAAGCGGTTGCTGTGGAGATTGCTGTCGGAGTTGTGATCATTACCATTTCCTTTTTTGTTTCCGCGCTTCTTGTGCGGCCGTTTGGAAGAATTACACAGGCAATCGGAGCCGTGACGGAAGGGTATGATACGGACAATCTTCACGAGAATGCCTATACCGAGACAATGCTGATTTCTGATGCATTTAATAAGATGCTTGGAAGACTTAAGATTCTTGATGATTCCAGGCAGGAATTTGTCTCAAATGTCTCCCATGAACTGAAGACACCATTGACTTCGATGAAAGTGTTAGCCGATTCCCTCCTGGCACAGGAAGGCGCACCTGCGGAATTGTATCAGGAATTTATGGAGGATATCGCGGCAGAAATCGAGCGGGAGAATAAGATTATCAATGACCTGCTGTCACTTGTCAAGCTGGACAAGACGTCGGCGGATTTAAATATCAAGTCAGAAAATATCAATGATCTTCTGGAATTGATCTTAAAACGTCTGCGGCCGATTGCGGTACAACATAATATCGAAGTTGTATTTGAAAGTTTCCGTCCGGTGATTGCGGAGGTGGACGAAGTGAAGCTGACGCTTGCGATTTCTAATCTGGTGGAAAATGCAATCAAATATAATCATGAGGAGGGATGGGTGCATGTCTCTCTGAACGCAGATTATAAATATTTCTATATCAAAGTTGCAGACTCTGGTATCGGGATTCCGGAAGATGCCGTCGAGCATATTTTTGAGCGTTTCTATCGGGTAGATAAATCACATTCCCGAGAGATTGGAGGAACCGGACTTGGGCTTGCGATTGCGAAAAATGCAATTTTAATGCATAGAGGAATTGTGAAAGTACACAGTAAAGAAGGGGAAGGAACGACGTTTACTGTTCGTGTTCCTTTGACCTATATTGCGTAACATTCCGGTGAGCAGAAATGAAAGGGAAGACAAAAAGAGAGAAGATGACAGGAAATTTGAAAAAGAAAATCGGAATTGGGCTACTTGTGGTACTGGGAATCATGTTGCTTGCTGCATGTGGGAAAGAAAAGAAGAGTGTTTCCGGTGATGGAATTTATTACATGAACAGTGAGGAGACAACTATTGAGAAAGAACCGTATCAGATCAAAGAGAAAGATGCAGAGAAAGCTGCACGGGCGATGTTAAAAGCACTTTCCAAAGCGCCGGAGGATGTGGAGATGAAACCGGTGATCTCAAAACGGGTAAAGGTACTTGGATTTGAGGTGCAAGAGGGAAAGATCACAGTTAATTTTGGCGGAGGATATTATGAGATGGGAGCGGTCCGGGAGGTACTTTGCCGGGCGGCGATCGTCCAATCGCTTGTGCAGATTGATGGCATCGAGTCGGTCGCATTTGAAGTAGAGGGCAATCCACTGACGGATAAGGAAGGACAGGTTGTTGGAAGCATGCGGGCAGAAGATTTTATTAAAAATACAGGTTCTGTGCTACACTCTTATGAAAAAACGGACCTTACACTGTATTTTGGAAATGAAGAAGGTACTGCGCTTGTGCCGGAGGTGTTAGAGGAGGTACGCTACAATACGAATCTGTCAACAGAAAAACTTGCCATGGAGCGTTTGCTCAAAGGGCCGACATCAGGGAAACTTCAGCCGGTACTGGATTCTAAAGTTCGTCTGATCGGAACTTCTGTCAAGGACGGAATCTGCTATGTCAACTTTGATGACACCTTTCTTCATCAGGAATCGCGGATGGATCCGGCGTTGCAGATAGAGGCGCTTGTCCGTTCCTTGATGGAAAACGGAAAAGAAATCCGGGCAGTTCAGATCTTAGTCAACGGAAAAAGTGACCAAAGCTACAAAGGCATTTCTCTGGAACAACCGTTTGACGGCGAAGCTGTTAGGAAGAAGGAGGAGCAGAAGTGAGAAAGAAACCACTCTGTCTCCTGTGCATCTTCTTTTTGTTGCTCAGGCTGGCAGCTACTTTGATAATGGGGAAAACGATGGACAATCCTGCTTTTCCCTCTTCTACAACAATTCAGATAGAAGGAACTGTCCTTCAGAAATCAATCACATCAAAACAACAAATCTTGACAATTGGAAATCTTGAAAAACAATCCAGACAGAAAAAGAAGCAATATATTGAGAAAGAAAAAATAGTGATTTATGACGATTCGTTCCGTAAAGTAAAAATCGGCGATCGCATTTGTGTAAAAGGAGATGGAGAGACCTTTGAAGAAGCACGTAATCCTGGGAATTTTGATCAGAGAGAGTATTATCGGAAGAAACATACAACAGGATTTTTGTGGGCGAAAGAGATCTTGGTCACGGAGCGGGCAAAAGTTTCTTTAAGGGAGATGCTGTTTCGGATGCGGCAGAGGAGCAGGGAAGTGTTTGAACACTGCCTGGGAAAGAAAAACGGAGGAATTCTTGCGGCAATGGTGTTGGGCGAGAAAGCGGGGATGGATCCGGAAGTGAAAGAACTGTATCAGAAAAGCGGAATCAGCCATTTGCTTGCAATTTCCGGTTTGCACATATCTTTGATCGGCCATGCCTTCTACCAATGGCTCCGGAAAGGAGGATGTTCTTTTTGTATAGCGGGGATTACAAGTGCGGTTGTGCTTGGGGGATATGCATGCATGACGGGGATGAGTGTATCTACACAGCGAGCTTTTTTCATGTTCCTTCTTCGTATTGGTGCAGATGCAGCCGGAAGGGTCTATGACCTGCCAACGGCTCTGGCAGTGGCAGCGGCATGGAGCGCAGCAGAAAATCCGGACGATTTGACAGACGCTGCATTCCTTTTGTCTTTTGGGGCGATTCTTGGAATTGTGCTTCTCTGCCCAATATTTCAGGAAATTTTTGCGGGGAAAAAGAAATGGTTACAGACACTATCCGGAAGTTTGGCAATTACTGTAATGCTCCATCCGATCCTAAGTTTTTTCTATTGTGAAATATCGCTGTATGCGATCTTTCTCAATCTGCTTGTCATCCCTCTGATGAGCTGGATCCTTGGCACAGCAATCATTGGGCTTTTTCTAGCCGTTTTGTGGATGCCGGGTGGCAGTCTTGTTTTAAAAAGCAGTGGATTTCTTCTGGAAGGTTATGAGTTACTCTGTCGGATGTTTCTGAGGCTTCCTAATGCTGTTGTTGTGACTGGGAAACCGGAAATCTGGAAGATTGTGATATATTATTGTCTGCTTTTTGCGTTTGTGATGTGGTGGAGAAGAAAGATAATAGAAAAGAAAATGGAAGAAAAGAAAGGGAAATGGAAAAAGGAAGTTCAGAACCGGGTATGGAACTGGAAACAAAAGGTAGGAAGTGTGTTGTGGATCACAGGGTTGGCATTGATTCTTATTATTGAAATTAGAAAAGAAGAACTGGAAGTGACATTTCTTGATGTAGGGCAGGGAGATGGGATTTTTCTTCAGACAGATGCGGGATTGACTTGTATGATCGATGGAGGAAGTACCGATATCAAACAGGTGGGAAAATATCGGATTGAACCATTTCTGAAATCAAAAGGAGTCAGAAAGCTGGATTATGTTTTTGTTACACATGGAGATCAGGACCATTTGAATGGAATTGTAGAACTGATGGAACGGCAGGCATATGGAATCTCCATCGACACACTTGTGCTTCCGAGAAAGGACGTATGGGACGATACCCTTTGGCAGCTGGCATATCAGGCGGATATGCAAGGGGTGTCGGTTGTGGCGATGCATGAGGGAGAATCCGTGGAAGATGCTCGCATTTCCATTGAATGTATCCACCCGGCAGAAAATTCAGAAGCAGATCCGGGAAATGCCAGTTCCCTCGTGCTGAAAGTAACTTGTCAAAACGTAAAACTGCTCTTAACAGGGGATGTGGAGGGAAAGGGAGAAGAAGAACTGGTTGACAGATTTTCTGAAGAAATCTTTCTTTTGAAAGTTGCACACCATGGATCGAAAAATTCAACGAGAGAGTTGTTTTTAGAACAGGTCAAACCAAAGTATGCAATTATCTCCGCAGGACGTAACAATTCCTACGGACATCCAAATCAGGAGACGATTCAACGTTTAAAACAATCTGGGGTAAAAATCTATAGCACACAGGACAATGGAGCGATTTGTTTTAGGATTGACGATGGAAAGGGGTATTTGTCAGGATGGAAATAGGAAGGTGGCGCAAAGAAAACTGGCACGCTATCCTCTTTACGTAGTGGGAACATCTGTGATATGATGAAAAAGGATTTTCAGGAAACGGAAAGGGCAGAGGTGATCGATGAAAAGTTTAAATGAAGATTTAAAGACAGGAGAATTTAAGCAGATCTATCTGCTGTATGGGGAAGAAGTATATCTAAAGAAACAATATAAAGACCGGTTGTCAAAAGCGATTGTCAATGAAGGAGATACGATGAATTACTCTTATTATGAAGGGAAGGGAATCCATCCGGAAGAGTTGATCGATCTGGCAGAGACGATGCCGTTTTTTAGTGAGCGTCGTCTGATCGTTGTGGAAAATTCGGGATTTTTCAAAAATGCCACCCCGGAGCTGGCAGATTATTTGAAAGAACTTCCGGAGACATCCTACTTTCTGTTTGTAGAAGAGGAAGTTGACAAGCGCGGAAAGCTTTATAAGGCAGTGAAAGCAAAAGGGCGTATCGTGGAACTGGGACGACAGGACGAACATACACTGGTTCGATGGATCCTTGGGATGGTGAAACGGGAAGGGAAGCAGATTTCCGAGCGAACCGTACAGTTTCTTCTCGCAAAGACCGGGGATGATATGGAGAATCTCCAGAGAGAATTGGAAAAGCTGTTTTGTTATACACTGGAGAAAGATGCAATCACAGTGGAAGATGTGGAGGAAATCTGCACGACACATATTTCCAATCAGATTTTTGAAATGGTTGCAGCAGTTGCCGAGAAGAAACAAAAAAGAGCACTAGAGCTTTATTACGATCTGCTTGCGTTGAAAGAACCACCGATGCGGATTTTGTTTCTTCTTGTCCGTCAGTTCCGCCTGCTTTTGGAGGTGAAAGAACTGGATCAGAGTGGATATGGAAGAAAAGAAATCGGAGAAAAAACAGGACTGCACACGTTTGTTGTCGGAAAATATCAAGGGCAGGCGAAGCTTTTTAAGAAAAAGGAACTGAGAGAGATTCTGGAGATGGCAGCAGACCTTGAGGAAAGTGTAAAGACGGGGCGGTTGACAGACGCACTTGCGACGGAACTTTTCATTGTAAAATACAGTATGGCATGATATAATAATGCGATGTTAAAAAGAAACAACGCCTCAGCTTTCGGGAAGGGAAGTGAAAACTTCTTTGTATAGATGATTTTGGCTGAGGGATAGAGATAGAGAGATGGAGGAATTTTAGTGGCAGGAATAGATCAGAGTAAGATACGAAATTTTTGTATTATTGCACATATCGATCACGGGAAGTCGACTTTGGCAGACCGGATCATAGAGAAGACCGGACTGCTGACAAGTCGTGAGATGCAGTCACAAGTGCTTGATAATATGGAGCTGGAGCGGGAACGTGGAATTACGATCAAGGCGCAGACAGTCCGCATTGTTTATCAGGCAAAAGATGGAGAAGAATATATTTTTAATTTAATTGACACTCCGGGACATGTTGACTTCAATTATGAAGTATCAAGGAGCCTTGCAGCATGTGATGGTGCGATCCTTGTTGTGGATGCGGCGCAGGGCGTTGAGGCACAGACACTGGCCAACGTGTATCTGGCGCTCGACCATGATCTGGACGTGATGCCAGTCATCAATAAAATAGATCTTCCAAGTGCAGAGCCGGAACGGGTAATCGAAGAAATCGAAGACGTCATTGGAATCGAGGCAGAAGATGCGCCGCGGATCTCTGCAAAGACAGGGCTAAATATTGATCAGGTATTAGAACAGATCGTCGAGAAGATACCGGCGCCGGGAGGAGATCCGAAATCACCACTTCAGGCGTTGATCTTTGACTCGGTGTATGACCCATACAAAGGAGTGATCGTCTTTTGCCGAATCAAGGAAGGGACTGTTCGAAAAGGAACTCCAATCCTGATGATGGCGACCGGGGCAAAAGCAGAGGTTGTAGAAGTTGGATATTTTGGCGCAGGACAGTTTATCCCATGTGAAGAACTGAGTGCAGGAATGGTAGGATATATCACTGCCAGCCTGAAAAATGTCAAAGATACAAGAGTCGGAGACACCATCACAGATGCATCCAGACCATGCGCGGAGGCATTGCCGGGATATAAGAAAGTCCAGCCGATGGTGTACTGTGGACTTTATCCGGCTGATGGCGCAAAATATCAGGATTTAAGAGATGCGTTGGAAAAACTTCAATTAAATGATGCGGCGCTGCAGTTTGAGGCGGAGACATCCGTTGCACTGGGATTTGGATTCCGCTGTGGATTTTTAGGGCTTCTCCATCTGGAGATCATTCAGGAACGTCTGGAGAGAGAGTACAACTTGGATCTCGTGACAACTGCACCGGGCGTTATTTATAAAGTACACAAATCAAATGGAGAAGTGATCGAGCTGACAAACCCATCCAATCTCCCGGATCCGGCAGAGATTGAATATATGGAAGAGCCAATGGTAAAGGCAGAGATTATGGTTACATCAGAATTTATCGGGGCAATTATGGATCTCTGTCAGGAACGACGCGGGGAATATCAGGGGATGGAATATATCGAGGAAACGAGAGCGGTGCTGCGGTATCATCTTCCGTTAAATGAAATTATTTATGATTTCTTTGATGCGCTGAAATCTCGTTCGAGAGGTTATGCTTCCTTTGATTATGAGATGCTTGGCTATCAGCAGTCAGAGCTTGTGAAATTGGATATTTTGATCAACAAAGAAGAAGTGGATGCTCTTTCCTTTATCGTACATAGCGGAACAGCCTATGAACGTGGACGCAAGATGTGTGAGAAATTGAAAGAGGAGATTCCGAGACAGCTGTTTGAAATTCCGATCCAGGCAGCAATTGGAAGCAAGGTCATTGCCCGTGAGACTGTGAAGGCGATGAGAAAAGACGTTCTTGCAAAATGTTACGGTGGAGATATCTCTCGTAAGAGAAAGCTTCTGGAAAAACAGAAAGAAGGAAAGAAGAGAATGCGGCAGGTTGGAAATGTAGAAATTCCTCAGAAAGCATTCATGAGCGTGTTGAAACTGGACGACAAATAGAGGAAAGAGAGCTGTCGAAAACAAGAAAGTCGATAATAGTTTACATGGATTTTCCATTTTTTTGAAAAAAATAAAAAAATATGAAAAAACATATTGACATTTGAGAAAAAATAGTAGTATAATAGCAGAGCGGGTTAGCGGTGAGCGAAACCCGCAAGAATATGGGATCATAGCTCAGCTGGGAGAGCATCTGCCTTACAAGCAGAGGGTCATAGGTTCGAGCCCTATTGGTCCCATTTCTATGAAAAGCCTTCATAGAGAATTATATATGGCGGGATAGCTCAGTTGGCTAGAGCACACGGTTCATACCCGTGGTGTCGCAAGTTCAAATCTTGTTCCCGCTATTAGATGGGATCATAGCTCAGCTGGGAGAGCATCTGCCTTACAAGCAGAGGGTCATAGGTTCGAGCCCTATTGGTCCCATTT